>JAGWTW010000143.1 GCA_028868735.1 Hyphomicrobiales bacterium | reverse complement strand
GCGCAACTCGTCGACGCCCGGCCGATCTCGCAATTCTACGGCATGACCAAGAGCCCGGTCGTCGCCGCCGCGGGACATCTGCAAGGCGCAAAGGCGCTGCCGACCGAGGTAATTTCGACGCCCGTCGGGCCGGCGCACGAATTCATGGACGACAAGCAATACAGCGCGATCATGAAGGATCAGGACATCGATCCCGCCAAACCGAGCATCGCTTACTGCAACACCGGCCATTTCGCATCGGGCGCATGGTTTGTGGCGAGCGAAATCATGCACCAGAAGGGCGCGAAGCTGTACGCCGGTTCGATGAACGAATGGACGAACCTCAAGAACCCGGTCGTCGGACTGCCGAAGTGACGTCGCGCGCTCGAACCAGGAAGGCACGACATGAACGCATCCGTTAGACCGTTCTGGCCGCCGCTGGCCGCCGGCGTCGCGCTCGGCGCGACTCTCTTCGCGACTTTTCTCGTGACCGGACATGGACTCGGCGCGAGCGGATCGTTCACCGGCGCGACCGCGTGGCTCGGCGACAAGATCGCGCCCGGCGCCGCGCACGAGAACGGCTATCTCGGCCCCATGCTGAGCGGCAATCCGCTGGCCGGCTGGATCAGCTGGGAGCTTCTCGGCGTCCTCCTCGGCGCGTTGCTGGCGGCGATCACGAGCGGCCGGTTCCGCGTGCGCGTGGACGGACCGACGCGCCTGTCGGGCGGACGGCGTCTGGCGCTTGCGCTCGCCGGCGGCGTGCTCAGCGGATTCGGCGCGCGGCTCGCGCGCGGCTGCACGAGCGGGCTCGGCCTGTCCGGCGGCGCGCCTCTGGCCGTCGCCGCGTTTCTCTTCCTCATCGGCTTTTTCGTCGTCGGCGTCGCCGCCGGTTATCTGATGCGGAGGACCTGGGCATGAGCTTCCCCATTTCCGACGACGGCGTCGCCTCCGGCCTGCTGTTCGGCATATTGTTCGGCTACGTGCTCGAAAGCGCCGGTTTCGGCAGCCCGCGCAAGCTCACCGCGCAATTCCGCTTCACCGACTGGTCCGTGTTCAAGGTCATGTTCACGGCCATCATCGTCGCGGCCGCGGGGCTCGCCGCAGCCAATGCGACAGGCGTGATGAAGTTCGACGACATCTTCATCCCGACGACCTACTTCTGGGCGACGCTCGCGGGCGGCGCGCTGGTCGGGGCGGGAATGGCGATCGGCGGCTATTGCCCGGGCACGTCGGCGGCGGGCTTTGCCAGCGGCCGGCTCGACGCGTTCGTCTTCATGGCCGGGATGATCGTCGGCACAGGCGCGTTCGCCGCCGCGTTCGACTTCATCAAGCCGTTCTATCTGGCCGCCGCGGGGCCGGAAGGCCAGACGCTTCAGTCGCTGTTCGGGATTTCGGACTGGGCGATCCTCGCGATCTTGCTGGCCGCTGCGGTCGGCGGCTTCGCGCTCGGCGGGAGGCTCGAACGCGCGGCGGGCGGCGCCCTCACCGCGCAATCGCTCGATGCGGATGCAGCGGACGGCGGCTCGCCCGGCCCGTCTGTCGTCGGCCTCGAAATCTCGCAGAGAAAAAGCGCCTGATGTCTTTCTCGAACATCGACCGCACGCGGCGCGCGCGCAGATTGTCCGCCGTCGCGGCCGCGCTCGCCGTCGCTGCGCCGGCGCCGCGCGCGGTCGCGGCGGACCGCCTTCAGATCGCCCAGGCCCGCAACCCCTGCGCGCCGTCGAATCCGTGCGGGTCCGCGCGCGCAAAGGCCAATCCCTGTGCGCCGGCCTCCAGCCGCTCGAACCCTTGCGCGCCCGCCACGAGAAGCGCGAACCCGTGCGCGCCGGCGGGCGCCAAAGCCAATCCCTGCGCGCCGGCGGCGAAAGCCGCAAATCCCTGCGGCCCGGCGCCGTCGAAGCGCGCCAATCCCTGCGGTCCCTCCAGATAGAGGCGGACGATGGCCGCATGACGCCGGAGCGACGATGTCCAGCTCGCTGAGGCGCGCGTGCGCAAATGCGGCGGCTCGCGAAACGCTGGAGGCCCGATACGAGGCCGCGGCGCGCCTGCTCGACGCGCGTGCGCGCATGGCGGCGCGCGGCCTCAGTCCGGTGACCGCGGCGATCGAGGGCGCGCACGCCATCGTGGAATGGGCGCATTATCCGGAAGCCGATGCGCGCGACGCCGCCGGACGCGCGCGTTACTATTATCATGCACATCCGCCGAACGAACGCATCGCTGGAGAACACGGGCATTTTCACGTGTTCTTAGAGCCGGGCGCGGACGGGGACGCAGCAGCGCCCACGCATATCGTCGGCGTCGCCATGAATGCGGGCGGCGCGCCGATCGGCCTCTTTACGACCAATCGCTGGGTGACGGGCGAGAGCTGGCGCGAGGCTGCAGCGATCGAATGCGCGCTCGGCGACTTCGCCGTTGCGAGCAATCGCGACGACATCGACCGATGGATCGCGGCGATGATTCACCTCTACCGCGTCGAAATCGGCGCCTTGCTGCGCGCGCGCGACCGCGCAGTCGCCGCCATGCGGTCGGAAGCGCCGAACGACGACGTGCTCGAAGACCGATCCGTCCGAATCCTCTCCGAAGCGCCCGTCGATCTCGTCGCCGACATCCATGCGATCGAGCTGGCGCTCGAGCGCATGGAGCCGCGTTGATCCGGATTCAGTCCGTCGTCACCTGCTTCAACTTGGAAATGCCGAGCATGTTCAAGGCCGCCGCTTCGTAGAACGGTTCGCTCGTGCCTTTGCGCATCTTGCGCAAGAAATATTTCTCGAAGCCGATCTTGGCCGCGTGCACCCATTTGCCGGACGACGACCAATTGACGTTGCGCGGCGGAATTTGCGGCTGCGCGACGAAAGCGATTCCCGAATCTCCGAAATCCGCGAGACAGATCGCGTTCCAGGTGCCCTGGTGCGTCGGCGTCTGTCCGCGCAGGATCTGCCCGAGATTGAGCGCAGTCGCCGTCACCATGGATTCGATCATGAAGCCCGTCTTCGGCACGCCACAGGCGACGGGAGTCGGTCCCATCGGCGGAATGGCGACGCAGACGCCGACCGAAAAGACATTCTTGAAGGTCGGGTTCTGCTGATGCTTGTCGACGATCACGAAGCCGCGCGGATTGACGAGGCCGTCCAGTCCCCGCAACGGCTTCACGCCGCGGAAGGCCGGAAGCAGCATCGAATAGCCGAACGGCATTTCGTGCGTCGCCTTGATCGAGCCGTCGTCGGCGATCTCCTCGACGTGCATCTTGCCGTCCTCGACCTTCTTGATGCGGGAAGAGGTCATCCATTTCACGTGATGCTCTCGCATCTCGCTTTCGAGAAGCCCCTTGGTGTCGCCGACGCCGTCGAGTCCGAGATGGCCGACATAGGGTTCCGACGTCACAAAGGTCATCGGCACGCGGTCGCGGATCTTGCGACGACGCAGTTCCGTATCGAGAATGAACGTATATTCGTAAGCCGGACCGTAACAGGATGCGCCCTGCACCGCGCCCGTGATGATCGGGCCGGGCTTCTTGCAGAAGTCCTCGAACGTAACGGCGGCCTTGAGCGCATGATCGACGTGACAGATCGACGATGTGAAGCCGCCGTTCGGCCCGAGCCCTTCGATCTCGTCGAACGCCAGTTCCGGTCCGGTCGCGACGATCAGATAGTCGTAATTCAGCTTTGAACCGTCCTCGAGCTCCAGTTCATTGGCTTGCGGATCGAGCTTCGAAACCGGAAGCGGCTTGAAGTCGATGCCACGCCTCGCAAAGGTCGGCGCAAGATCCACCTCGACCGATTCCCGTGTGCGCCAGCCGACCGCTACCCAGGGATTGGACGGCACGAAATGATAGACCGGGTCCTTGGTGACGACCGTGAGCCGGTCCTCCGGACGCATCTGGTCCTTCATCTCGTAGGCCATGATGGTGCCCGCGAGCCCCGCCCCCATGATCACGATATGGGCCATTTTCCTCCCCTTCGTTCTGTATCTTGCTGACTAGCCGGTCGCTGCATCGGCGATCTTGCAATATATTATATTCATAAATTCGCATTTGTCGATGGAGCAGGCGATCGCCCTTAGGCGTAGATGCGCGCACTGCGCCCATCCTGCGCGCGCCCGGTGAAATTCATGAAGTCGTCTGGTGAAAATCGACCAGACGCAGCCGCATCGACGCTGCGCGACCGAGACCTCGCAAGCAGAGCCTTTCAGACGATAAGGGCGCCGGCGCGTTCTGCGAGGGCGCCATGGGGCGCATCATGTCGGCGCGCCCGTTTCCGCGTCACAGCGCGGACTTTACGAGGCCTACGATTTCCTGCCGCCGCATCGCGCCGCTCTGGCGACGCAGTTCGCGTCCGTTTGCGAACAGGATCATGGTGGGAATGCTGCGGATCGCGAAGCGCGCGGCAATGTCCGGCGCGGCTTCCGTGTCGAGCTTTGCGAGCCGGGCGAGCGGCTGGACTTCAACCGCTGCGGCCTCGAACTCCGGCGCCATGGCGCGACACGGCCCGCACCAGGCGGCCCAGAAATCGACAAGCACGGGAATTTCGGTCTTCCCGACAAGGCGGTCGAATGCGGCCGCGTCCTTCAGTTCGACGGGATGGCCATCGAACAGAGGCGCGTGGCAACGACCGCAAGACGGCGTCTGCCCCGCGGCGAGGCGGTCGAGCGCGGCCCGGTTGAGGCTCCCGCATCGCGGACATGCGATGATCCGGCTCTCCGTCATGTCGATCTCCCTATTTGCGGCCGACGAAATCGATGAGCGCGGACATGCCTGCGTGACCCGAGCCCTCGGCCAGCGTTGCGTCATATTCTTCGATCGCGACTTCGGCGAAATCGCGGAACGCCGATTCCAGCAATTCGCGAGTGTAGAGATTTTCAGCCGCCTTCGGCCCGCCGGTTCCGTACGTCAATTGACGGGGCGTATAGCCTTCGACGAGCAGAAGCCCGCCGGGTTTCAACGCCCGTCGCACGCCCTCCCATTTTTTCGTCCGCTCGGCCGGGCTTGAAAATTGCGCAAATATCTCGACGACGACATCGAACGTCTGATCCGGAAACGGCCATTGGTGAATGTCGGCCTGCTCGAACCGCAGCGCCAGTCCGCGGTCCTCCGCGAGCTTTCTTGCTTTGGCCTGCGCATTCGGAGAGAAGTCGAGCGACAGAACGTCGAGTCCCTGTTCGGCGAGCCAGAGGCCGTTGCGTCCCTCGCCGTCCGCCAGCGCCAGCGCCGTTCCCCGGCTCGGCAATATTTTTTTCTGCCTTTCGAGAAAGGCGTTCGGACGCGCGCCGAACACGAGTTCGTCGGTCGCATACCGCATTTGCCAGCGCTCGTATTGCGACATTCGCCCTGAATCCTGCATGGTCCGACCGCGCCTATACATATTCGATATGTCGTATATATATAGCGCCCGCGATTGGGAGCAAGGCTCATACGAGCCGGAATGGCCCTGATCCAGGGGCGTCCCATGCTGCAACCGGCAGACCGGAAATGATTGGCGAGACGATCGCTGCGATAGTGTCCGGCGCGGCCGTCGGCTTCACGCTCGGCCTCGTCGGCGGCGGGGGTTCGGTTCTCGCGACGCCGCTGCTGCTCTACGTCGTCGGCGTTCGCGATGCGCATGTTGCGCTGGGTACAGGCGCCATCGCGGTCTCGCTGAACGCGTTCGCAAATCTTTTCGCGCATGCGCGCGCAAAAAACGTCTGGTGGAGATGCGCGGCGATCTTCGCGGGCATCGGCGCGATCGGATCGCTCGGCGGCTCCAGCCTCGGCAAACTGGTGGACGGCCAGAAGCTCCTTTTTCTGTTCGGGCTGGTGATGCTGTTGGCCGGCGCGCTCATGTTGCGTCCCCGCAAGCCCGCTGACGGTCCGCCGCGCGCGGTCGACGGCCGCATGTGCGCCATGACAGCCGCGGTCGCCCTGCTGACCGGCGCAGCTTCCGGATTCTTCGGCATCGGCGGCGGATTTCTCATCGTGCCGGCGATGATCCTTGCGACGGGCATGCCCACGATCAACGCGGTCGGCTCGTCGCTGTTTGCGGTCGGCGTGTTCGGCATGGCCACCGCGCTCAATTACGCGATCTCCGGCCTCGTCGACTGGCCGATCGCCGGATTGTTCATCGCAGGCGGAGCGGGCGGCGGCGTGCTCGGGGCGCTTTTGGCCGGCCGCCTGTCGTCGAACCGGAACGCGCTCGGCCGCATTCTCGCGGTCGTGATCATCACCGTCGCTTTCTACGTGCTGGCGCGCAGCGGCGCGGCCATTTTCCATCACGCGTCCTGAGGCGCATCCATTCCCGATAAATGATCGATTTTATCGAACGAAGACGTCATAATAATCAATTTGTCCGATTGATCAGGTCACCCGATAATTGTCGAAAATCGGGGAAACCTCATGACCGCCGCTGTTCAGACACGCCCGTTCTTCATTCCTTCGATCGCCCCCGGCGTCGCGTTGACCGCCGCATGCGCCGCACTTGCGGGCTTTGCGGCGCATAACGCGCCGGCGCTGGCGAATTATCAGATGATCCTGTCGATCGCCCTCGGCGCGCTGATCGGCAATCTCGTCACGCTGCCGGCGAGCGCGGCCGCCGGAGTCGCATTTTCGTTGCGCTACGTCCTGCGCTTCTCGATCGTGCTTTTGGGATTGCAGATCACCTGGCAGCAGGCGGCGTCTGTCGGCGTGGAGGGCGTCGCCATCATCGTCGTCGGCGTCCTCGCGACCTTCGTCGTCGCGATCGCGCTCGGGCGTCTCCTGCGGGTCTCGCCGGGGCTGTCGGTTCTGATCGGCGTCGGCACGGCGATCTGCGGCGCTTCGGCCGTACTCGCCGCCAAGGCCGCCGTGCGCGGCGACGACGAAGACGCCGCCTATGCAGTGGCCTGCGTGACCCTGTTCGGCACGATCGCGATCTTTCTCTATCCCGCCATCGGCGGCGCGCTCGACCTCAGCGCACGACATTACGGCCTCTGGTCCGGCGCATCGATCCACGAAGTGGCGCAGGTGATCGCAGCCGCCTTCCAGCGTGGCCCGGAGGCGCTCGAGATCGGGACCGTCGCGAAACTGACGCGCGTCGCCATGATGGCGCCGTTGATCATTCTTCTCGGCGAATTCGGCTGGCGGTTCGGTCTGGCGGCGCGCGGCAATGGCGCCCGCCCGCCCTTTCCGTGGTTCCTCGTCGGTTTCCTCGTCATGATGGGCGTCGCCAGCATTCTCTCGCTCGCGCCCGGGGACGGAACGGCCTTCGGCGCCCTGTTTTCCGCCGCGCGCGGGCAACTCCCGGCCATCAAGACGGCGACGACGTTCCTGCTGTCGATGGCGATGGTGGCGATGGGCCTTCACACCAACATGCGGCATGTCCTGCGCGAAGGGCTCGCGCCGCTTGCCCTCGGCCTGCTCGTTTCGCTCTTCATCGGTGCGTTTTCACTTTCCGCGACGCTCTTTCTGACCTGACGCCGCAATGCGCAGCGTCTCGACCGGGGGACGCGGGCATGCTGAGGTGCGGACATGACCTTCGAACAACTCCGCATCTTCGTCGCCGTCGCCGAGCGCAGCCATCTGACGCAAGCATCGAGCGCTGTGGGGCGCACGCAGTCCGCCGTCAGCGCCGCCATCAAAGCGGTCGAGACCCGCTACGACGTGCGTCTTTTCGATCGGGTCGGCCGCGGCCTGCAGCTCACCGCCGCCGGACAGGCGTTTCTGCCCGTCGCGCGCAGCCTTCTGGCGGAAGGACAGTCGGCGCAGGCGGCGCTGACCGACCTTTCCGGATCGCAAGCGGGCGCGCTCACCATCGCCGCGAGCCAGACCATCGGCAATTACTGGCTGCCGCCGATGCTCGGCCGTCTGGCGGACAGGTTTCCGCGCACGAGAATCGAGCTCAAGATCGGCAACACCGATCACGTCGAGCGCATGATCGAGGACGGCGAGGCGGAGATCGGCTTTATCGAAGGTCTGGTCGAGTCGACGAGCCTGTCGAAATCCACGCTCGCGGGCGACGAACTGCTGTTCGTCGTCGGCGCGGCGCATCGGCCGCCGCGCGCGGACAAACTCGACGCCTGGCTTGCGGACCAGAGATGGCTGGTGCGGGAGGAGGGATCGGGAACGCGCGCCTATTTCGACCTGGCGATGCGGCGCGCAGGGCTGAAGATCGACCGCGCGAGAGCGCTCGTGCTTCCGTCGAACGAGGCGATCAAGATGGCGGCCGTCTGCGGCGCCGGCGTCGCTTTCGTCTCGAAACTCGTGGTCGGGGATGCGCTCGAGGACGGCGTCCTGCAACAGCTCGCGCTGCCGTCGACCAAGCGCAAATTCTTCATGATCCGCCATCGCCGGCGCTATGTCTCGAAGATCAATCGAGCGCTCGCGGATCTCGTGCGCGGTGACTGAAGGTCGAAGCGGCGGCTTATTCCGATGCGCCCGAAAGCACGACGCAGGTCGTCACGATATCCGCGACGCTCGCTCCGCGCGACAGATCGCTGATCGGGCGCGCGAAGCCTTGCAGGAACGGTCCGATCGCGCGCGCGCCGCCCATCCATTGCACGAGCTTGTAGCCGATATTGCCTGCATCGAGATCGGGGAAGACCAAGACGTTGGCCTGTCCTGCGACGCCGCTGACGTCCTTCACCTTCTTGGCTGCGACGGCGGGCGCGATCGCGGCGTCGGCCTGCAATTCGCCGTCGACCGCGAGATCGGGCGCGCGCATGCGCACGCGCTCCAGCGCGCGCCGGACCTTTTCGACGCGCGGATGCTGCGCGCTTCCCCTGGTGGAAAAGGACAGCATGGCGACGCGCGGCTTCTCGTCGAGCAAACGCGCGGCGCTCGCGGCGGACGCCATCGCAATGTCGGCCAGCTCTTCGGCCGACGGATCGGCATTGACGGCGCAATCCGCGAACACGAACGCGCGCGGCCCCTGCCCGAGAAAATCCGCAATTTCGATGAGAAAGTAGCTCGAAGGCAAAGCGATGCCCGAGGCGAGACCGACCGTCATGAGGCCGGCTTCGATCACGCGGCGCGTCGGATTGGCGACGCCGGCCACCATGGCGTCCACATCGCCCTGCGCCAGCATCATACCGCCGAAGTAGAGCGGCTTCGTCATCAGGCGCGCGCCCATGGCCGGCGTCATGCCCTCGCGCGCGGACGCGCATATCTCCCCGTAGCGCGCCGCGCGCGGGTCGGCGCGGGGGTCCGCGATCTCGACG
>JAGWTW010000026.1 GCA_028868735.1 Hyphomicrobiales bacterium | reverse complement strand
TGCGTTTCCGGCCGCCCGCGCTGTGTTCGACGAGGTCGATTCCGCGCTCGGCGAAAAGCTCTCGGCGCTCATGTTCGAAGGGCCCGAAGCCGATCTGACGCTCACGGCCAACGCGCAGCCGGCCTTGATGGCGGTGTCGGTCGCGGCGCTGCGCGTCTTGCAGACGGAAGCCGGTCTCGATCTCGCGCGCGACGCCAAATTCGTCGCCGGTCATTCGCTCGGCGAATATTCCGCGCTCGCCGCAGCCGGCGCTTTTTCGCTGTCCGACGCCGCGCGGCTCCTGCGCCTGCGCGGCAGGGCGATGCAGCAGGCCGTTCCCGCAGGCGCCGGCGCGATGGCTGCGCTGCTCGGGCTCGACTATGACACCGGCGTCGCCGTTTGCGCGCAGGCGCAGGCCGAGGCCGGCGGCGTTTGTCAGATCGCCAACGACAACGGCGGCGGGCAGGTCGTCGCGTCCGGATCCAAAGCCGCCGTCGAAAAGGCGACCGAAATCGCCAAGACCAAAGGCGCGCGCCGCGCCATGATGCTGGCCGTCTCCGCGCCGTTCCATTGCGCGCTCATGCAACCCGCCGCCGACGCCATGGCCGCCGCTCTCGCCGAGACGAAGATCTCGACGCCCCTCGTGCCTGTGGTCGCCAATGTGACGGCGAGCGCCGTGATCGACCCGTCGCAAATTCGCGATCTGCTGGTGAAGCAGGTGACGGGCGCCGTGCGCTGGCGCGAATGCGTCGGCTACATGGCGTCCCACGGCGTCGATCGCTTTGTCGAACTGGGAGCCGGCAAGGTCCTGACGGGCCTTCTGAAGCGCCTTGCCGAAGGCGCGACCGGCGTTTCCGTCGGATCTCCGGCGGATGTAGAGGCCTACAAGGCAGCGCATTAACGCAGTTGCAGAAGGGGAAGCGCATGTTCGATCTCACCGGCAAGACCGCGCTCGTGACCGGCGCCTCCGGGGGCATCGGCGCGGCGATCGCGCGGGCTCTTCACGCGCAAGGCGCCACGGTCGCCCTGTCGGGCACGCGCGTCGACGCGCTCGAGAAGCTCGCGGGCGAAATCGGTTCGCGCACGCACGTTCTGGCCTGCAATCTCGGCGACAAGGACGCTGTCGAAAAGCTCGTTCCCGCGGCGGAAGCGGCGATGGGCCAGCTCGACATCCTCGTGAACAACGCCGGCCTCACGCGCGACGGGCTCTTCCTGCGCATGAAGGACGACGACTGGGATCAGGTGATTGCGGTCAATCTGACGGCGACCTTCCGCCTCTCCCGCGCGGCGGTCAAAAACATGATGCGCCGGCGCTGGGGCCGGATCGTCTCGATCACGTCGATCGTCGGCGTTACCGGAAATCCCGGGCAGGGCAATTACGCCGCCTCGAAGGCCGGCATGATCGGCATGTCGAAGTCGCTCGCCGCGGAAGTCGCCGCACGCGGCATCACGGTCAATTGCGTCGCGCCCGGATTCATCGAGAGCCCCATGACCGACGCGCTCAACGAGAAGCAGAAGGAAGCGATCCTGACGCAGGTGCCGGCGGGCAAGCTCGGGCAGGGCGCCGATGTGGCGGCGGCCGTCGTCTATCTGGCGAGCGCCGAGGCGCAATACGTGACCGGGCAGACGGTGCACGTGAACGGCGGAATGGCAATGATCTGAAAGCCTTCGCCCATCCCACAGATTTTCGGGGACAGCTTGGACGTGAGGCTGCAACTACTGGCGAGGGCGCGGGAAGTATGTTATCCGACGCCCGGAATTAGTCGTGGAGACGCCACAAAGCGCGGTATGCCGGGCCTTCGGCCCGAATCCCGTTTGCGCCTCGCCGACCTTCTGAACGAACATTCGGGGCTTTGCTCCGAGCGTAACGGAAACCGGTCTGACAAGGATTTGACAAGATGAGCGATGTCGCCGAGCGCGTGAAGAAGATTGTCGTCGAGCACCTCGGCGTAGAGTCCGACAAGGTCGTCGATAGCGCCAATTTCATCGAAGACCTGGGCGCCGATTCGCTCGACACGGTCGAACTCGTCATGGCGTTCGAAGAGGAATTCGGCGTCGAGATCCCCGACGACGCCGCCGAGACGATCGTGACGGTCGGCGACGCCGTGAAGTTCCTCGAGAAAGCCACCGCCGCCTGAGGCGGGGGCTGATTTCGAGAAACAGGGTCGCTCATGTCCACGCTGCGCAGAGTCGTCGTCACCGGTCTCGGCATGGTTTCGCCGCTCGGAAGCGGCGTGGAAACCTCATGGTCCCGCCTCGTTGCGGGCCAGAACGGCTTCGGCCGTATCCAGGGCTTCGAGATCGACGACCTGCCTTGCCAGATCGCGGCGCACATTCCGCGCGGCGACGGAACCGACGGCACGTTCAATCCCGACAAGTGGATGGAGCCTAAGGAACAGCGCAAGGTCGACGATTTCATTCTCTACGCGATGGCGGCCTCCACCGAGGCCCTTGCCGACGCCAGGTGGAAGCCGACGACCTACGAAGAGCAGATTTCCACAGGCGTGATGTTCGGTTCGGGCATCGGCGGCCTGTCCGGAATCGCCGACACCTCGATCCTGCTGAAAGATCGCGGCCCGCGGCGCGTATCGCCATTCTTCATCCCCGGCCGCCTCATCAACCTCGCCTCCGGCTACGTCTCGATCGAGCACGGCCTGAAAGGCCCGAACCACGCCGTCGTCACCGCCTGTTCGTCGGGCGCGCATGCGATCGGCGATGCGGCGCGCCTCATCGCGCTCGGCGACGCCGAAGTGATGGTCGCCGGCGGCGCGGAATCGGCGATCTGCCGTATCGGAATCGCCGGTTTTGCCGCCTGCAAGGCGCTTTGCACGGCCTTCAATGATCAGCCGGCGAAGGGTTCGCGTCCTTACGACCGCGACCGGGACGGGTTCGTGATGGGCGAGGGCGCCGGCGCCGTCGTCCTCGAAAGCCTCGAGCATGCGCAGGCGCGCGGCGCACGGATCTACGCCGAACTCGTCGGCTACGGCATGTCGGGCGACGCCTATCATATCACGGCCCCGTCCGAGGACGGCGACGGCGCGTTCCGCTGCATGACGGCGGCGCTGAAGCGCGCCGGGATGAAGGCGTCGGACATCGACTACGTCAACGCGCACGGCACTTCGACCATGGCGGACGGGATCGAACTCGGCGCCGTCGAGCGGCTGCTCGGCGCGACGGCAGGCAATACGTCGATGTCCTCCACGAAATCGGCGATCGGCCATCTTCTCGGCGCGGCAGGGGCGGTCGAGGCGATTTTCTCGATTCTCGCGCTGCGCGACCAGATTGCTCCGCCGACGCTCAATCTCGACAATCCGGCGTTCGAGACGAAAATCGATCTCGTTCCGCACAAGGCGCGAAAACGCGAAATTCGCGCGGCTTTGTCGAATTCTTTCGGTTTTGGCGGCACGAACGCCTCCCTGATCTTCGTCGGCCCGCCCGCCGCGGCTGCGTAAGCGCGGCTGCTTCGCGGCGAGCCATCCATATTTCGCCACAAAAGGGCGTAACGTCGGCCGGAGCGAACGGACCCCAAATGACCACGCCCGAGACTGCCAGCCCGGACGACGAGGCCGTGCCCGCGCCTTCGGAAACGCGCGCGAGCATGTTCGGCCGTCGCACTCTCAAGAGCCCGAACGAGGCCTTGCAGCCGGAGGCCGCGCCGCCGCCCCCGCCGCCGAAGAAGAAAAAGCGCGAGGGAGCGCTGTCGGCTTTTTCGGGATTCCTGTCTTTTCTGCTGGTGCTCTGCGTAAGCGCCGGCTTCGGCCTCGTCGCCCTCCAGAAAAAGATGCGCGAGCCGGGACCGCTGCCTGCCGACAAGGTCGTCTACATAGCGCCCGGCACCGAGGTTCCCGACATCATCGCTCTGCTCGAAAGGGAAGGCGTGATCGACAGCCCCTCGTTGCTCAACGCCGAACTTGTGCTGGAAGGGTCGCGCTCGAAGCTCAAGGCCGGCGAATACATGTTCCACCAGAACGCGACCATGCGTGAAGTTCTGGACGAACTCGTCAACGGCCGGCAGATTCTGCACGCGATCACGATTCCGGAAGGGCTCACGAGCCAGCAGATCGTCGAACGCCTGCGCGGCAACGATCTGCTTGTCGGCGATATGAAGGAAATTCCGCCGGAAGGGTCTTTGCTGCCGGAGACCTACAAGGTCGCGCGCGGAGCGTCGATCCATGACCTCATCCGCAAGATGCAGGACGCGGAAAAGAAGATGCTCGATCAGGTCTGGGCGCGCCGCAGCCCCGATCTTCCGCTCCATTCGCCGTACGAACTGCTGACGCTTGCTTCGATCGTCGAGAAGGAGACGGGCAAAGCGGACGAGCGTCCGCGCGTCGCGGGCGTCTTCGTGAACCGGCTGCAGAAACGCATGCGCCTGCAATCGGACCCGACCATCGTCTACGGCCTCGTCGGCGGCCGCGGCACGCTCGGACGCGGAATCCTGCGTTCCGAGGTCGAGAAATGGACGCCCTACAACACCTACGCGATCGACGGGCTGCCGCCCGGTCCGATCGCCAACCCCGGGCGCGCCGCGCTGGAGGCGGTGGCCAATCCGTCGCGCACGCAGGACCTGTATTTCGTCGCCGACGGCACCGGCGGACATGTGTTCGCCTCGTCGCTGGATGAACACGCCCGCAACGTCGCCCGTTGGCGCCAGATCGAGCGGGACGCGCGCGACCGCGGCAACGCCGCCGACGTCGATCACGCCCAACCGTTGCCGGCGCCGCCGCCCGCGCCCGCCACCACCGGCAATTCGCGCGTTCCGCAGCAGCGCAGCGACGCCGGCGCGCCGAACTTCGGCCGGCTCGCATCGTTCGATGGTCCGCCGCCTGTCTACTTTCCGAACGCCGGCTCCGCGCCGGAAGACATTTCGCTCGCCCTATCCTTGACGCATCCGAAGATGCCGCCGCTCGACGATCTGCGGATGCTGGCGAAGCGCGACGTCGAAGCGCCGGTCGTCGCCGACTCGGCCACCTGGGACAAGGCGAAGGACAACGGCAAGACGCCGATCACGGCCTCGTTCGCCGATCCGGGCATACGTGTGCAGGGCGTCGACGGCGACGATACGATCGATGGTCCGATGAACGACAATCTCGAAACTTATCCCGTTCCCGCGCGCACCCTCGCCGAACAAAAGGCGGCGGCTGCCAAGCTCGGCCTTGCGCGCGCTGTCGATAGCCTTCCCGACGAGCCGTCGCCCACGCCGCCTGTGCAGACGGCGGAGCCCAGACATTACCGTGCGATCGACGCGTCCGAGGGGACGCCGCTCGATCCGCTCCGCAACAAGACCTGGGATCTCAACTATCCGAAGAACGTGCCGGCGGTCCTTGCCTATCACTGAAGCCGGATTTTCTGCGCGCCGGACTCGGCAAGCGCGAGGGATGGTGCTTTAAGGACGCCGCAAGCGCGTTCGTTCGTCCGGAACGCGCATCTCGAAAATTCGGAAACGATCGGCGTTATCCATTCGGCCGATCCGGGAGCAAGCGGCGCATGGCCATTTTCAGCATGACCGGGTTCGGGCGCTCGAGCGGACGCAGCGGCGCCTGGTCCTGGGCATGGGAAATCCGCACCGTCAATTCCAAGGGGCTCGACCTGCGCCTGCGGCTGCCGGCCGGCTTCGACGCGATCGACATCGAGGCGCGCGCCGCGGTCGCTGCGGCCATGCAGCGCGGCGCCTGCCACGTCAATCTCGCCGCGACGCGCGAGAACGCGGGCGCCGACATCAAGGTCAATCATGCGGCGTTGAACGCGTTGATCGCCGAACTCGCAGACGTCTCGCTGAACGCCAATGTACGGCCGGCGAGCCTCGACGGATTGCTCGCCTTGCGCGGCATCGTCGACAACCGCGAGGCCGAGGACGACGAGACCGCGCGCGCCGCGCTCAATCGCGACGTGCTTGCGGGTCTGAAGCAGGCGCTCGACGCGGTCCTCGCCATGCGGCGTTCGGAAGGCGTCGCCATCGGCGCCGTGCTGGCGCAGCGCGTGTCCAGGATCGCCGAACTCGCCGCGCAGGCCGAAGCGGCGCCGGGCCGCACGCCCGAAGCCGTGAAAGCCCGGATTGCAAGACAGGTCGACGCGCTCGGGCAGACGCAGGGGCTCGATCCCCAGCGCCTTCATCAGGAGGCCGTCCTGCTCGCTTCCCGCGCCGACATCCGGGAGGAACTCGACCGGCTCCACGCGCATGCGAAGGCCGCGACGGAATTGCTGTCGAAAGGCGGCCCGATCGGCCGTCGGCTCGACTTTCTGGCGCAGGAGCTCGGACGCGAATCGAATACGCTCTGCGCGAAATCGAACGACGCCGCGCTCACCGCCGTGGGGCTCGAACTCAAGGTCGAGGTCGAGCAGTTCCGCGAGCAGGTACAGAATATCGAATAAGGCCCGACATGGACGCTGCCCACGCCACAGATCACAGCGCCGCGCTCATGAGACGCGGCCTCATGCTGATCCTTTCCTCGCCGTCTGGCGCCGGAAAGACGACGCTGACGCGCAATCTCCTGCAATCGCCGGGGCTCGATCTGACCTTGTCCATATCGGTTACGACGCGCGCGCGCCGGACTAGCGAGATCAACGGCATCCACTATCATTTCATTTCCGTCGAAGAGTTTCACCGCATGCGCGACACCGGCGCGTTGCTCGAGTCGGCGGAAGTTCATGGAAATTTCTACGGAACGCCGCGCGCGCCGGTCGACGCCATTCTCGCGCAGGGTCGCGACGTCCTGTTCGACATCGACTATCAGGGCGCCCAGCAAGTGCGCGAGCGCGCCCAATCCGACGTGGTTTCGGTCTTCATTCTGCCGCCGTCGATGAAGGAATTGCGCGCGCGGCTCGAACGGCGCGCGGAAGATTCGACGGCGACCATCGAGAAACGTCTCGAAAACGCTCGAACGGAAATCCGACGCTGGTCGCAATACGACTATGTGCTCGTTAACGACGACATCCAGCAGACCATGAACGACCTCGTCGCGATACTGTCCGCGGAACGGCTGCGCCGCCCGCGTCAGCAGCGCGGCGTCGAGGCTTTCGTGCAGGGCCTGCTCGCGGAATAGGCGCGTCAGGCCGCCGGCATCGTCCTCTCGACGAGGCGCGCCCAGTAGGAGGCGCCGTGACCGAGAATGGAATCATTGAATCGGTAGGCCGGGTGATGGCACTGGGCGCCTTCGCCCATGCCCAAAAACACGAACGCGCCGGGTCGCTCGAGCAGCATGAAGGCGAAATCCTCGCCCGCCATCACCGGCGTCGTGCGGTCATCGACACGGTCGGCGCCGACGATGTCGCGCGCGACGTCTGCGGCGATCCTGGTTTCGTCGGGATGATTCACGGTCGGCGGGTAGCGACGATCGTATTTCGTCTCCGCCGACCCGCCGTAGGCGCGCGCAATGCCGTCGGCGACCTCGCCGATCCGGCGTTCGACGAGATCGCGCACGGCGGGATCGAACGTGCGCACCGTGCCGCCGAGATAGGCGGTCTCCGGAATGATGTTGAACGCAGAGCCCGAATTGAACATGCAGACGGACAACACGGCCGTCTTGATCGGATCGACGTTGCGCGACACGATCGAATGCAGCGCGGTCACGATCTCGGCGCCGATCAATACGCTGTCGATCGCCTGATGCGGACCGGCGCCTCCATGGCCGCCCTTTCCCGTCACGAAAATCTCGAACGCGTCGGAGGCGGCGAGCAGCGGGCCGGGCGTCGTCGCGAAATGGCCCTCCGCAAGGCCCGGCATGTTGTGCAGGCCATAGACCTGCTGAATGCCCCAGCGCGTCATCAACCCGTCGTCGACCATCGCCTTGCCGCCCGCGCCGCCTTCCTCGGCCGGCTGGAAGATCACGATCGCCGTTCCGTCGAAATTGCGCGTCTCGGCGAGATAGCGCGCCGCGCCGAGCAGCATGGCGGTGTGCCCGTCATGCCCGCAGGCGTGCATCATGCCCGGGATTTTCGACGCATAGGGCACGCCGGAATGTTCCTCCATCGGCAGCGCGTCCATGTCGGCGCGCAAGCCGATCACACGGCCCGACGCATTCGACTTGCCGCGAATGACGCCGACGACGCCCGTCTTGCCGACGCCGGTCGTCACCTCGTCGCAACCGAACGCCTTGAGCTTTTCGGCGACGATGCCGGCGGTGCGGTGCACTTCGTAGAGAAGCTCGGGATATTCGTGAAAATCATGACGCCAGGCCGCCATTTCATCCGAGAGGGCGGCGATGCGATTGACGATGGGCATGGAATGAAATCCCCGACGCTGTGAAACTCGAAACCTCGTGTCCGGACGAAAGGCTCGCCGGCGGCCTCCATCTTGCGACGGGACGCGGCAAAACGCGAGAGGCCGACGTCGGGCGCAACGCGTCCGCGGCGTTCAGCGGCCCCGCATCTGCGTCAGCGCGTTAGCCAGCGCGACGAAACCGGCGACGTCCACTTCCTCCGCGCGTTTCGTCGGCGCAATGCCGGCGCGTTCGAGCAACGCGATCGCGTCGAGCGGCGCCGCCAGACTCTTCAGCGATTGCCGCAACATCTTGCGGCGCTGGCCGAAGGCCGCCTGCGTGATCGCAAACAAGGCGCGCCGGTCGCACGATAGGGGGCGCGCGAGCGGCGTGAGTTCGACGACCGACGACGTTACCTTCGGCGGCGGCGTAAAGGCCGAGGGCGCGACGTCGAACAGGATGCGCGCCTTCGTCCGCCAGCCGCAGAGAACGCCGAGCCGCCCATAGTCTTCGCGTTGCGCAGGCGTGGCGACGATGCGTTCTGCGACCTCGCGTTGAAACATCAGCACGAGCCTGTCCCAGACCGGCGGCCAGACCTCCGTCTCCAGCCAGTGGGTGAGCAGTACGGTCGAGATGTTGTAGGGCAGGTTGGCGCAGATGCGCACCGGCCCCTCGCTGCCGCCGTCGCCCAGCAGCGCGCCCACTCCGGTTTCCAGCGCATCGCCCTCCACGATCGTCAGGCGCCCCGGAAAATGCGCGGCTATGTCGTTGAGCGCGGCGATGCAACGCGCATCGCGCTCGATCGCGATCACGCGTGACGCGCCCTCCATCAGCAAGGCGCGCGTGAGACCTCCCGGCCCGGGGCCGACTTCGATCACCGTCGCGTTCTCGAGCGGACCGGCCGCGCGCGCAATACGCCGCGTGAGATTGAGATCGAACAGAAAATTCTGGCCGAGCGCTTTCTTCGGCGCAATGTCGTAAAGGGCGACGACGTCGCGTAGCGGCGGCAGATCTTCGAGCATCACGCGGCTGCTCTCGCAGCCAAGCGGCCGGCGAGCCTCAACGCCGCGATCAGGCTCGACGGGTTGGCGAGACCTTTGCCGGCAATGTCGAAAGCCGTGCCGTGATCGGGCGACGTCCGCACGAAAGGCAAGCCGAGCGTGACGTTCACGCCCGTGTCGAAGGCGAGCGTCTTGATCGGGATCAGGGCTTGATCGTGCGTCATGCACAGCGCCGCATCGTATTGCGCGCGCGCTGCGCCGTGGAACATCGTGTCGGCCGAGAGCGGCCCGCGCGCGTCTATGCCGGCTGCGACGAGCGCGGCGACGGCAGGCGCGATCGTCTCGATTTCCTCGCGCCCGAGCGATCCGTTTTCGCCGGCATGCGGATTGAGCCCGGACACGACGAGTCGCGGCCGCGCAACGCCGAACCTGGCGCGCAGATCGGCGGCGACGATCTTGCCTGTGCTGACGATCAGCTCTCTGGTCAGAAGCCTGGGAACGTCCTTCAGCGCGACGTGGATCGTCACCGGCACGACCGCGAGTTCGTCGGACCAGAGCATCATCACGGGATGGACGGTTTCGTGGGAGCGCTGCGCGGCGAGTTCGCCGAGGAATTCGGTGTGTCCGGGATGCGCGAAACCTGCGCGATAGAGCACGTCCTTGGCGATCGGATTGGTGACGACGCCCGCGACCGAGCCAGACATGACGAGATCGACGGCGCGCTCGATCGCTTCGATGGTCGAAGGAGCGTCGCCGACGTCGGGCGCGCCGGGCGTTCCGATTGCGCGTGCGGATAGCGGAATGACGGGCAACGCATCGGCGAACAAACTGGCCGCTTCATGCGCTGCGCATTCGACGACCGGGATCGTCTTGCCGGACAAGCGCTCGCGGCGACGCATCAGATCGGGATCGGCGAGCAACGCGAAGCGCGGAAGGGCCGGATCGGCGCGGGCGGCCTCCCAAGCCGCGAGCGCCAGCTCCGGGCCGATCCCTGCGGGGTCGCCCTGCGTCATCGCGAGCAGGGGCGGGGCGGCGGTCATTGCGACTGCTTCAAACCGTCGTTCAGCGGCACGAAACCGAGGCTCGCGCCGATCTTGGCTTCGGCGAGCGTCCGCAGATTCAATGTCGCGAGGATCGTCTGGTTGCGGCCCGGCAGTCCGGTCGACGAATTGACCTGGTAGACCGAGCTGTAGGTCACCGTGAAGGTCGTGCAATCGTCGTGATAGCCGGCGCCGACGGCAAGCCCTGCAACGGAGAACAACGGCGCGTATCCGAAATAGCCGTTATAGGCGGCGGTGGAATTGTAGAGGTAGCGGCTCATGTCGAACTGTACGCTGCCGTTCACGAAATAGTTCTTCGTGATGTCGTAGCGGCCGCCGAAGCCGAGGCCCTGACGGCGCACGTCGAATCCGATCAGGGGCTGCGAACTGTAATTGGCGTATTGCGCGGTCATCGTCAGCGGTCCGAAAGTCGCGCCTGCCACCAGATCGACGCGCCGCAAGCGCATCGTCGCCTGGTCGAACCGGCCCTTGGCGGTGAAGGACAGCCACGAATTCGGAGCATAGGAGATGCGCCCGACATAGTCGGAGCGACGCGTGTCCAGGCCGGAGGACAGGCCGACATTGGCGGCGTCCGGCGTCGCATAGCCGTTCGGGCCGGCGAGCTGGAACGACTGGCCCACCATCGCATTTATGAAGCCGCCGTTGTTGAAATTCAGCGTGAACTGTCCGCCGTAATTCAGCCGCGTGCCGGTCTCGAACCGGTCGTAGCCGGAATATTTATCCCACGCGAACAGGTTGGAATCGTCGAAAACGAGGCTCTGCGCATCCACGTTCACGAGCGAGCTCGACCCGATGTAGTGCGGCCGCGCGACGATCTGCACGATCGGTTCGAACGTGATGCTGCCGAAAGCGAACCGCGCGAACAGGGGATAGCGATATTCGAGCCCGACGCCTGGCGAGAGGATGCCGCGCGCGACGTTGTCGGACCCCAGGAAGTTGGCCTGGGAATAATTGTTCAAAGGCGTCAGGGAAGAATTATAGACGCTGAAGACGTTGTTGTTGTTGTAGTCGAGATAGCTGACGGAGCCGCGAACGAAGGCGAACGGCGTCCAGGTCTGGCCGAGCGGATCGATAAAGCGGCGCTTCCAGGAAGCCTGCGCGGTGGCGCGCGCGTAATCGCCGCCCACGCCGCGGAGCAGGCACGTCGAACTCCGGGGAATGACGCCCGGCGCGTAGGTGTTGCAGACATTGTAGAGACCGTAGACGCTGTCGAAGGTGCGCGGCTGGATCGACTCGTAGAGCGCGGCCTCAGCCTTCGTGTAGCTGGCGTTGACGTCGAGTTCGATTTCGCCGCCGATGCCGGCGAATTTCTGCGGCGACAGCGGGAAGGTCCGGTTGTACTCGAGCAGCGGCAGCGCGATCGGCAGCTGCGCCTGATAGTCGCGTGGACTCAGTCCCTGGAAATAATAGCCGCGCAGATCGAACCAGCTCCGCTCGCTCTTGCCGGTGAGATAGGCCGTCGACGACGACTCGCGGAAAAACGGATTCGTGAAGAGCGGATTGGCGAGCGCGTAGTCCGAGAAGAAATAGCGGTCGGACAGGGCGGTGATGTCCCAGCCCCATTTCCACCTCTCGTTGATGTCGAACTCGCCCGCGCTGCTGACGGCGCCGCGAAACGGACGATATCCCGGCCCCAGAGGCTGCGAGTAGAATTCGGTCGGGTTGAACTGCCGGATCCCCTGCAGCCGAATGAAATACGAACCGGACTCGAGCCGGTGCGCCCATTGCGCGTCGAGCAGGAAGCCTTGCTTGTAGACGAAGTTCGGCGTGAAAACGAGATCCATGTTGGGCTGCACGGCCCAGTAGATGGGAACGCCGGCGCCGGAACCGATCCGCGAATTGTAGGGAATGAAATGCGGCGCGAGCACGCCCGATCGCCGCTTCACCGACGGATCGGGCGCGCTGAAGAACGGCAGCCACGCGATCGGATAACCGAAAAACTCGAGGCTCGCGTCGTTGAAATAGAGCGTCTTTTCGTCCTGGTCGTGGATGATGCGCTTGGCGCGCACGCGCCACATCGGCGGCGTCCGCGCGTCTTCGCAGGGCTTGCAGGCCGTGTAGGTGCCGTAATCGAGGACGGACTTGTCATCCGCTCGCTCGCCACGCGGCGCGCTGAAATAGGTGCCGTTGTTGCCTTCGACCCGCAGGCTGTTCACGAAGCCTTGTTTCAGATCGTCGGTCAGTTCGAATTCTTCGGCATAGGTGACCTGGCCGTTCTCTTCGGTCAGGCGGGCGTGGCCAATCGCGCGGACGCGGTTGGTGTTGCGGTCGTAAACGACCTGGTCCGCCTCGAGCACGCGGCCCTTGTAGTAGATCTGGACGTTGCCCTTGGCGGTGATCGTGTTCGTGTTGTCGTTCTGGACGAGTTCGCTGGCGTTGACGACCATGCGGGCCGGCGCGGCCGCGGCGGGCTTTTGCGGGTCCGGCGCCGCATGTGTCAGGGCAGGGGCAAGACAAAGGGCGGCGACCAGCGCGGCGGCGCGCGCGATCACAAATCGCGGCGACGCGCGACGATCCGTCGACGATGCGAACTTGCCCGCCGCCGAACGTTCAACAGGGCCGGTACGCCGCCCCATCAACCGTCCTCCTGATGCAACAAGGCGAGCGCACCCAACAAACTCCCGACCAGCGCCGGCGACCACGCAGCGAGCGGCGGACTCAACAGGCCCGCGCCGCCCATGTCCCCGACCATCTTCGTCGCCACGTAAAGCACGAAGCCGGCCGCTACGCCACCCGCAACCATTTTACCCACGCCACCAAACCTGAAAAATCTTAAGGAACAGGCAGCGGCTATGAGAACCATCGCGATCAGCATCAAAGGCCGCGCAAGCAGCGTCTGGTAACGCAGCGCATAGACGTTGGCGTCGAGCCCGGCCTCCTCCGTGCGGTCGCGAAATTCGGGCAATTGCCAGAAAGGAACCGAGTCCGGCGACATCAGGCTGCGCAGGACGTCCTCGCGGTCGAGGTCGGTCGCGAGGTAGTAGACTTGCGCCTCCTGCGCCGCCTCGCCGGGGCGCGCGATCCGCGCGTTTTCGAGCTTCCAGGCGCCGGGCGTCAGAATCGCGACCGGCGCGTCGATTCGTTCGACGAAATGGTCAGTGGGATCATCGAGATAGGCGACGACCTTCTCGAGCTTGCCGCCTTTGTCGGCGACGCGCTCCGCGCGCAGGGTCGCCTTGCCGTCCACGCTGCGTTGCCGAAGCCAGATCCCGACGTCCTTGTCCGTACCCGGCCGGCCGAACGCCTCGATTTCCATCTCGTCGGCACGCTGTTTCATGGCGGCCGCCATCGGATTGTAGAGGAGGACCGACGCCAGTCCGAGCGCCAGCGCGATGCCGAGCGGCGGGACGAGAAACCCCCAGACCGAAATGCCCGATGCGCGCGCCACGACAAGTTCCAGCTTGCGCGTCAGATTGATGAAGGCCGCCATCGTGCCGAACAGGACCGCAAATGGCAGAATCTGCTCGGAGGCGACGGGCATGCGCAGGAACGACATGAGCGCGACGAAACCGGCGCCGACATGCACTTCGCTCGACCGTCGAAGCATCTCGACGAAATCCATCAGAAACGAGAGCGCGCTGATCGACAGGAAGACGATCAGAATCTGCTCGAGGAAACGGCCCGACAGGTAGCGGCCGAGCGTCAGCCCGATCATGCTCCCTCCGCCGCTCCGACCGGCCGGCGCATCCCGATCGCCGTTTCTCTCATCGTACTCGCCGGCCGCCTTTCGCCGTCGTACCGACGGTCAACGTTTCGGTAACCATTTCCGCCATATGCGGCAAGAAGATCGGCGTCTCGGGACAGACTGGCGACATGATTTCCGGGGTCTGTTGTCGCAGCGACACGTAGCGAAACGATACGGCGATTTCCGGGCGCGCCCGACGTTGACCGGCCCGGAGGGGCGGACGATAGTGCGCCCCCGCTTCCCGCTCCCCCAAGAGGACGAAATGCCAGGTTCGCTGACCGTCGACTTCGCGCCATTTGCAGATATTGCCGCAGCCGGTCCGGGCGGGGCGGAGGACGGCGCGAGCCTGCTGGTCGTGTTCGCGGGCGAGGATCTGGCCTTCGGCGCCAGGACCGCGCAAACGCTAGCGCCTGCGCGCAATGCATTAGAACGCGCCGCCAAGGCTTCGAAATTCAAAGGAAAATCAGGTTCGTCTCTCGATCTGCTCGCGCCTCAGGGGCTGGGCTGGGATCGGCTCGTGGTGCTCGGTTGCGCGCGCAAGGCCGAGGACGGCAAGGCGCCGGAGCCGCCGGATTACGTCGCAATGGGCGGCATGGCCGCCGGCAAGTTCAACGGCGCGGGGCGCGCCTCGGTTCTGTTCGATCTGCCGACAGCGCCCGCAGACGCGCCCGGCGCGGCCGCCGATTTCGCGCTCGGCGCGACCCTTCGCGCCTACAAGTTCAATCTCTATCGCACGAAGAAGAACGAGGATGCGGATAAGGACACGTCGGTCGATTTGACCATAGCGGCCGCCGACGCCGCCGCTGCGCGCGCAGCCTGGCCCGCCCGTCAGGCGATCGCCGACGGCGTCGTCCTCTCCCGAAATCTCGTGAACGAGCCGCCGAACGTCCTGTACCCGGAGGAATTCGCGAATCGGGCCAGGGAGCTCGAAGCGCTCGGCGTATCGGTCGAGATATTCGACAAGAAAGCGATGACCGACCTCGGCATGGGCGCGCTGCTCGGCGTGGGTCAGGGCTCGGTGCGGGAAAGCCGGATGGTCGTCATGCGCTGGAACGGCGCGAAGGCGCCGGGCGAGCCGGTCGCCTTCATCGGGAAAGGCGTCTGCTTCGACACCGGCGGCATTTCGATCAAGCCCGCCGGCGGCATGGAGGACATGAAGGGCGACATGGCGGGCGCGGCCTGCGTCGTCGGCCTCATGCATGCGCTCGCCGCCCGCAAGGCGAAGGTCAACGCCATCGGCGCGATCGGTCTCGTCGAGAACATGCCGGACGGCGCGGCGCAACGTCCGGGCGACATTGTCAAATCCATGTCCGGCCAGACGATCGAGATCGTGAACACGGACGCCGAAGGCCGCCTCGTGCTCGCCGACGTGCTCTGGTACGTGCAGGATAAATACAAGCCGAAATTCATGGTCGACCTGGCCACCCTGACGGGCGCCATCCTCGTCGCGCTCGGCCAGGAATACGCGGGCCTCTTCTCCAACAACGACGAACTCGCCGCACGCCTCGCCGAAGCCGGCAAGGAGACGGGCGAAAAAGTCTGGCGAATGCCGCTCGGGCCGGCCTACGACAAGATGATCGATTCCAAATTCGCCGACATGAAGAACACCGGCGGCCGCCACGGCGGCTCGATCACCGCCGCGCAATTCCTCCAGCGCTACGTCGAGAAGACGCCCTGGGCGCATCTGGATATCGCAGGAACGGGCATGGGGTCGCCGGCCGGCGACATCAACCAGAGCTGGGGCTCGGGCTGGGGCGTGCGGCTGCTCGACCGGCTCGTGAAGGATTTCTACGAGGGGTAGGGCGACGCAGCTCGCTCACTCCCCTTTGTCGATCGAAGCCTGCGCCTTCCGATAAAACTCTTCGCGCGCGGCGGGTTCGGGACGGAGACTCGCGCGCGGCCAGTCCGCGTTCGACGCGATCGCGAGCCGGCGTTTCAGGCCGATGGCGCCGCCATTGCCGCGCCCGCAGTTCCGGCCTATCCCCAAAGGCCCATGGAAGTCTGGTTCTATCATCTGCAGCGCCAGCCGCTCGAAGCCGTTCTGCCGACGCTCGTGGAGCGAACGCGGGCGCGCGGCTGGACCGCGGTCATTCAGACCGCCAGCGCGGAACGACTGCAGGCGCTGGACGATCTGCTCTGGACCTACAACGACTCGTCTTTTCTCGCGCACGGATCGTCGCGCGAGGGCGACGGCGCGCTGCAGCCGGTCTGGTTGACGGCCGAGACCGACAATCCCAACTCGGCCGCCGTACGCTTTTTCGTGGAGGGCGCGGACGCGCCCGCCGCGCTCGCCGATCCGCAGGCAGCGCCGACCGAGCGTGCGATCGTCCTGTTCGACGGGCGTGACGAAGACGCGCTGAACATTGCCCGTATGCAATTTCGGACATTGCGCGAGAAGGGTTTTGCGCTGTCCTATTGGCGGCAATCGGAAGACGGCCGCTGGGAGAAGACGGCGTGACGCAGGATTTCGCGGGCCGGCGCGCGGCCGCCCGCAAACGGCTGGACGCGATCGACCCGCACAAAAGGCAAGGCGGCGCCGAAGCAGATCCTTTCCGCCGGCATTGGTTCGAGGACGTCTACAATCTCGCGGGGGAGGACGCGGCCTGCGTGCCCTGGGCCAATCTCGAACCGCATCCGCTGCTGGCTGACTGGCTCGCGCAGCACGACATCGCGTCCCGGCGCGCGCTCGACGTCGGTTGCGGGCTCGGCGACAACGCCGAGGCCTTGGCCGCCAGGGGCGCGGCGACAACGGCGTTCGACCTTTCTCCCAAGGCGATCGACTGGGCGAAAAAGCGGTTTCCGGCGAGTTCGGCGACCTATCTCGCCGCCGATCTCTTCGCTGCGCCTGCGCAATGGCGCCAGCACTTCGATCTCGTCCACGAGTGCTACACGTTGCAGGCTCTGCCGGCGTCTTTGCTCCCGCAGGCCGCGGCGGCGCTCGCTTCCTTCGTCGCCCCCGACGGCAGACTTCTCGTGATCGCGCGCGCCCGGCCCAACGCAGCGGCGCCGGCGGGGCCGCCGTGGCCGCTGTCGCGCGAAAACATCGAGGCGCTCGCGACCGGCGGCCTTACGCTCGTCTCGGTCGAGGAAATCGAACCGGCCGGCGAGCCCTTGCATTGGCGCGCGCTCTATCGGCGCGCTGCATGACGGACGACGAGGCTTACGCCGCCGGCTATATCGACGCAGCTGCGCGCCGGGAATACTGGCGCGCGGCGATCGGCATGTTTCTGGTGTCGTTCACGACGGCGCATCAGACGCTGCTGTCGATCGTTTTCGCGCGCAACGGGCACGATCTCCATACGATCGGCGTGCTCCTGTCGTCGATCGCCGTTCCCATCGTGTTCTTCGCGCTGATGTCGAGCGAGTTTTCCGCGCGCCTCGGCGTCTTGCCGACCATGCGGCTGGCGATGTTTCTGAGCCTTGCGGGGTTCGCATCGCTCTATTTCACCAGCGCCACGTTCTTCGGCGCGCTCGCCTCGCGATTCGTCTCGGGGGCGGGCGGCGGCCTGTTTCTGGCCGCCGCGCTGACCTATGGGCAGAGCCGCCTGTCGCCAAAGCGATTTCTGTTCCTGCTCAGCGTCTTTTCCGCGATGATGCCGCTCGCGCAAGCCGTCGCGCCCGCCTTCGGCGAATATACGCTCAACGCCTACGGCGCCCACGGCATGTTCCTGATCGGCTCGATCCCGGCGGTCGTGGGCATGGCCCTGTCGCTCGGCCTGCGGCCGCTGGCGAAACCGCCGCAGTCGCGCGGGCTCGACCTGCTCGCAAGCTGGCGCCCGCGTTTCGTCGAACCGCTGCTGTCGATGATCGTCGCCGGAACGCTCTATGGTTTCACGACGGCCTATCTTGCGCCGGCGCTCGAAGCGCGCTCGATCCCGCTCGGCGCGTTCTTCACGGCGTCGACGCTGACGATGTTCGCATCGCGCGCATTTGGATTTCGCCGAATAGAAGAGGCCAACAAACGCTACCTGGTCGGCTTCGGGCTGGCGCTGGAGGCAGCCGGCCTCGTGGCCGTCTCCTTCGCCGGCGCGCATGTCTGGCCGGTCTCGGCGGGCGGAATCATATTCGGCCTCGGCCATAGCCTGCTGTACCCTGTTCTCGCCGCCTGGATGGTGCAGGGGGTCGACGCGACGCGTCGCTCGGGACCGCAAGCGTGGCTCAACGCCTGCTTTAATATCGGGCTCTATGCTACTCCATTACCTGAAACTTTTATCGTCGCACGCGTAGGCTATGACTGGACCATGGTCGTGCTGGCGGCGGCCGCCGCGATCGCGGCCGCAACGCTTGTCCTTCGCGGAGCATTGTCCGGCGCGCCGACCGCCTGACGCATTCAGCCGCAATTCAGAAGGCGGGCTCTATATCCTGACGCCTGGGGGCTCTCGATGACAAGGGAGAATGCCATGTCCAGGACAAGATGCGCGTTTGCGCTGTCCGCCGCGCTGGCGGCGGGCGGAATCGCGATGGCTGCTGCGCCGGCTTCGGCGATGCCGCGGATCGATCCGGGCGTCGCGACCTCGAGCGATCTCGCGCAAGTGAAGCCCGAGAATGTCCGCTGGGTCTGCAACTACTGGGGACGCTGCTGGTGGCGTCCCAACGTCTATCGCCCGTACTGGGGCCCACGACCTTTCTACGGCCGTCCCTGGGGGTGGCGTCGCGGCTGGGGCTGGCGTCGCCACTGGTGACGCGCCTCAGGCGCTCTCGGCTTCGGTCGAGAGCGCCAGCCATTCGTCCTCGGCGGCGACCAGCGCGGACTCGAGGTCGCTTCGCTGCTGCGAAAGTTCGGCCGCTTTCTTCGGGTCCTTCGCGAACGCCTCGCCGTCGCCGAGCACGGCGTCGATCCGTGCGATCAGTCCGGAAAATCTCTGCATTTTCTCCTCGACGGCCTGCAATCGCTTTTGCGCAGCCCCGCGGCTTTCGCGCGCGCGCGCAGGTTTCTTTTCGGTCGCCCTGGCGGATTTGACGCTCTCGTCGCCGCGCGATTTCTGGAGCACGAACCTGGTGTAATCGTCGAGATCGCCGTCGAATTCGGCGACACGGCCGTCAGCGACGAGCCATAGCCGATCCGCGCAGGCTTCGAGCAGGTAGCGGTCGTGCGAGACCAGCACGACCGCGCCCGTATAGTCGTTGATCGCCTCGATCAGCGCCGCGCGGGAATCGATGTCGAGATGGTTCGTCGGCTCGTCGAGAATGACGAGGTGGGGCGCGTGAAACGTCGACAGGCCCATCAGAAGCCGCGCCTTCTCGCCGCCCGACAATTGCGCGACGCGCGTATCGGCCCGCGTCCCCGAAAATCCCATTTGCGCGGCGCGCGCCCGCGCCTTGGCTTCCGGCGCTTCGGGCATCAACCGCGCGACGGCGCGATAGGGCGTATCGGCGAGGTCGAGGTCATCGACCTGATGCTGTGCGAAAAATCCGACCTCGAGCTTGGACGCCCGCACGACATTGCCGGACGTCGCGCCGAGCCGGCCGGCCAGAAGCTTGGCGAAAGTCGATTTGCCGTTGCCATTGGCGCCGAGCAGGCCGATGCGGTCGTCGTTCGAAAGCGACAGATTGATCTGCGAGAGCACTGTGCGGTCGCCGTAGCCGGCCGCCGCGCGCTCCATCGCGATGATCGGCGGCGACAGCTGCTTGTCCGGCGACGGCAGGTGGATCGGCAGGGCTTCGGAATCGACGATCGCCGTCACCGGCTCCATCTTTTCGAGCATCTTGAGCCGCGATTGCGCCTGCCGCGCCTTGGTCGCCTTGGCGCGGAAACGGTCGACGAAGGCTTGCAGGTGCTTGCGCTTGTCCTCCTGCTTCTTGGCGGCCTTCGCCTGCAACGCCATCAACTCGCGCCGCTGCTTCTCGAAGCTCGAATAATTGCCTTTCCAGAGGGTCAGCTTCGCCTGATCGAGATGCAGGATGTGGTCGCAGACGGCGTCGAGCAGGTCGCGGTCGTGGCTGATGACGAGCGCGGTCGCCGGATATGTCTTGAGATGGTCGACCAGCCAGAGCGTGCCTTCGAGATCGAGATAATTGGTCGGCTCGTCCAGCAGCAAGAGATCCGGTTGCGTGAAGAGCACGGCCGCGAGCGCGACGCGCATGCGCCAGCCGCCCGAAAATTCCGACAGCGCGCGCTGCTGCGCGGCCTCGTCGAATCCGAGCCCCGAAAGAATGCGAGCTGCGCGCGCCGGCGCCGAATGCGCATCGATATCGACGAGCCGCGTCTGAATCTCGGCGATCCGGTGCGGATCGTGCGCGTGCTCGGCTTCTTCGAGCAGCGCCGCGCGCTCCGCATCCGCCGCCAGCACGAAATCGATCAGCCTGTCCGGTCCGCCCGGCGCCTCCTGCTCGACGCTCCCCATTCTCGCGCGACGGGGCAGGGCGATCGTTCCGCTCTCGGCCGCGATCTCCCCGCGCATCAGCCTGAACAGGGTCGTCTTGCCCGCGCCGTTGCGGCCCACGAAGCCGACTCGCGCGCCATCCGGCAGCTGTGCGCCGGCGGAATCGAACAGCAGGCGTGGGCCCAGGCGATAGGTGAGATCGGAAATCGTCGTCATCGGAAGCTTCGCCGCAAAAGGAGCCGCGGCAGGGCGAGATAGGACATGGCCGGCGGCCCTGACAAGGGCGCATGACTTGCCCTGGCGGCGGCGCCTCGCCACAATGACGCGAAATTCGGCGCCGAACCCAGAGAACGCGCCGGGAGGGGCGGCTTGGACCTGGCAAAATTCGGCTCGCTGCCGAACATCATCACGATCTGCCGCCTTCTGCTGGTGCCCGTCATCGTCTCCATGATCGTCGACGGCGAATGGGACAGCGCCTTTGCGGTATTCGTGATCGCCGGCGCGTCCGACGCCGCTGACGGCTGGCTGGCGAAAACGTTCGACCTGCGCTCCGAACTGGGCGCATTTCTCGACCCGCTCGCCGACAAGACCCTGCTGGTCTCGATCTACGTCGCATTGGGGATCGCGCATGTCGTTCCCGCGACGCTCGCCATCCTCGTCGTTTCGCGCGACGTGATGATCGTCGGCGGCGTCATCACGTCGTGGCTGCTCGACAACCCGATCGCGATCCGCCCGATTTTCCTTTCCAAGATCAACACGACCGCGCAGATCGGCTTCGCCGCCGCCGTTCTGGGGGCGCTCGCGTTCGGGATTCCGACCGGCCTGTGGTTTGCCGTGGGCCTGTGGCTCGTCGCGGCATTGACGGTCGCCTCGGCCGGCGCCTATCTGGTCCCATGGATCAGCCACATGGGCCATTGATCGAGCGCGCGGACGCGAGCCGGCCTGCGGCGATCGTCGTCGAGACCGAACCGCGCCTGGTGCGCGAATTCGGGCCCTGGGTGCTGGCGGTCCTGTTTTGCGCGCTGTTCCTTTACGTCTTCTCCGGCGTGCTGATGCCCTTCGTGACGGGCATCGCGCTCGGCTACCTGCTCGACCCGATCGCGACCAAGCTCCAGAGGACCGGCCTCGGGAGGCTCGGCGCCGCGCTGGTCATCCTGGCGGTGTTCCTGATTCTCCTGATCGCCTTCCTGGTCCTGATCGTGCCAGTGCTCGGCCGACAGTTGTCGGATTTTGTGGAATCGCTGCCTCAAATCATCGCCAAGCTGCAATCCCTGCTGTCGGACGAAGGCGGTCGCTATCTCAATTCGTCCTGGATCGGCGAGTACGCCGCGAAATTCGGACTGGGATCCGGCAATCCCGCCGATATCCAGAAGGCGATCGGCGACGTCGTCGGCGAAGGGGTGAAATGGCTCGGCGCCTTCGCGAAGTCGTTGATCTCCGGAGGCGCCGCGCTCGTCGGGATAGTCTCGCTGCTCGTCGTCACGCCCGTCGTCGCCTTCTACATTCTGATCGACTGGGACCGCATGGTCGCGACCCTCGGATCGCTGGTGCCGCCGCGATTCAGGCCTGAAGTGTCGATGCTGGCGCGCGATATCGACAAGGCGCTCGCAGGCTTCCTGCGCGGCCAGTCGCTCGTCTGCCTGTTTCTCGGATTGTGGTACGGCGTCGGGCTGACGCTCGTCGGACTGAATTTCGGGTTCCTGATCGGCATCACCGCAGGCTTCCTGAGTTTTATTCCCTATGTCGGGTCCTTGTCGGCGCTGGTCGTCTCGGCCGTCGTGGCGACCGTGCAGGGCTGGCCGGAATGGCGCCTGCTGGTCATGTCGCTCGCCGTGGTGCTCGCGGGCCAGTTTCTGGAGGGCAACGTGCTGTCGCCGAAACTCGTCGGCGCCTCGGTCGGGCTGCATCCGGTCTGGTTGATGTTCGCGCTGCTCGCCTTCGGTTCGCTGTTCGGATTCACCGGTCTGATCGTCGCGGTTCCGGTCGCGGCGGCGATCGGCGTCCTCCTGCGCTTCGCGATCGCCCGCTATCGCCAGAGTCCGTTCTTCAAGGGCGAAACGCGGCTGCTGACGGACGAGTCGCGGGTTCCATGAGCGAAGGAAATGCGCCTGCGCCGGAGAAGGCCGGCGCGCGCCAGCTCGCTTTCGGCTTCGAGGTCGCTCCCCGGTACGGCGACGAGGATTTTCTCGTCTCCCCATCAAATGCGACGGCGCACGCCATGGTGTCGGCCTGGCCGGACTGGCCGGACCCGGTGCTCGTGCTGGCCGGAGAAGGCGGCGCCGGCAAGAGCCATCTCGCCGACATCTGGTCGCGCCGCGCCAGGGCCGCGCTGGCGCCGCCGCTGGCGATCCGCGCCGACGCGGCGCTCGTAGACTTTTCGGGGCGGAATATTCTGGTCGAGGACGCCGATTGCGTGGTCGACGAACGCGGCCTGTTCCATCTCGTCAATCTCGTCCAGGAATCCCGGGCTTCCTTGCTCCTGACCGCGCGCTCGCGTCCTGAGGCCTGGGGGGTGCGCCTGCCGGACCTGATGTCGCGTCTGCGCCGTGCGCCGCTCGTCGAGATCGGCCGCCCGGACGACGACCTGATCCGTGCTGTTCTGGTCAAGCTGTTCGTCGACCGTCAGCTTGCCGTCGACGCCAGCGTCATCGAATATGTCGCCCAGCGCATCGATCGCTCGCTCGACGCGGCGCGGGAAATGGTGCGGGCGCTCGACGACGAGGCGCTCGCCGAGGGGCGTCGCATCACCCGGGGTCTCGCCGCCAGATTGCTCGGCCGGCTTGAATATGACGAGGCTTCCGATGGAGAATCGGACTAGCCCTGACCACAGGGCAGGGCGCGCAAGGGAACCATGACCAGCCACAGCGAGCATGACCAGACGGCGCAGGACGCGGAGGGCCGAAGCGAGCCGCCCGAGGCCCGAAGCGCTGCCGACATCCATGTCATGGACGACCTCGGCGATATCGCCGAGCGCCCGGACGAACTGGCGGTCTCGCCCGAACGCTTCATCAATCGCGAACTCTCCTGGCTCGAATTCAACCGCCGCGTGTTGCTCGAAGCCTCGAACCGGAACCATCCGCTGCTCGAACAGCTGCGCTTCCTCACGATCTCGGCGAACAATCTCGATGAGTTCTTCATGGTGCGCGTCGCCGGCCTGCGCGGCCAGATGCGTTCCGGCGTCGGGGAGCGTTCGCAGGACGGCCTCACCCCCGCCGAACAGCTGGCGAAGATACGCGAACGCGTTTCGCTTCTGGCCGACGAGCAGATGCGGCGTTGGCGCACGCTGCGGCCGGAACTGGCGGCGACCGGCATCGTCATCGTCGAGCCCGATGACCTGACCAAGGCGCAGCGCGCATGGCTGGACGATTATTTCGTCCTCAACGTGTTTCCGGTGCTGACGCCGCTCGCCGTCGACCCGGCGCATCCTTTCCCGTTCATCCCGAATCTCGGTTTCACGCTGGCGCTCGATCTCGCCGCGCACAACGAGAAACTCTCGCGCACCGCGCTCGTGCGCATGCCCAACAAGGTCGAACGCTTCATCCGCATTCCTGAACTGGTCGGCGGCGGTCCCGCGCAATTCATCCCGCTGGAAACGCTGATCCTCATGAATGCGAAGAAGCTGTTCCCCGATTATGACGTCGTGGGCAAGGGCCTATTCCGCGTGATCCGCGACAGCGACCTCGAAGTGGAAGAAGAGGCCGAAGATCTCGTTCGCCTGTTCGAGACGGCGCTGAAGCGGCGGCGCCGCGGCACGGTGATCCGCCTCGAAATGGAAGCCTCCATGCCCGAGGGACTGCGCGCGTTCGTCGCCGAGGAGCTCGACGTCGCGCAGGACCAGATTTTCGTCCTGGACGGCATGCTGGCGCTCAACGATCTCTCGGAGATCATTTCGCTCAACCGGCCCGAACTGAAGTTCGCGCTGTACACGCCGCGCTATCCCGAGCGCGTGAGGGAAAACGGCGGCGATTGCTTTCTGGCGATCAAGCAAAAAGACCTCATCGTCCATCACCCCTACGAATCGTTCGACGTGGTCGTGCAGTTCATTCAGCAGGCCGCGCGCGACCCCAACGTCGTCGCGATCAAGCAGACGCTCTACCGCACGTCGTCGGACAGCCCGATCGTGCGCGCGCTGATCGAGGCCGCCGAAGCCGGAAAGTCGGTGACTGCGCTCGTCGAGCTGAAGGCGCGGTTCGATGAAGAGGCCAATATCCGCTGGGCGCGCGACCTCGAACGCGCCGGCGTTCAGGTGGTGTTCGGCTTCATCGAACTGAAGACCCACGCCAAGCTTTCAATGATCGTGCGGCGCGAGAGCGGATCGCTCGTCACCTATTGCCACGTCGGCACCGGCAATTATCACCCGGTCACGGCGAAAATCTACACGGACATATCGCTGTTCACCGCTGATCCTGCGATCGGTCGCGACGTCGCGCGCATCTTCAACTTCATCACGGGTTACGCCGAGCCCGCTGGCCTCGAGTGCATGTCGGTCTCGCCGATCGGCCTGAAGAAGACGCTGATCGAGAACATCGAGCGCGAAATCGCCTTCGCGCGCGCCGGCAAGCCCGCCTCGATCTGGGGCAAATGCAACGCGCTCGTCGATCCGGAAATCATCGACGCGCTCTACCAGGCGAGCCAGGCCGGCGTCGCAATCGAATTCGTCGTGCGCGGCATCTGCTGCCTGCGGCCGGGCGTGCCGGGTCTTTCCGACAACATCCGGGTGAAATCGATCATCGGCCGCTTCCTCGAACACGCGCGCATCTACGCTTTCGGCAACGGGCACGCGCTGCCGCACCGAAAATCGCTCGTCTACATCTCTTCGGCCGATCTGATGCCGCGCAATCTCGACCGGCGCGTCGAATCTCTGATTCCGATCCTCAACCCGACTGTGCACCAGCAGGTGCTCGATCAGATCATGCTCGCCAATCTCATCGACACGGAGCAGAGCTACCGCATCCTGCCCGATGGTTCGAGCGTCCGCGTCGATCAGCCGCGCGGCGCGGAGTCGTTCAATGCGCACAAGTACTTTATGACCAACCCGAGCCTGTCCGGCCGCGGCAAGTCGCTGCAGGCCTCCCGGCCGAAGTCGCTGTCGAAACGCGGGTAATTCCGTTCATGAGTCCCTGGAAATCACCGGCGCAAGGTCGGCTTGCGAGCGACGCGCCGGTTGCGATCGTCGATATCGGATCAAACAGCGTTCGTCTCGTCGCCTACGAAGGGCGCACGCGCGCGCCGACGCCGATTTTCAACGAAAAGGCCTTCTGCGGCCTCGGCCGCGGCGTCGTAACGACGGGCGCGCTCGCCGAAGACGCGATGGATCGGGCGCTTTCCGCGCTCGCGCGCTTCGAGACGCTCTGTCGCGTCATGGGGGTCAAGGACATCCAGGTCGTGGCGACCGCCGCGGCGCGCGACGCGAGCAACGGACAGAAATTCCTCGACCGCGCAGAACAGGCGATCGGCGCGCCGATCCAGCTCCTGTCCGGAAAGCGCGAGGCGGAGCTGTCGGCGCTCGGCGTCGTCTCCGCCATGTACGAGCCCGACGGCGTGGTCGGCGATCTCGGGGGCGGCTCGCTCGAACTGATCGACGTGGACGGCAAGAAGCTCGGCCGTGGCGAGACGCTGCCGCTTGGCGGTCTTGCGTTGATGGACGCTTCGGGCAGATCTCCGAAGCAGGCGACGAAGATCGCGCGCGAACTGATCGCCGACGCCGGCGCGCTGAAGAAGCTGAACGGCCGCGTTTTTTACGCGATCGGCGGCACGTGGCGCGCGCTGGCGCGGCTGCACATGTTGCAGCGGTCCTATCCGCTCAACGTGATGCACAATTACGAAATCCCCACGCGCGACGCCGCCGATTTCGTCGAGCTGATCGAACGCGTCGACATCGACTCGCTGAACGCGTCAGACGCGATTTCTGCGCAGCGTCGACCGTTGCTCGCCTATGGCGCGATCGTACTCGACGAGATCATCAAGCGCGGAAAGCCGAGCCTGATCGTGATGTCCGCCGCCGGCGTCCGCGAGGGCCTTCTCTACGAGCAATTGCCGGACGAGGATCGCAGCGAGGACCCTTTGATCGCCGGCGCGGCGGAGTTCAACGTCCTGCGGTCGCGCGCGCCCGCGCACGCCTTCGAACTCGCCGACTGGATCGACGCCTTCTTTCGTTCGACCGAGCTCGGCGATACGCTCTACGAAGCCCGCCTGCGGCGCGCGGCCTGCCTGCTGTCGGACATCGCCTGGCGCGCGCATCCCGACTATCGTGGCGTTCAGGCGTTCGACATCGTCGCCAATGCGTCTTTCACGGGCGTCGACCATGCGGGCCGCGCCTTCATCGCTCTGGCGATCGCGATCCGCCATATCGGCCTCAACGAAAGCGTCAGCCCGGCCATTCGCGGTCTTGTCACCGCACGGCTGCTCGACCGCGCGCGCATCATGGGCGCGGCCATGCGGGTGGCCTATATAACATCGGCGGCCATGCCCGGCGTTCTTCCGCGCGCGCCGCTTGCGGTGCAGCGAAAGGAACTGGTGCTGACGCTGCCCGCCGAGCTCGCCCCGCTCGCGAGCGAGCGCATCGCCAATCGCATGAAGGCGCTGGGCAAGATCATCGGCCGCGAGCCGAGGATCGTGACGGCCTGATTTTTTTCGCGCGGGCGTCGGCCCGCACAAGAATGCCGACGAGCCCTAAGGCTCGCGATCCATCGGAGCACCGCGCATGTGGACTTTGTCTTCGCTTCCGATCGTGCAGGCGCCGATGGCGGGTTCGCAGGGCCCCGATCTCTGCATCGCCGTGTGCGAGGCCGGCGGCCTCGGCTCGATTCCCTGCGCCATGCTGACGCCCGAAATTCTTCGCGCGCAGATCGCGCAGATCCGGGCTGAGACGCGTGCGCCCTTCAACGTCAATTTTTTCGCGCACAGACCGCCCGCGCCGGACGCCGCGCGCGAGGCGGCATGGCTCGAGCGTCTCGGCGGCTATTACCGCGACGCCGGTCTCGATCCCGCGACGATTCCGAAGGGGCCGGGCAGGGCGCCCTACGACGAGGCCATGTGCGCGGTCGTCGAAGAGACAAAGCCCGCGGTCGTCTCGTTTCATTTCGGTTTGCCGAACGAAGGCTTGCTGGCGCGCACGAAGGCGACGGGCGCGAAGATTCTCTCGTCCGCAACGACAGTGTCCGAAGCGCGCTGGCTCGACGCGCGCGGCGTCGACGCCGTGATCGCGCAAGGGCGCGAGGCCGGCGGACACCGCGGCATGTTCCTGACCGACGACATCGATGCGCAGCCCGGCCTGTTCGCGTTGTTGCCGCAAATCGTGGACGCCGTGAAGGCGCCGGTGATCGCAGCCGGCGGTATCGCCGACGGGCGCGGGATTGCGGCGGCCTTCGCGCTGGGCGCGAGCGCGGCGCAAATCGGCACGGCCTACCTCCTGTCGCCGCAGGCGTCGACCGCGCCTCTGCATCGCGCAGCACTGAAGACCGCGCGCGACGACGATACGCGCCTCACAAATCTCTACACGGGTCGGCCCGCGCGCGGTCTGATGACGCGATTCATGCGCGAACAAGGGCCCTTCAATGCCGCCGCGCCGGCCTTCCCCCTGGCGACGGGCGCAGTGTCGCCGCTGCGCAGTCACGCCGAAGCGCGCGGCTCCAGTGACTTCTCCCCGCTCTGGTCTGGCGAAGCGGGCGCCCTCGCGCGCGAGGGCGACGCCGGCGAGCTTACGCAGAAATGGTGGAAGCAGGCCCGCGAGATCATCGGCGGCGCGACCCACATGCCGGCGCGGCCGATCTGACGGCGCGAACGCCGCGATTGAGGAAGAGGCGACCATGCCCGCTATGCGCAAGGAAACCGACAGCCTCGGTGAAGTAGAGGTGCCCGCCGACAAATTGTGGGGCGCGCAGACGCAGAGGTCGCTCGCCTTTTTCTCGATCGGCAGCGACCTCATGCCGCGCGAGATGATCGGCGCCTACGCGCTTCTCAAAAAGGCTGCCGCTACCGTCAATCACGCCGACGGACGGTTGAGCGATCAGATACACCGGCTGATCGTGACGGCCTGCGATGAAATTCGCGAAGGGCGCTACGACGACATGTTCCCGCTGCACGTCTGGATGACCGGCAGCGGGACGCAGTTCAACATGAACGTCAACGAGGTGATCTCCAACCGCTGCTGCCAGCTCGCGGGCACGCCGCTCGGCGGCAAGACGCCGGTGCATCCGAACGATCACGTCAATATGGCGCAATCCTCGAACGACACCTTTCCCTCCGCGATGTATATCGCGACGGCGCTCGACACGGTCTCGCGTCTGGTTCCCGCCGTCGAGCGCTTGCGCAATGCGATCGCCGACAAGGCCGAGCAATGGAAGGACATCGTCAAGATCGGCCGTACGCACTTGCAGGATGCGACCCCGCTGACGCTCGGTCAGGAATGGTCGGGCTATGTCGGCATGCTTTCCGACAATATCGAGAGGCTGCACGAGGCGCTCGCGGGCGTATATCGTCTCTCGCTCGGCGGAACGGCGGTCGGCACCGGCGTCAACGCGCCGCCGGGTTTCGCCGAAGCTGCCGCTGCTGAAATCGCCGGCCTTACCGGACTTCCCTTCGTCTCCGCGCCGAACAAGTTCGCGGTCCAGGGCGCGCATGACGCGCTCGTACATTTTTCCGGCGTAACGCGCACGCTCGCGGCCTCGCTCTACAAGATCGCCAACGACATCCGCCTCGTTGCTTGCGGCCCGCGCGCCGGTTTTGCGGAACTCATCCTGCCTTCGAACGAACCCGGCTCCTCGATCATGCCGGGCAAAGTGAATCCGACCCAGGCGGAGGCGCTGACCATGGTCGCGGTGCAGGTGATGGCGAACGACGTCGCCGTCGGCCTCGGGGGCGCGGGCGGCTATCTGGAGATGAACGTCTACAAGCCGCTCGTCATCCACAACATCATGCACTCGATCACGCTGTTGACGGACGGGTGCACGAATTTCCGAAAATTCCTGATCGAGGGGACCGAACCCAACAGGCGTAAGATCGCACAAGACGTCGCGCAATCCCTGATGCTCGTAACCGCGCTTTCGCCGTTGATCGGCTATGACAAGGCATCCGCGATCGCGCATCACGCAATGGAGCACGACCTCACGCTCAAGGCCGCCGCGCTGGCGCTGGGCTATGTATCGGAGGCCGATTTCGACCGGATCGTGGATCCGGTCAAAATGACGCAGCCCTATCTCGCGAAATCCTGAGGCCGGAGCGCAGCCTCTAGACGCTTTCGCGCGTACTGGCCTTTGCGCCCTCTGCGATCGTACGCGGCGCCTTGTTCAGCGCCTCGATCGCAAATCCGGCGGCCGCCTTGTAGCCGGCCATGAAGTCGGCGCGCTCTTGCGCCGGGATCACGTCGTCTATGCTTTCGAATACGCCGCCGCAGCGGTCGTCCACCATGTTGAGCAGGCCGAACGGCCCGGCGCCGCGGTTGCGCAGGATGACCTGCGAAATCGGCCCGCACAGCCTCGCGTCATAGGCGGCGAGCGCCGCCTCGTTCGCGCCGTGCTCCACCATGCACGCCCCGAGCATGCGCGCATCGACGATCGCCTGGCTCGCGCCGTTGGAGCCTGTCGGATACATGGCGTGCGCGGCGTCGCCGAGGAGCGCAACCGGCCCGTCGCGCCAGGTCGAAACGGGATCGCGGTCGATCATCGGATTTTCGTAGGCGACGTCGGCGCCGCGGATCAGCGCCGGCACGTCGATCCAGTCGTACTTCCAGTCTTCGAAATGCCTGGCCGCCTCCTCGACGCCGACCTGCCGGAACCAGCCCGTCTGCTTCCAGCCTTCCGAATTGTCGAGCGTGATCTCCGCGATCCAGTTGACGAGGGCGAGCCCCGTTTCCGGATCGGGTTGCGAGATCGGATAGATCACCATGCGATGGCGATGGGTGCCGAGGCCGACGAACGACGAGCCGGTGCGAATGGGTTTTGCGCGGGTCACGCCGCGCCACATCAAGGCGCCGCCCCAATGGATCGGCGGCTGGTCCGGATGCATCTGCGCGCGGATCGCCGAATGTATGCCGTCGGCGCCGATCAGTAGCGCGCCTTCGACCTGCGACGTCGAACCGTCCGCATATTCGACCGATGCGACGACGCCGTCGGCGGATTTTCGATAGCCGGTCACGCGCGCGCCCAGCCGCACCGCGTCGCCGCCGATGCGCGCGACCGCGGTATCGTAGAGCAGCATGTGCAATTGGCCGCGATGAACCGCGTATTGCGGCCATTTGTAGCCCGCGAGCAGGCCGCGCGGTTCGGAATAGATGTCGGCGCCGTTGAGGCCGACCAGCGCCCATTCCCTGGCCGGAACGCCGACGCGGTCGAGTTCGGCCTCGCCGAGCCCCAGATCGCAGAGTTCGCGCACGGCGTTCGGTTGCAGATTGATGCCGACGCCGAGCGGGCGCATCTCGCGCACCGCTTCGAACACGACGCAGGGAACGCCGATCTGGCGCAGCGTCAGCGCCGTCGCCAGTCCGCCGATGCCGCCGCCGGCGATAATCACAGGTTTCGTCATGGCGATGTCGCCCTCCCGATGCGGCCTTTCCTAATTTACAGGCGGCCGGCGGGGCAAGCGGGCGGGGTCAGCGCCGCACCCTGTATCCGACGTCCTCGCGGTCCCAGGTCGCCGCCGTCACGCCCGCCGCGCGCAATTCCGCTTTCCGTATTTTCTCGGTCGGGGTCTTCGGCAATTGGGCAAGAAACTCCACGTATCGCGGAACCATGAAATCGGGCAGGCGCGGCAGCAGGAAGTCGAGCAGGGCCGCGCCTTCGAGCGTAGCGCCTTCCTTCAGCACGACGCAGGCCTTGATGTCGTCTTCCGAGGCGTCGCTCGGCACGGCGACGATTGCGCATTCCAGCACGTCCGGGTGTTCGAGGATCTCGCGCTCGACCTCGAAGCTCGATACGTTTTCGCCACGCCGACGCAGCGCGTCCTTCGACCGGTCGACGAAGACGTACTGGCCGGTCGTCAGATCCTGCCGCACCACGTCGCCCGTGTGGAACCAGAGATTGCGCCAGGCGGCGACCGTTGCGTCTGGCATCGCGTGATAGCCGTCCATGATCGTCCACGGCTCGGTCGAGCGCACGAGCATCTCGCCGGTCGAGCCCGGGGCGACGTCCATGTCGTTTGCGTCGACGACGCGGATCTGGACGTCCTCCCTGAGCCAGCCGGCCTGATCGGGGATCGCCGCGCCCGGCGGCGCGCGCAGAATGGTGGAGGCCTCCGTCGACCCGAAGCCAGTGCCGACTCGCTCGACGCCGAAGCGCGCCTTGAAATCCTCGAGCTCCGGCATTACCGGGACCATCAGGATGCATTTCAGCGGTTGTTCGGCGTCGTTCGGCAGGCGCGGCTGCCGGTAGAGGAAGCTCGCCATCGCGCCGAGCAACAGCGTGTTGGTGCATCCGTACGCGCGCGCCTGATCCCAGAACTGCGTGGCGCTGAAGCGCGGCAGGACGACGGCCGAGCCGCCGGCGATCAATGCATTATAGACGCCGGCCCATTGTCCGCCGACATGGAACAGCGGCAGCAGCACGAGATTGACGTCGTCTTCCGTCGCCACCGTGTAGACCGCCGGCGAACAATAGCCGTAGGCGTGCGCGTGCGTTACGCGCACGCCCTTGGAAAGGCCGGTCGTGCCGGACGTGTACATGATGCCGACGAGGTCCCATGGATCGACATGCGCAATCTCTTCACGCACGCCTTCCAGCGCCGAGAAGGAGAGCACCTCGATGTGATCGGGCATCTTCAGCGCCGTCGCGTCGCCGCGCACGACGACCTTTTTCAGGTTGGCGAGCTGGCCAGCGATCTCGGCGAGCCGTGCGCAATAGACATCCTCGATCACCATCACTTCGGCGCCGCAATTGTTGACGACATGCGCAAGAATGGCGGCGCGATAGGCGGTATTGACCGGCACTTCCACGCGCGCGGACAGGCTGAGGGCGATCCACGCGACGACGAAGTCGAGATGATTGTCGAGCATGAGCAGCACGGATTGCTGACGCCCGACGCCGAGCTTGCCGAATCCGCCCGCCATCACGAGCGCGGCGTCGACGAGCCCGCGATAGGTGAGCGCGCGCTCTTCATCGCGCACCGCCATCTTGTCGGGGTGTTCGGCGAGCGCCCGCCGCATGACGGACGAAACGTTGCGCTCTGCGAGCGGCGGCATGTTCACCGGCGGATTATTCTGAAGCGCGTCCATGGTTGCGGTCTCCCGCGGCCGCTTTCTCGCCGCGGCCTGCTTGGGCGCAGCGTTTCACGCTCGGTCCGGCGCGTCGAGGGGGCGATTCGAAAGCCAGATCCTCGCAACGCGCATGCGCGACAACGAAGCGCGTGGTAAGCCGAAGGTCGACCATCTTCACGAGGATGCGATGATCGGCCAAAACCTACGTCGCGCGCCGTCCGCGCTGCGCGATCTGCTGACGAGCGAAGCGGGCGGCGGCCTCGTCCTGATGGCGGCCGCCGCGCTTGGATTGCTGATCGCGAATTCGGCGCTGGGCGCTTCCTATTTCGCCGCGCTCGATGCGCATGTCGGCCCGTTGAGCGTGGCGGACTGGATCAACGACGCGCTGATGGCCGTGTTTTTTCTCCTGGTGGGACTCGAAATCAAGCGTGAAATGATCTGCGGCGAGCTCGCGACGTGGGGCCGGCGTGCGCTGCCTGGCGCCGGCGCCCTCGGCGGCATGGTCGTCCCGGCGCTTGTGTACGTCTTCATAAACCGCGGCGATTCCGCCAGTCTCCGGGGGTGGGCGATACCGGCGGCGACCGACATCGCCTTCGCGCTCGGCGTGCTGTCGCTGTTCGGAAAGAACATACCCGTCTCGCTCAAGATATTTCTCGCCGCGCTCGCCATCATCGACGACCTCGGCGCCGTCGTCGTCATCGCGGTCTTCTATTCGCAGGGCCTTTCCTTGCCGATGGTCGGGGGCGCGGCAGCGTGTCTGCTGGCGCTCGCCTGCCTCAATTGGCGCGGCGTCCGTACGCCATGGCCCTATGTCGGTCTCGGCCTGCCACTGTGGTATTTCGTGCACGGCAGCGGTGTGCACGCGACGATAGCGGGCGTCCTGCTCGCCGCGACAATACCGGTCGATCCGCAATCCCGCGAACGATCCACGCTCCATCGGCTCGAACACGCGTTGTCGCCATGGGTCGCCTATCTGGTCGTGCCGATCTTCGGCTTCGCCAACGCCGGCGTCTCGTTTGCAGGCATTTCGTTCGAAACGCTGGCCCATCCCGTGACGCTCGGCGTCGCAGCAGGTCTGGCCTTCGGCAAACAGATCGGCGTCTTCGCCGCGGTTCGCGCGGCCGCCGCGCTCGGACTTGCAAGTCGTCCGTTGGGCGCACGCTGGATTCAAGTCTACGGAGTCGCGCTTCTATGCGGAATCGGGTTCACGATGAGTCTGTTCATCGGCGGACTGGCCTTCCCGCATGCCGAACACCTCGTCGTCGAAACGAAGATCGGCGTGCTGGCGGGCTCGGTCGCCTCGGCTCTGGCAGGCGCGGCGTTGCTCGCTGCGACAAGACGAAAAGCGCCGGCGCGAAGAAAATGAATTTCACAGCAAAGACTTGGCCGTTCTGTCCCGGGCGCGTCCGGCCTTTCCATCCATGAACGCGGCTATACAATCAGCGACGGCGCTCGACAGCGACGAGACGATACGACGTGGGCGCGCGGGAAGCACGTGCATTCATGACCCTCGGCGCCGCGGGACAAGACCAGGATGCAACGGACTCGGGCGATATCCCGCGGACGAAAGGCGCAGCGCGTCTTTGGCCGATCCGCAGGCTGCTCTTTGCGCTCGTCGGCATCGTCGCATTGCCGCTGATTTGCGTTATCTTCGCAGCGATTTTCAGCCTTCAGCAATCGGCTGATCGCGCCCAGCGCGCGGCGCTGCAATATTCCGCGCAATCGATCGCAGAGGCGGTCGACGCGGAGCTGAGCAAGCTCATGGCGCTCGGCGAGGCGCTGGCGCGTTCGCCGACCCTGCTGACGGACGATGTCGCCGGATTCGACGCCGAAGCGCGACGCGTCGTCAGCGGCGCCGATGGCGCGTGGGTCGTGTTGTCGACGCTCGACGGGCGCCAGCTCCTCAATACGTCGGTCGCCTTCGGCGCCCCATTGCCGCCGCGCAGCGCCGCCGGACTTCGAAATCAGCGTCTCGCGGCGCTCGAACGCCGATCGGTGGTCGGCTCTGTCGTGAAGGGGCTCGTGCAGACGAGCCAGTGGATCGTAACGGTCGAAACGCCCGTCTTCAGGGACGGCGCGCCGCGTTACGGCATCGCGATCACCATCCCCACGTCGACATTCCTGAAATTCCTCGGGCCCAAAACCATGCCCGGCCACTGGCTGTCCGGCATCATGGACAGGAACGGGATTTACGTCGCGCGCATACCGGGCGGCGAATCTCTGTCGGGCGCCCCCGCATCGGAGGGCTGGCGCGCCACCTCGGGCGCCGACGGCCTGTTCGAATTCGATTCCCGCGAAGGCGACGCGACCCTGAACGCAAATTCGCACTCACGGCTGAGCGGCTGGACGATCGGCGTCGCTGCGCGCAAGAGCCAGATTCAGGCCGAGGCGCTCAAGACCATCGCGTGGGCGTCCGCGCTCGCCCTTTCGGTGGCGGCATTGTCGCTGCTGCTGGCCTTTCGTTTCGCACGATGGCTGACCGGGTCGATCACTGGCCTCGAAAGCGGCGCCGCGGCGCTGCTGCACGACGCGACTCCGACATTCTCGACCCGGATACTCGAGCTCGCCGGTTTCTGGACGACGCTGAAGCAGGCCGTTGGCGAACGCGAGCGCACGAGCCAGTCGCTGCGCGAGAGCGAAGCCCGCCTGAGACAGGCGGCCGCCGCCGCGCAATTCGGTATCCACCAGTTCGACCCGGCGACGCGCGTCATGACGTGGTCGCCGGAGCTCTATCGCCTTCTCGGGTTGCCCGCGTCGCAACAGCCTTCGAGCGAAACGCTGCTGGCGGTCGTCGATCCCGCGCAACGCGCGAAGCTGCGTGAAGAATTCGCCAGGATCTGCCGCCGCGTCGGCCCATACGAATTCGAGTTCCGGATCGTCCGGGCTGACGGCGAACAGCGCTGGATGCTCGATCGCGGCGAGTCGGTCGGACCGCTCGATCCTCAGACCGGATTCGCCGCGCGCGTAACGGGGACGATGCTCGACATCACCGAACGGAAGTTCGCCGAACAGCGCAACGAACACCTGATGCGCGAGGTGAACCACCGCACTAAAAACCAGCTGGCGGTCGTCGCTGCGATCGCGCGTCGGACCAGCGCCGCCAGCGTTTCCGATTTCGTCGCGCAATTCAGCCGCCGCATCCGCGCTTTGGCGGCCAACCAGGATTTGCTCGTCACCAACCAGTGGCGCGGCGTCTGGCTGCGCCAATTGATCCTGGCGCACATCGAGCCGTTCGCCGACCTTCAGGAAGGCCGCGTGGCGATCGAGGGTCCCGACCTGCTCGTTACGCCGGACGCCGCGCAGTCGATCGGAATGGCGATCCACGAACTTGCGACCAATGCGACCAAATACGGCGCGCTGTCGAACGCGAAGGGGCGGGTCCGGATCGAGCTGAAGATCGCAGGAACGACCCTCTCACTCGAATGGCGGGAAATGGATGGCCCGCAGGTCGCGCCGCCGACGCGGGAGGGATTCGGCAGCACGGTTCTTACCAGCCTGACGAAAACCGGCGTCGCGGGCGACGTGAGCATGGCCTACGAGCCGCAGGGAGTGGTCTGGCGTCTGAAATGTCCGCTCGCGGCGGTCTCGTCGAGCGAGGCGTGAGAGGCGGGCTCTAAACGGCAAAGACCATGCAGGTCGTGCTCGCCGTCGCGTAGAGCTTGCCGCCCGAGTCGTAGGCTTTTCCTTCCGCGACCGCAGAGCTGCGTCCGACATGTACGGCCTTGCCCTCGCCGAAGATCGAGCCGGTGTCGAGCTTGATCGCGCGCAGATAGTTCACCTTGATTTCGAGCGTGGTGTACGCGCGGCCTTTCGGCAGCATGGTGTGCACGGCGCAGCCCATGACGGAATCGAGCAAGGTCGCCATCACGCCGCCGTGCACGACGCCGATCGGATTGTAGAGATGCTCTCCGGGTTCGACCTTCATGACGACCCGGCCTTCCTCGACTTCCTCGAGCGATTGTCCGATCAGCTTCATGATCGGGGGCGGCGCCCCCTCCTCGGCGAGCAATTTGCGGAAGAGGTCGATACCCGCCATCTCGCGCGCCATCTTGGCGACGATCATCGGGTCTTCCCAGCGAACGATCCGTTGGCGGATGGGCGACGCTGTCTCGTTCATTCAAATCTCCTCAAGCGGCGGCGACGGCCGGCTTGGCGGCGCCGGAGCGGCCGATCATCAGCACCATGACGGCTGCGACCAGGCAGGCTGCGCCCGCCACGTAGAAAGCCGGCACGTAGGAGTGGAGCCAGGCGCGCGAGGCGCCGCCGCCATAGGCGGCGATCGCGGAGCCGACCTGGTGGGAGGCGAAGATCCACCCGAAGACGAGACCCGCCTTCTCGGGGCCGAACGCGCGTCCCGTGAGCTTCACGGTCGGCGGCACCGTGGCGATCCAGTCGAGGCCGTAGAAGACCGCGAAGATGGACAGGCCGTACACGCTGAAGGTGGAGAAGGGCAGCCACAGCAGCGAGAGGCCGCGCAGGCCGTAGTACCAGAACAGCAACTTGCGCGAGTCGATGCGGTCGGACAGGTAGCCGGAGCCGATCGTTCCGACGATGTCGAACGCGCCCATCATCGCGAGCACGCCCGCCGCCGCGACCGCCGCCATGCCGTTGTCGACGCAAAGCGGGATGAAATGCGTCTGCACGAGACCGAAGGTCGACAGGCCGCAAACGAAGAAGGAGCCCGCGAGAATCCAGAAGGCAGGCGACGCGGAGGCTTCTCCCAGCACGCCGAAGGCGCGCGCGACGGCATTGCCGGCCGGGACCGGGGCAGGGGCGGTCTGCGGCGCGCCTTTCTCGCCGTAGGGCGCAAGGCCGATGTCTGCGGGACGCTCGACCGCGAAAGCGAATACGGCGAGGCTTCCGAGCGCGATCGCCCCCATCGACGGCAGAAGCGCGAAACGCCAGCCGTAATGGTCGACGAGCCAGGTCGCGAGCGGCAGGAAGACGAGCGGCCCGGACGAGGTCGCCGCAGCCAGAATGCCGATCGCAAGCCCGCGACGCTCGGTGAACCAGCGCGTGGAAATGATCGCGTTGAGCACGAGCGCGGTGAATCCGGTCCCGATTCCGATCATCAGTCCCCAGAACGCGAACAATTGCCAAAGCGAGGTCATGAACAAGGCGCCGCCGAGCCCGACGAACACGAGCGCCTGCGCCGTAAAAACCATGCGACGCAGCCCGTAGCGTTCGATCAGGGCGGCGCAGAATGGCCCCATCAGCCCGAACAGAAGGAAGCGGACCGCCAGCGCGGCCGAGATTTCCGAGACGTCCCACCCGAACTCTTTCGAGAGGGGAACGATGAATGCGCCGGGAAGCCCGACGGCGCCGGCCATGACGAGCGACGAGAAGAACATCGTCGCCAGCATGATCCAGCCGTAATGGACGCCGCGCCGCGCGAGCGCCTTGCTAAGAATTCCCGCCAGCATTTCCGGTCTTGCTCCGCTTGCGCCGGCGTCCCGGCGGATTTACAATTACGTTCGTCATCATTATTTGATGACAAGGGTCATCAATGTGTCAAGCCGCGTTTTTCGCGCGCGGCGGCTTCGGGAATTGCATGCGTCTTTCGAAAGAGCAGACGGCGGAGAACCGGACGCGCGTGCTGGACGCAGCGCTCGGCCTGTTCGCCGAGCGCGGCTTTTCAGGCGTCGCTGTGTCCGAGCTGATGGCCGAGGCCGGACTCACGCATGGCGGTTTCTACAACCATTTCGAGTCCAAGGCGGCGCTCGAAGCCGAGGCTTGCGGTCTCGCCTTCGAGCGCGCCGTCGGCGCCTTGCGCAAGGTTGCGGCGCGGCCGGCCGGCGTCGAACGACGCGCCGCCATGAAGCTCTATGTCGAGCGCTACCTGTCGGAGAAGGCGCGCGACGCGCGCGGTCCGAGCTGTCCTATGGTCGCATTCTCCGCCGACGTCTCGCGCGAGAGCGCCGAAATCCAGAAGCGCTATGCGCTGGGCGTTGCGGCCTATCTCGACGAACTCGCCCGGGCGATGGAGGCCGGCCGGCCGCAAGCCATGGCGCTGACGGCCGAGCTGGTGGGGGCGCTCACGCTCGCGCGCAGCGTCGCCCAGACCGACAAGGCTTTGTCCAAAGCCGTTCTCGACGCGGCGCGCGAAAGAATCGTCTGGCGTCTCGCGCCCTGAGGTTGCAGGTTCGACGCGGCGCGATAGCATTTGCGCCATGGCCACCTTCTACGAGCGCTACATCCTGCCGCCCCTGATCTGTTGCGCATGCGGCGGCAAGCCGATCGCGCGCCAGCGCAGGAAGGTCGTGCCGCGCGCGACCGGACGCGTGCTCGAGATCGGCGTCGGAGGCGGCCTGAACCTCGCGTTCTACGATCCGGCGAAGGTCGAGAGCGTGACCGGCGTCGACCCCTCGCCCGAG
>JAGWTW010000142.1 GCA_028868735.1 Hyphomicrobiales bacterium | reverse complement strand
CGCACGCCGGGCGATCGTTACGCAGTTCCGCTTGCATGTGACAGGCCGCCGCCCACAATGCGACGAAGCGATTCGCGCGGACGGAACATTCTAGATGGCGGCAATTCCGGGAAAGACCTGCGGCTCCTGCAACATGTGCTGCAAGTCGCTGGAGATCGACTATTTCAACAAGCCGATGGGCGTCCTGTGCAAGCACTGGAAGGACGGCGGCTGCTCGATCTATTCCGAACGCCCGCAGGTCTGCCGCGATTTCGAATGCGACTGGAAGGAAGACCGCGACCTGCCGATCACCATGCGGCCGGACAAGACGGGCGTCATCCTGTTCGAAGACCCGGATTCGGACGACTATCAAGCCGTTTGCGACCCCTCGAAACAGATGGCGTGGCGCCAGCCGCTGATGTTCAAGCACCTTGTTTCGCTCGCCAAAGCCGGCAATACCGTGATCGCGAAGTCGGGCTTGAAGGCATGGCGCATCTATCCGGACGGACATACGGCCGAGTGGTCCTGAGCGCGGCGGCGTTCGTTCTCTCGCTTTCCGTCGCGGCCGCCGGCCCGAAACGCATCGATATCCAGACTGCCGACGGCCTGCGTTACGCACTGGTCGACGCCATCGAAGGCCCTGCCCGCCCGACCGTCGTCGTCCTCCACGGCGCTACGATCGGCGCCGAAGCGACCGAGAAGAGCTCGGGCTTTCGCGAGGCGGCGCTCAAACACGGCTATTCCGTCGTCTTTCCGGAGGGCGTGGGCAAGGTGTGGAACGATGGCCGATCGTTTCGCGCGGGCGCCAATGACGTCGCTTTCCTGAAAATCCTGGCCGGCAAGCTGGCAGCGGACGGGATCGCGGATCCGAAGCGCTTGTATATCGCCGGCGTTTCGAACGGCGGCATGATGACCTTCCGCATGCTGTGCGACGCGCCGGACGCCTTCGCCGGCGCCGGCGCGGTGATTTCGGCGCTCGGCGCGGAGATCGGCGGCGCGTGCAAGCCAACGAGACGCATGTCGCTCGCCATGGTCTCCGGCGCGTCGGATCCGATCGTTCCCTACAAGGGCGGGCGGGTCGGATTTTTCGGCGGCCGCGGCGCGGTGTGGGGCGCCGAACAGACGGCCGAATTCTTCGCTCTGGCGAACGGCTGCGGCGCGCGCAAGGAGACGGTCGAGAAGGACGGGGAATCCGCCGACACCTCGGTGACGCGCATCGACTGGGCGTGCGATCCGCGCCTTGCCGTGACGCTGTTTCGCGTCGAGAACGGCGGCCACCAATCCTATGGAGGCGCGCCGCTGCCGCAGATCATGTTCGGGCGCACGACGGCCGCGTTTTCCGCGCCGGAAGCGATACTCGATCACTTCGACGCCGCGGCGGGACAAAGGAAATGACGAAATTGCCGGCGCCCTGGCGCGTTGCGCGAACGCGCACGCTCGTCCGCGACAAATGGATCGATTTGCGCGCCGATGATTGCGTGCGCGCGGACGGATTGGAGATCGCGCCTTACTATGTGCTCGACTATCCCGACTGGGTTCAGATCGTCGCGATCGACGAGGACGAAAACCTGGTTGTCGTGCGTCAGTACCGGCACGGCATAGGGCGCGTAACGCTCGAGATTCCTTCAGGCTGCGTGGACCCGACGGACACAGATCCGATTGCGGCGGGCGCGCGCGAACTTCTGGAGGAGACGGGATATGCGTCGGACCGGATGCGCCATATCGCGAGCTTCTGCAACAATCCCGCGAACCAGACGAACCGGATTCATCTCATTCTCGCGGAGAAGGCGCGCCGCATATCCGGACAGTCGCTCGACGAGAGCGAAGAAATCGTCGTTGAGCTGCTCGCTGTTCCCGAAGCGCGGCGTCTCGCGCTCCAGGGAAAGTTCGATCATTCGGCGCAGACCGCCTCGCTGCTGATCGCGCTGGAATCGCGCGATCCCGCGTGACGAGTTTTACTGAACGAGCCGCAAGCGCGCTTCGATCACGGAAAATATCTGCTGGAAGGCCGCATTGATGTCGGCCTGATCGGTCGCCGAGAAATAGAAGTTCGGCGAGGCGCAGGCCTGAAGGGCCGGCGCGAGCTGGTTCTGAATCGGCATCACCGTCTGCTGATACGGAGCTTCGCTCGGCATCGGAACATATTGCGTGTTGAGCACGATGACCGTCACGCCACGTTGTTTGATCGGATCGCAGAGCGTCGAGTCGAAGGGGTGGAAACCGCCGACGCGATCGCGCCGCCCCTGCACGCCGTCGGTGACGATGATTGCGTATTTCTTCGGCGTGCTGAATCCGTCGCCCTGTACGCCCACGTCGGTCGTGTAGGTCGGCATGGCCGAGGAAAACGACGTGTTGTTTCCGAGCTGATAATTCTGGATGTAGTTCTGCGCGGAGACGAGGTCGGCCGTCAGCGGCACGGCGTTGTGCGGCGTGTCGTCGAACGTGTCGATGCCGACGCGGAACTGGTCGAGCGGACCCTGCGTCGAGCGCAGCTGACCGATCATGCCGCCGACGGCCGCCTGCAACACGTCGATGCGGGTCTGGATGCCGAGGTTGCGCGCGACCTGAAGGTTGGTGACGGTCTGGCCGGGATCGAGCATGTGGCAGGCGAAGGCGCAGCCGACCGCCGCATAGAGCTGGTCGCGGCCGGCAGCCGTCGCGGCGAGGCCCATCGAAGCCGAGGCGTCGAGCAGGAATTCGATGTCGAGCTTCTGGCCGGACCGTTTCGGCACGGCCGCAATGGTCGTCGTATTCACCGTGGCGGCGCCGACCAGCCCGCTGAAAAGGGTCCGCATCGACGAGTTGACCGTGACGACGATGTTGCCGTTCCGGGTCGCGAGCCCGACGTTGTTGACGGTCACCGGCGAGCCGGCGGGAAAGTAGCTTTGAACGGCGCTGGCCGCCTTGGTCTGGAGCGTGGCGTCCGAGGCCCCCGTCGTGTCGAGACCGGCCGAGAGCGCGGCGGCGTCGGCGGAGGCCTGAAGCGTGGCGCGGGCCGATTGCACGCGGGTATAGTCGACCGCGACGCCGACCGCCGTGACCGCGGGAACGAGCGCGAGAGAGAACAGAACTGCTGCGGTTCCGGACTGATTTGTAGCGAAACGGGACAGTTTCAGCATGGCGTGGCCTCCATGCCGGCCATGCCGCAGGAAGCGGGCCGCCCGGTCTCGTTCCAGACCGGAGCGGACCGACGCCCCTCTTGCTTATCTCGCCGCTTGCCTGTATCGAGCGCGCTTCGCGACGCTCCGGCCGGGGGCTGAACGGAGGCTGCGGTTCGCCGCAGAGGGGATTTCCCCGTCCTCCCGTGTTCCCGCCTTCGACGATCTCATTTCGAGCCTTTCCCATGGGCTTGAAGGGCTCCGCGCCGGACGAGGCGAAAAAGGAAAGGCAAGCATTCACATGGCGCTCTACGAGCACGTCTATATGGCTCGCCAGGACATTTCCGCCCAGCAGGTGGAAGCCCTGACCGAGCAGTTCAAGAAAGTCGTGACCGGCCTCGGCGGCACGATCGACAAGACCGAATATTGGGGCGTGAAGTCCCTCGCCTACCGGATCAAGAAGAACCGCAAGGCGCATTTCTCGCTGTTCAACATCACGGCGCCCCACGCCGCCATCGCCGAGATGGAGCGTCAGATGGGCCTGTCGGAAGACGTCCTGCGCTTCATGACGATCCGCGTCGACGCGCTCGAGGAAGGCCCGTCGGCCATGATGCGCAAGCGTGAGGACGACGGCGAGCGCGGCGAGCGTCGCGGTCCGCGCGGCGATCGTGGCGACCGTCCGCAGGGCGAGCGCCGCCCGCGCCGTGAAGACAGCGCCGAGGGAGGTTTCTGATGTCGACCGGTCAACGCCGTCCCTTCTTCCGTCGTCGCAAGACCTGCCCGTTCTCCGGCCCGAACGCGCCGAAGATCGATTACAAGGACACGCGCCTGCTCTCGCGCTACATTTCCGAGCGCGGCAAGATCGTGCCCTCGCGCATTACGGCGGTTTCCGCCAAGAAGCAGCGTGAACTCGCCCAGGCGATCAAGCGCGCCCGCTTCCTGGGTCTCCTGCCCTACGTCATCCGCTGACGTCGAAGCGCGGGCCTTCGGGCCCGCCTTTGCGCCACGGCGCGGCGCGCGAGCCGGCTCGGCTCGCGGCCCATCGCCCGACGGATCGTCCGCCGGGCTGGCTGGAACGGGCTCGACCCGCTCCTAACCGCTTCGAAGGCGGGACAGCTGGACATGACGGATACACGAACCAGAAGGTTTGCGCTCGGCGCCCTCGTCGCGATCGCGGCGGGACTGGCGGCCGCGCTGCTTTTCGTTCTGCACGCCAAGGGATCGCTCGCCGGCGTCGCCCTGCTTCTGTTCACGCCGCTGCCGGTCATGATCGCATCGCTGAGCTACGGGCTCGCGATCGGCGCCAGCGCGTCGATCATCGGCGCCCTGTTCCTCGCCGGCGTCTTCCAGCCGCTGATCGCGCTCGGGTTCATCATTTCCATGGGGGCGCCGGCCGCCGTCGTCGCCACGGCCGCGGTTCTGGCCTCGCCCGCCGACGACGCGCATCCCCGCGACCGCGCGCCGACTGTCGCCGTTATGGCGGCGGTCGCCGCATCCGTCTGCGTTGCGGCGCTCGTCCTCGCCATAAATGTGTGGCGCGCGGGCGGTTTCGACCCGTTCGTCACGTCGTCGGCGCAGGAGCTGACGCCCGTCGTCAAGGAGATGCTGGGCGAGACGCACGCCGATCTGGGCCTCGATCCGCAAAGGCTCGCGCGGCTTCTCATTCTGTTCGCACCGGTCGGGCTCGCGGGGTCCGAACTGCTGCTCATGACGGGCAATCTCTGGCTTGCGGGCCGCGTCGCCGTCATCTCCGGCAATCTGCCGCGCCCGTGGCCGAAACTGGCCGACGATCTCTGGCTGCCGCCGCTCGCGGCGCTGGCGCTGGCGCTCGCCTGCGGGCTCGCGTTCCTCACGGGGCCGGCGGGCGTTCTCGCCGGCGCGGTTGCGGCCGCGCTCGGCGGCGCCTTCGCCTTGCAAGGCCTCGCGGTCGCGCATGTGCTCACGCGCGGCGTCAATCTGCGTCCTGCGTTTCTGTTCTCGCTCTATGCGCTCGTGCTGCTGCTGCCGGTATGGCCGCTGCTGTTTCTGGCGATCGCGGGCATCGCCGACGCCCTCTTCCGCCTGCGGGCGAAAAAGTCCGCATCAATCAACCGCCAAAACACGAAACTCTAAGGAGAGACAAATGGAAGTGATCCTGCTCGAACGCGTGCCCAAGCTCGGCCAGATGGGCGAAACCGTCCGTGTGAAAGACGGCTTCGCGCGCAATTTCCTGCTGCCGCGCGGCAAGGCGCTGCGCGCGACCGAAGCGAACAAGAAGCGCTTCGAGACGCAGCGCACGCAGCTCGAGGCGCGCAACCTCGAGATGAAGGGCGAGGCCGAGAAGGTCGGCGCCGAGCTCGACGGGAAGACCTACGTCATCATCCGTCAGGCGGGCGAGACGGGCCAGCTATATGGCTCCGTGTCGACGCGCGACATCGCCGACGCGATCAGCGCCGGCGGCGTCTCGGTCAACCGCACGCAGGTCGCCGTGCTGCATCCGATCAAGACGCTCGGCCTGCACGCCGTTCCGGTGCGCCTGCATCCGGAAGTCGAAGTGAAGGTCACGATCAACGTGGCGCGTTCGCAGGAAGAAGCCGAACGCCAGGAGCGCGGCGAAGACGTCACCGTCCGCGAGGAGACCTCGATGGACGCGCTCGGCCTCGAAGTCGGCGCGGCGCTCGCGGAAGCGGGCGGCGACGAAGGCTGAACTTTCGATCCGAAGCCGGACGCAGAGGCCGCGGGAAACCGCGGCCTCTTGCGTTTGCCGCGCGCCCCGTCACCTTGCGCACGGCGACAGGACGATCCTTCGCGTTGCGGAAAGCCGACGTGCGCTTCAAGGTTCTGATTTTCCTTCTCCTGGGGTGGCCGGCTTTGGGCGCGGGGCCGGCGCGGGCATGGAGCAATCACGGGCTCGTCGCCTATTCGGTCTTTCGCGACATGAAGGAAGTCGCGAGCGCTCCGCCGGTCGTCGTGGAGCGGCTCGAAGATTTTCTGCGCACCGAAGAACCAGCGGTCGCCGATCTGCTCGCCGCGCAGGAGGTCTGGGCGCGGACCAATATCGACGCCTATCCGCCGCGTCCCGCGGAACTGACCTTCAAGAGCGATCCGGCGCGCAGCGACGAGGCGCGCAAGAGCGCGTTCGTCCATGCATTGCGGATCGCCGCCAATACGAAATTCGCGCTGTTTGTCCAACCCGATCCGAAAGGCCCTCGCGATCCTGCGCGAACGCTGCCCTTCTCCGCCGTCTCGACCTTGCGCGAACCGGCATTTTCGCTCATGCGCTTCGAGCGCGTCGAACCAGGCGAAACGATATCGGCGCTGACTGCGCTTGCGAGCTCGGCCGACGAACCCGATTTCGGGACCGACATCAATTGCTGGGACGACAGCCCCTCGATCTGGGGCAAACTCTACGGCTTCGGCAAGATTCCTTTTGGAAATCCGGCGCTCGACTTCTCGACGCAAGCGCCGTTTCACATGGGCTTCTATCACGAGAGCTGGGTGATCTATCGCGCCGCGCCCTTCGTCGCGCGCACCTATCCGCTGCTGCGCGCGCACCAGTTCTTCGGGCTATCGCAGCTCGCCTTCCGCACGGGGCACACATATTGGGGCTGGCGCTTCGCCGCGAACGCGATGCACTACGTCGAGGATCTGGCGCAGCCCTATCACGCGCGCTTGTTTCCGGGCATGTCGACCGCTCGACTGGTTCTGGCGAACACGCTCGCCGTGCTCGGCTGGCCGCGTCAGAAGAACGACCTCATCGTGCTCGTGTCCAATCGACATCTCGCGCTCGAACGCTACCAGGCGCAACTCATGTTTCGCGCGACGACGCAGGACGCCGCGACGCCGCTTGCCGCCGCGGTTCGTTCCGAGGCGCGCGACGCGGATTACCCCGCCTGGTCCGATTCCTATCTTCGGGACGTCGTCACGACGGAATCCGCGGCGTTCGCCGACCGGCTGAACGACGCGCTGCTGCGCGCGGCTCCGGCCGCCTATGTCTCGGACGCCGGTTTCGATTTCGGCGCGCAGGGCGGCGCGATCGACCTTTACGCCGAACTCGACCGGCTGGATGCGCCTGCGCGTTCGGAACTCGACGGGCTCATCGCAGAACTGCTCGGCCATTTCGGCGCGCACAGCCGCAATCTCGTCCGGGCGGCCCTGGCGAGCGCAGGGCCGGCCGGGGCGCGCTGACGCCGCGCGCCTGCTTTCGCACTGTTCGACATTTGCGCGGGCCGTGCGAGGATCGGCCATGGCCGATCGCCAAGAATCGGGAGGAATGTCCGGAAGGCTGCACGCCGCCGTATGGGGCGTCGGCGCCGCGCAGCTCTACGCCTGGGGCGTGATCTACTATCCGTTTTCGGTGACGGGAAAGTTGATCGCCGCGGATGTCGGCGTTTCGCTGGAGGCGGCCTTCTTCGGCTTCTCGCTTCTGCTCATCATGGGCGCACTGACGGCGCCGTTGGCCGGGCGGCTGATCGACAGGATCGGCGGGCGCCCAGTGATGACGCTCGGTTGCCTGTTCGGCGCCGCGAGCCTCGCCTACGCCGCAACTGTGAGCGGGCCAGTCGCCTTTTTTGCGTCCTATGTGGCGCTGGGGCTCGCGACGTCCGTCACGCTCTACGACGCCAGCTTCGCCTCGATCGTTCAGGTCGCCGGCGACCAGGGCCGACGCGCGATAACCTATGTCACTTTTCTCGGCGGTTTCGCCTCGACGGTGTTCTGGCCGATCACGGCGTGGCTCTGCGACGAATGGGGATGGCGCGCGACTTATTTCGTTTTCGCGGCCGGTCTCGTTCTCTTTTCCGCGCCGATTTACGCAATTGTGTTGCGGCCGGCGCCGACGCCGCAGAAAACCTTCGCCGCGGAAACGGGCGGCGAGGCGGAGCCGGAGCGTCCGCTCGAAGGACGCGAGCGACGTTTCGCTTTCACGCTGCTCGCCGTTGCGGTCGCCGCGCATCAGTTCGTGATCGCGGCGCTGTTGATGCACATGATCCGCGCCATGCAGAACGCCGGCCTCAGTCAGGCGCAGGCGATCATGGTCGGCATGGCCTTCGGTCCGGGACAGGTGCTCGGACGGTTCGGCGAAATGTTGTGGGGCGCGCGTTTTCCCGCCGTCGTCACCGGCCGCGTTGCGATGGCCGCCTTGCCGCTCGCCCTTTTCTTTCCGATTTCGGGATCAATGAGTTTCCCGCTGGCGATCCTGTTCTCGGCGGTCTGCGGCATGTCGAACGGCATGGTGACGATCGCGCGCGGAACCGTCTCGCTCGCGTTGTTCGGCAAGGTCGGCTACGGCGCTATCGTCGGCGATCTGGCGCTCGCCAGTCTTTTCGCGCGCGCGGGCGGACCGGTTGCGCTCGCCTACGGTCTCGAGCATGTCGGCCTGCGCGCGTCGGCAGGAATCGCGCTCGTTTTCGCGCTGGCGGCGGTCGGCGCGATGGAAATCCTTGCACGCCTCGACACGCGCCGAAGGCAAGTGAAAAACGCGCTTGTCGGGTGAATAAATCGCCGCGCTGTGGACAGCGTGAGAATCGATTTTCAAGCCATGACCGCGCGGACGATCCGTGGCACAAAGCCGCCGCGATCCCGGTGTATTTGCGTTGCGGGTCGATTCGTCCCCGCAGCTTCCCAGCCTTGAGAAGAGCCTTCTATGGCCGCCGTCGAGCAATTGTCCGATCGCCGCATCGCCGTCGCGCAGGGCGAGGCCGCGATGCGAACGCCGCCGCACAATATCGAGGCCGAACAGGCGCTTCTCGGCGCGATCCTCGTCAACAACGACGCTTTCGACCGCGTCTCGGACTTCCTGAAGCCGGAGCATTTCTCGGAAGAACTGCATCGCCGCGTCTACGAGGTCCTGAGCCAGCTGATCCGCGCCGGCAAGGTCGCGACCGTGGTCACGCTCAAGACCTATCTGGCCGACGCCGACCTCGGCGGTCTGACGGTCAGCCAGTATCTCGCGCGTCTGGCGGCGGAAGCCACCACCATCATCAATGCCGAGGATTACGGCCGCACGATCTACGATCTGGCCATCCGCCGCGACCTGATCGTGATCGGCGGCGAGATCGTCAACGCCGCCTATGACGCCCCCGTCGACGCCGCGCCGCGCCAGCAGATCGAGGAAGCCGAGCGCAAGCTCTATTCGATCGCCGA
>JAGWTW010000216.1 GCA_028868735.1 Hyphomicrobiales bacterium | reverse complement strand
ACCGGCTACGGCCCCTCGGGCCTGCCGCATATCGGCACGTTCGGCGAGGTGGCGCGCACGACCATGGTGCGCCGCGCCTTCGAGGTCCTGACCGAAGGTCGGATCAAGACGCGGCTGATCGCCTTTTCCGACGACATGGACGGACTGCGCAAGGTCCCCGAGAACGTGCCGAACAAGGAGATGCTGGCGGCCGACCTCGGCAAGCCGCTGACGCAGGTGCGCGATCCCTTCGGCACGCACGACAGTTTCGGCGCACACAACAATGCGCGGCTGCGCGCCTTCCTCGACGCCTTCGGCTTCGAATACGAATTCGCGTCCTCGACCGAATACTACAAGGGCGGAAAGTTCGACGCCGCCCTCACGCACATGCTCGCGCGCTACGACGCGATCATGAAGATCATGCTGCCGACCTTTCGCGAGGAGCGCGCGTCGACCTATTCGCCGTTCCTGCCCGTACATCCCGTCACCGGGATCGTCATGCAGGTTCCGCTTGAAGCGCATGACGCGGCGAAGGGAACGATCTCGTGGAAGGACCCGGACACGGGCGAGTTCTACGAGACGCCGGTCACGGGCGGGCATTGCAAGCTGCAATGGAAGCCCGACTGGGCGATGCGCTGGTATGCGCTGCAGGTCGATTACGAAATGGCCGGCAAGGACCTGATCGACTCGGTCAAGCTGTCCGGCCAGATCGTGCGCGCGCTCGGCGGGACGCCGCCGGAAGGGTTCAACTACGAACTGTTCCTCGACGACAAGGGACAGAAGATCTCGAAGTCGAAGGGCAACGGCCTGACGATCGAGGAATGGCTGACCTACGCCTCGCCCGAGAGCCTCGCGCAGTTCATGTTCCAGAAGCCGACGGCCGCCAAGCGGCTCCATTTCGACGTCATCCCGCGCACGGTTGACGAATATCTGTCCTTCCTCGACCGCTATCCGCAGCAGGCATGGAAGGAACGGCTCGGCAATCCGGTCTGGCACATTCACAACGGGCGGCCGCCCGAGGCCGAAACGCTGCATCATCCGGGCGAGGCCGACGCGCATGGCGTGACCGTCTCGTTCGGCATGCTGCTCAATCTGGCGGCGGTCGCCAACAGCGAAGATCCCGCGGTGCTTTGGGGATTCCTGCGGCGCTATGCGCCCGGCGCCTCGCCGCAGAATCATCCCCGTCTCGACAAGCTGGTCGGCTACGCGGTCGCCTATTTCCGCGATTTCGTCCGGCCGCAGAAGAGCTATCGTGCGGCGGACGATGTCGAGCGCGCCGTGCTCGCGAAGATCTCCGATCTGCTGGCGGGCCTCGGCGCCGATCCGAGCGCGGAGGACATCCAGACCGCGCTCTACGACATCGCGCGCAAGGAGCCGCGCTATCAGGACCTGAAGGCCAAGGGCGCCACGCCCGAGCGGCCGGGCGTGTCGAACGATTTCTTCAACATGCTGTATCAGGTGCTGCTCGGCGAGAACCGCGGCCCGCGCTTCGGCTCGTTCGCCGCGCTCTATGGCGTCGCCGAAACGCGCAAGCTGATCGCCGAAGCGCTGGCCGGCGAGCTGCTCGCGCGGCACGCGGCGTTTCTGAAGGCGCGCGACCCGAACGCGGGCGTCTGACGCCTTTCACGGCGTCGGGATCGCCTTGTTCTCCTTGCCGTCGAACTGCAGCAACTGCATCGAGCGGAAGATGTCGTAGTTCGTCGGCTCGGTGCGGACGATCACGGCGTCGCGCAGCATCGGCGCCTTGAAATCGCCAAGCGTGGTCGCCCGCGCGAGGAACGTCTTGCGCGAGAGATCGGCGCCGCATCGGCGCAGCACT
>JAGWTW010000215.1 GCA_028868735.1 Hyphomicrobiales bacterium | reverse complement strand
CGCCGCGCCGCAGGGCAACGGCAATGTGACGACCGCCTCGGCCGCCAAGCCCGAGAGCAACGGCAATGTCACGACGGCGTCGGCCGCCGCGCCGCAGGGCAACGGCAATGTCACGACCGCTTCGGCCGCCAAGCCGGAGAGCAACGGCAACGTCACGACGGCGTCGGCTGCGGCCCCGCAGGGCAACGGCAACGTCACGACCGCTTCGGCCGACTGCAAGTAAGCATCGACAAAGAAGCGTCCTACAAGGGCGGGGCCTCGGGGCCCCGCCTTTTTCGTCGTGGCGGCACGAACGGCGCCGCCTTTTCCGAAGGCTTTGCGCGCGCCATATGAAGCGCTCGACGAGCGGGGACGACATCCATTGCAATCCGTCATTTCGATTGCCGCGGCCAGCAAGGTCTATGACGGCTTCAAGGCGCTCGACGCGGTCGATCTGGAGATCCGCCGGGGCGAAATTTTCGCGCTGCTCGGACCGAACGGGGCCGGCAAGACGACGCTGATAAGCATCGTCTGCGGAGTCGTTTCCATGAGCGCCGGCCGCGTAACGGTCGACGGCGACAGCGTCACGGACGATTTCCGGCGCACGCGCGCGAAGATCGGACTGGTGCCGCAGGAAATCGCGCTCGATATTTTCTCGACCGTGTGGAACACGGTGTCCTTCAGCCGGCGTCTGTTCGGGCGCCCGGCGGACAAGGCCTATCTCGAAAAACTCCTGCGCGATCTGTCGCTCTGGGAGAAGCGCGACAACCGGATCATCGAGCTGTCCGGCGGCATGAAGCGCCGCGTCATGATCGCCAAAGCGCTCGCGCATCAACCCGAAATTCTGTTTCTCGACGAGCCGACCGCGGGCGTCGACGTCGAACTGCGCCGCGATATGTGGGACCTCGTTCGCCGGCTGCGCGAGGACGGCGTGACCATCATCCTCACGACGCATTACATCGAAGAAGCGGAAGAAATGGCCGACCGCGTAGGGGTGATGAAGGGCGGCCGCATTCTGCTCGTAGAGGAAAAGCACGCGCTGATGCGCAAACTCGGCAAGCGGCGCCTTGCGCTGATTCTCGACAAGCCCTTGTCCGCGACGCCAGCCTCGCTCGGCGATCTGCCGCTCGCGCTCGAAGACGCCGGCAAGCGGCTCGTATATGCCTTTCCGGGCGAGGAGCAGGGCGCCGCGCCCGCATTCCTGCGGCGGCTGGATGCGCTCGGCATCGGCTATTCGGACATCGACATGAGCCGATCTTCGCTCGAGGATATATTCGTCGATCTCGTCGGACGGCGCGCATGAGCGGCGTCCTGTCCCTAAATCCGCGCGGCGTCCTTGCGATCTTCGCGGCCGAAATGGCGCGCACGCGACGCACGATCCTGCAGAGCGTGGCGACGCCGGTCATCACGACCGCGCTCTATTTCGTCGTGTTCGGCAGCGCGATCGGCTCGCGGATCCAGCAGGTCGGCGGCGTCGAATACGGCGCGTTCATCGTGCCGGGCCTGATGATGCTCTCGCTGCTGACGCAGAGCATTTCCAACGCCTCGATCGCGATCTATTTCCCGAAATTCACGGGGACCGTTTTCGAGATCCTGTCGGCTCCGCTTTCCTATGTCGAGGTCGTGCTCGGCTACGTCGGCGCGGCCGTCGCCAAATCGATCATCATCGGCCTCATTATTCTCGGCACGGCCGCTCTCTTCACCCCGATGCGCATCCTGCATCCCTTCTGGATGGCGTCGTTCCTGCTTTTGACGTCTGTCGCCTTCAGCCTGTTCGGGTTCATTATCGGCATCTGGGCGAAGAATTTCGAGCAGCTCGCGCTC
>JAGWTW010000141.1 GCA_028868735.1 Hyphomicrobiales bacterium | reverse complement strand
TTTTTCGCGCGCGGGACTCTTGAACGACTCCACTGCGTCAGCGCCGCGCCGCATCGGCCTTTCGCCTTCGCCGAGATTGTCGGGATGCGCGAGAAAATTGCGCCAGGCGCCGTCCCACAGATCCCATCCCTCGACGCGCGAAAAGCTCACCTGCCAGTTGAGGCGGCGATATTCCCCGTCGGTCACGACCGGCAGGCCGTGCGATTCCTGCTCTGCCACGACGGCGCGGATCGCCGCGTCCTGCGCGGCCTCCAGCGCTGCGTCGTCGATCGCGCCGCGCGCGCGGCGGAGGAAGGCCGCCTTCAATTCCTCCGGCCGCAGCAAGCTGCCGACGTGATCGATGCGGGAATTGCGTGGGAAACTCGACATTTACATTCTCCGGTGGCCGCGATTATGCGTTCGCAGCGCGAAATGGCAATCATCGACAGCATGATCGCCATCCCCGGCGCGCTTTTGACCCGGCGTGACGAGCAGCTAAGATCGCCGCAGAAGAAGCAATCAGGAAACGCCCGCAATGTCCGACCGACAGGCCAACGCGACGCAACTCGGCTTCGACCCGCAGAAGCTGCGCGAAAAATATCGTCACGAGCGCGACAAGCGTCTGCGCGAGGACGGCAATGCGCAATACGTTCAGCCTGTCGGCGAATTCGCCCACTACCTCGACGATCCCTACATCGAGAACAAGATCGAACGCGCGCCGCTTTCGATGGACATCGGCGTGCTCGTGATCGGCGGCGGATTCAGCGGCCTGCTCGCCGGCGCGCGCCTGAAGGAAAAAGGCGTCGAGGACTTCCACATCATCGAAAAGGCCGGCGACTTCGGCGGCACGTGGTACTGGAACCGTTATCCCGGCGCGGCATGCGATACGGAAAGCTACATCTACATGCCGCTGCTGGAAGAAACCGGTTACATGCCGACGGCGAAATACGCCAAGGCGCCGGAATTGTTCGAGCATTCCAAGCGGATCGCGCGCCATTACGGCCTGTACGAAAAGGCGTCGTTCCAGACCGAAGTGAAAGACGCCCGCTGGCTGGAGGAAGAGGCGCGCTGGCTGATCGAGACGAACCGCGGCGACAGGATTCGCGCCAGGTTCGTCATCCTCGCAGGCGGCCTGCTGCATCGCGCGAAATTGCCCGGCATTCCCGGAATCGATACGTTCAAGGGGCACAGCTTCCATACGAGCCGATGGGATTACGCCTATACCGGCGGAGATTCGCGCGGCGGCATGAACGGCCTGGCCGACAAGGTCGTGGGCATCATCGGCACGGGCGCGACCGCTGTTCAGTGCGTGCCTCATCTCGGCGCCAGCGCCAAGCAGCTCTTCGTCTTCCAGCGCACGCCCTCGTCCGTCGATTACCGCAACGACCATCCGACCGACCCGGCCTGGGCTCGATCGCTCGAGCCCGGCTGGCAGAAGGAGCGCATGGAGAATTTTTCCGCCGTCGTTTCCGGCGAACCGTTCGACGTCGACATGGTCAACGACGGCTGGACCGATCTCATCGGCAATATTCTGCTGCCGGCGCGGCGCGCGATGCTGCGCGGCGAATCGGTCGAAAACCCGATGGCGCTGATGCAGATCGCCGACTACCAGAAGATGGAGCGCGTGCGCGCGCGCATCGACGAGACCGTAAAGGACAAAGCGACGGCCGAAGCGCTGAAGCCGTGGTACGACCAGTTTTGCAAACGCCCCTGCTTCCACGACGAATATTTGCAGACGTTCAACCGGCCGAACGTCACGCTGGTCGACACGCAGGGCAAGGGCGTCGAACGCATCACCGAGCGCGGCGTGGTCGTCGCCGGGGTCGAATATCCGCTGGATTGTCTGATCTATTCGACGGGCTTCGAAGTCGGCACGGATTATACGCGGCGCGTCGGATTCGAAATCACCGGGCGCGGCGGCCGCACGCTCACCGACAAGTTCAGAAACGGCGCGGAGACCATGCACGGCCTCTTTTCGCGCGGCTTTCCCAATCTCTTCATCGTCGCGACCATGCAATCGGGCCAGAGCGCGAACTTCCAGCACATGCTCGCCGAACAGGCGCGTCATATCTCGTGGGTGGTCAGAGAAGCTTTCGACCGCGACATCCGCACGATGGAGCCCACACAGGAAGCCGAAAACGAGTGGATCCAGACGATCGTCAATCTGTCGAAGATACGCGCGCCGTTTCTGATGGAATGCACGCCCGGCTATTACAACAACGAAGGACGGCTGACCGAACGGACGTCGAAGAACGGCGGCTATATCCGCGGACCGAACGCCTTCATCAAGCTGCTGGAGGCCTGGCGCGACGAGGGCGGCATGGCCGGGCTCGAACTGACGCGCTGAACGGGATCACACTTGCGCGAGCCCACGCGGGCGGGATGGCAATCGCCCGCGGCCGCGGTAACATCGACGCCATTGTCGCGGCGCATGCCGCGCCCTCATCCGGAGACATGCATTATGAGTGAGACGAGCGAATTCACGCCGCCGAAAGTCTGGACGTGGAACAAGGCGAGCGGAGGGCGGTTCGCGAACATCAATCGGCCGGTCGCCGGTCCGACGCAGGAAAAGGAGCTGCCGGTCGGCAAGCACCCGTTCCAGCTCTATTCGCTCGGCACGCCGAACGGACAGAAGGTCACGATCATGTTCGAGGAATTGCTCGCCGCCGGCCATCGCGGCGCCGAGTACGACGCGTGGCTGATCAATATCGGTCAAGGCGACCAGTTCGGTTCGGGCTTCGTCGCCATCAATCCGAATTCGAAGATTCCCGCGCTGCTCGACCGCAGCGAGGCCAAACCCGTGCGGATTTTCGAATCCGGCGCGATCCTCGTCTATCTCGCGGAGAAGTTCGGCGCGCTGTTGCCGACGGAGCGCGCCGCGCGCGCGGAAGTCCTGTCCTGGTTGTTCTGGCAGATGGGCTCGGCCCCCTATCTGGGCGGCGGTTTCGGCCATTTCTACGCCTACGCGCCCGTCAAGATCGAATATGCAATCGACCGTTTCGCGATGGAGGTGAAGCGGCAGATGGACGTTCTCGACCGCAGGCTGGCCGAGAGCGAATTCCTCGGCGGCGCCGACTATTCGATCGCCGACATCGCGGTGTGGCCTTGGTACGGCGGCATGGCCAAGGGCCAGCTCTACAATGGCGGAGAGTTCCTGTCGGTCCACGAGTACAAGAATCTCAACCGTTGGGCGGACCAGATCGCCGCCCGCCCCGCCGTCAAGCGCGGGCGGATCGTCAATCGCGTGATGGGCGACCCGGCCCAGCAATTGCGCGAACGTCACGACGCCAGCGATTTCGATACGAAAACGCAGGACAAGCTCGAGGCGCAGCAAGCCGGCGGCTGACGGTCGTCGACATAAAGCGAAGCTTGCGTCGGGCGGGCGCGCTCGCGCCGCCCGGCGCATTCGGCCGTGCAGGTTCAGCCAAAAGGCGCCATGATCGGGCTCCGCCGCCGAACGGGCGGGCGTTGGGTCAACGCTCCCCCGAACGATCGCGGCGGGCGAGGGCCGCATGGAAGTCGACGCCTGGCTGGAAAGCATCGAGCTTTCCCAGTATGCGCCGTTGTTTCGCAAGCACGCGATCGACCGCGACACGCTGCGCGATCTCGACGACGCCGATCTCGAGAAGCTCGACATCCCGCTCGGGCATCGCAAGAGATTGTTGCGCGCCATCGCGCAGCTGAAGGCCGCGCCGCCGGAATTCTCCACCGAACGGCGACAGATCTGCGTCGTCTTCTGCGACCTGACCGGTTCGACGGAATTGTCGACGCGGCTCGATCCCGAAGACATGCGCGACGTGATCGCGCGCTATCAAAGGGCGGTGACGACCGCGATCGAGAAAGAGTCCGGCTACATCGCGAAGTTCATGGGCGACGGCGTGCTCGCCTATTTCGGATATCCCACCGCGCACGAGGACGACCCGGAGCGCGCGGTGCGCGCAGGTCTCGACGTCGTCGCGGCGGTGGGGCGTGAGCAGGCGCTGAACGGCGGGCGCCTGCACGCGCGCGTCGGCATTTCGACCGGCGTCGTCGTCGTCGGCGATCTCCTGGGCTCCGGTCTCGCCAGCGAGCGCGGCGTCGTCGGCGAAACGCCGAACCTCGCCGCCCGCCTGCAGGCGATCGCCGGACCGGACGCCGTCGTCATCTCGGACTCGACGCGACGCCTGATCGGAAATCTCTTCGACCTGCAACCGCTGCAAGACCAGGCGCTCAAGGGCTTTGCGGAACCGACCAAAGCGTTTCATGTGCGCGGCGCGCACGCAATCGAGAGCCGTTTCGATGCGTTGCGAGGCGCGGCCCTTTTGCGTCTCGTCGGGCGCGAGAACGAGCTCGGCGTCCTGCTCGGCTGCTGGCGGGACGCTTGCGGCGGCGCCGGGCGCGCCGTCGTGGTCTCTGGAGAAGCCGGGATCGGAAAATCCCGTCTCGCCGTGGCGTTGATCGAGGCGATACGACACGAAGCGCATACCCAGGTGCAATGCTTTTGCTTGCCGCAATATGCGGACAGTCCGCTCTATCCGATCATCAGCCACATGATGCGGGCCGCCGGCTTTGCAGCCGGCGATGCGCCGGGCGTGCGCTACGAGAAGTTGAGAGCCGAACTCGCGAAAAGCGCCACGGCCGAAACGGATATCGAACTTCTGGCGGAATTGCTGGGAATTTGGCCGGCGGAGCGCGCGTCGAAATCGACCGCGCCTCCGCAGGAGCGGCGACGCCAGATGTTCGCAGCGCTCGGGCGCCGCGTGGAGGCGCTTACCGCCGACAGGCCGGTTTTGCTCGTCTTCGAGGATGCGCACTGGGCCGACCCGTCGAGCCTGGAAATTCTCGAAAAGCTGATCGAGCGGATCGAAAAGGCGAAGCTGCTGCTGGTCGTCACCACGCGTCCGGAATTTCGGCCGCCTTGGCGACCGAATCCACACACCACGTTCATGACGCTCGGACGTCTCTCGGAATCCGATCTCGGCAGGCTCGTCGCCGCCGTCGTCGGCGAGCGATCGCTTCCGGCGGGATTGCAACGCGACATTGTCGAGCGCGCCGATGGCGTGCCCCTGTTCGCCGAAGAGATCGCGAAGGCCACGCTCGAAGCCGCGAGCGAGGGCGCAGCGCATCAACTCGTCACAAGCCTCCCGTCGCCGTCGAATCCGATACCGCCGAGCCTGCACGCCTCGCTGATGGCGCGGCTCGACAGGCTCGGCTCCGCCAAGGACATCGCCCAGATCGGCGCCGCGATCGGACGCGAATTCTCGCGCGATCTTCTTGCGGCCGTCGCACGGCGCCCGCTCGAGGAAATCGGGGCCGCGCTCGACCGCCTCGTCGAAGCGGGACTGCTGTTCGTCCACAATTCAGGGCCCGCGCCGACCTATATCTTCAAGCATGCGCTGGTGCAGGACGCCGCCTACGCCACGCTGTTGCGCGAGCCGCGCCGCTATCTGCACCTGCGGATCGTCGAGGCCATGGAGGCGCTCTCGCCCGAAATGATCGATCAGGAGCCGCAATCGCTCGCGCGCCACTGCGCCGAAGCCGGTCTGACCGCGCGGGCCGCCGAGCTTTGGGGCAAAGCAGGCCAGCGATCGCTCGCGCGCTCGGCGCTCATCGAGGCGGAGGCGCAATTGTCACGGGCGCTGGCGCTCCTGCGTCATTTGCCCGCGACCCCGGACGTGCGGCGTGAGGAAATCAATCTTCAGGTCGCGCTGCTCAGTCCATTGAGACATCTCAAGGGCTATGCGGCGCCGGAAACGCGCGCCTCGCTCGATCAGGCGCGCATCCTGATCGAAAGCGCGCGGCGTCTCGGCGAGAAGCCGCAGGATCCGCTCGCGCCCTATCCGCTGCTCTACAGCGCGTGGCTCGCCAATCACAGCGCCTACAACCGGCCCGCATGCGAGGACATCGCGCGGCAGATGATCGCGCTCGCGGAAGACCAGCAATTGCATATCGGCGTCATGGTCGGCCGTCGCATGCTCGGCACGACCCTGGCGCACGCCGGCGAGCTCGGCGAGTCGAAACTTCACCTCGACGCCGCGCTCGAACTCTACGATCCCGCCGAGCACGCGCTGAATGTCCGCTTGTTCCAGCTCGACTGCGGCGTCGCCGGCTATGTCTACCGCGCCGTCGTCCTCGCGCGGATGGGCCGGATCGACACGGCGACTGCCGACATCGCGCGTGGGCTCAAGCTGATGCGCGCCTGCAATCACGCCGTAAGCTCGATGCTGATGCTGTCGCACATCCTGCTTGTGCGCGGACTGCTCGGTCCCGATCCGCATATCGAGGCGGAATATGCCGAACTGATGGAGCTGGCGGACGCAACGGGCGCGCAATATTGGAAGGCGCTCGGCCTGGCGGCGATGGCGTGCTACCGGATCACCAACGGCGCGGGCGCCGAAGCGCTCGAAATGCTGGAGCCCGGCCTTCGCGGCTACCGCGCAACCGGCGCCACGCTCGGTCTTCCGGTATTCAGCTCCAATGTCGCGCTCGCCAATGCGCGCGCCGGCAGGCGCGAGATCGCGCGCGACACGATCGCCGAGAGCTTTCGGCTGATCGACGCGAGCGGCGAAAACAGCTGGCGGCCCGAGTTGCACATCATCGACGCCAAAATTCATCTCGCGCTCGACGACGATCGGGCGCTTGCCGAGACGGCGCTGCTACATGCGATCGACGCCGCCCGGGCTCAAGGCGCGCGCCTGCCGGAACTTCAGGCGGCGACCGAACTCGCGCTTCTCTGGCGCGACGGCGAGCGTCGGGCGGAAGCGCATGAGCGGCTCGCTTCCGTCTACGAGACCTTCACGGAAGGCCGCGGCAATGGTCATCTCGAGCGCGCCGGGGCGGTGATGGCGGAGCTCCGATGAGCCGGCGCGTGGGACCGAACGGATTTAGCCGGCGTTAAGCGGCCGCGGACATGATAGGCGACGCCCAACCGCCAGAAGGCCGCTCTTGTCCCCGCCCTCGAAGACGCCGCCGCGTCCCGCGTCGCCGATGCCCGTAGCGGGAACCCTGACGCCGACGGCGAGCAGCCTGATCGACGCCGCGCGCGGCCTGGCCGCCCTTGTCGTCGTCTTCGGCCACATCATGAATTTCACCGCGGACGCCGCCGGCCACCCCGCGGCCTATGAGCCGTTGCGCTTCGCGATGGGGACGATCGTGCATCAGGCCGTCGTCGCCTTTTTCGTGCTGTCGGGATATCTCGTGGGCGGCGCCGTCATCCAGAAGGCGAGGTCAGGCGAAACGTTTCTCGCGAAATACCTGATCGACCGCGTCCTGCGCATCGAGCTCGTTCTCGTGCCCGCGCTCGTCCTGACCGCATGCCTCGACACGATCGGCATGCGCTTCTTCGGCAGCTCGCACGTCTACGAGACGCTGGATCTGGCGCGCCGGCACGACATCGGAACCTTTCTTCTGAACATACTCAACCTTCAGAACCTGTTCACCGATACATTTGGCGCCGATACGCCGCTTTGGTCGCTGTCCTGCGAGTTCTGGTACTACATGGCGGCGGGATTCGCCGCCGCCGGGCTCTCGCGCGCGCCGCTCGCGCGCCCTGCCCGCTATGGGCTCCTCGCGGTCGCTCTCGGCATCGTCTTCGTCATTTCAGGCCCGCCGAGCTTTTTCCTTTTCGGTTTCATCATCTGGGGCGCCGGGGCGGCGGCGCGCGCGCTGCCGGGGCTTCCGACGCCGGGGCTCCGCGCCGCCCTGCTGCTCTACGGCGCCTCCGTCATCGCCGCCGCCGTCTGGACGACGGTCACGCGCCTGCCCGAATTCCAGGTCAGTCCGACGGCGGATCTGATGGGGGCCGTCGGCTTCGTCGTCCTTCTGTCGGCCGCGCAACGCGCGGGCGAGGAAGCGCCCCCGCCACGTCCGTTGACCGCGCCGGCATTCGGATTTCTGTCGAAAATATCCTATTCCCTATACGCCACGCACTTTCCCGCGCTGACGCTCGTCGCCGCCGCGACATGGGGCCATGCGCCCTGGCTGGTCGGCGTCATCGGACTGCCGCTCGCGCTCGTCATCGCCATTCTGTTCGAGCGGCTCTTCGAGGCGCGGACGCCCGCGCTGCGACTGGCAGCGCGCAGCTTGTTGCGTCTCCGGAAAGCGCCCGCCGCCGCTTCGGTCTGAGCCTCCGCCGTCCGCTCGGGCGCCCCGCCCGCCATTGCCACGCCGCCGTTTTCCTCCTATTGCGCATTGCAGCAATCGCATGGAGACGGCCACATGAAATCGCCTCGCTCGTTCTACCAGCCGCTGGCCATCGGCGCGCCGCAGCCGCTGCGGGACGCCCCGGTGCGCGTCGAGCGCATGATCCATTTCGTGCCTGCGCATCTGGAGAAGGTCCGCGCGAAGGCGGGCGAGATGGCGAAGACCGTCGACGTCATCCTCGGAAATCTCGAGGACGCCATTCCCGCCGACGCGAAAGAAGCAGCCCGCAAGGGTTTCATCGAGATGGGGCAGAAGTTCGATTTCGGTTCGACCGGTCTGTGGACCCGCATCAATTGCCTGAACTCGCCGTGGGCGCTCGACGACATCACCGAGATCGTCGCCGCGATCGGCGACAAGCTCGACGTGATGATGCTCCCCAAGGTCGAAGGTCCGTGGGACATCCACTATCTCGATCAGTTGCTCGCCCAGCTCGAAGCGCGCCATGGCGTGAAGAAGCCGATCATGATCCACGCGATCCTCGAGACGGCGGAAGGCGTGAAGAACGTCGATCAGATCGCGCTCGCTTCTCCGCGCATGCACGGCATGAGCCTCGGGCCGGCCGACCTCGCCGCCTCGCGCGCGATGAAGACGACGCGCGTCGGCGGCGGCCATCCCGAATACAAGGTCATTTCCGACCCCGCCGAAGGACAGGCGCGCACCAGCGTCCAGCAGGACCTGTGGCACTACACGATCGCGAAAATGGTCGACGCCTGCCAGTCCGCGGGGATCAAGAGCTTCTATGGGCCATTCGGAGACATCGCCGACGAAGCCGCGTGCGAGGTCCAGTTCCGTAACGCCTTCCTCATGGGTTGCGCGGGCGCATGGTCGCTGCACCCCTCGCAGGTCGCGATCGCAAAGCGCGTATTCTCGCCGGATCCGAAAGAGGTGGCGTTCGCCAAACGCATTCTCGACGCCATGCCCGACGGCTCCGGCGTCGTCATGATCGACGGCAAGATGCAGGACGACGCCACGTGGAAACAGGCCAAGGTGATCGTCGATCTGGCGCGCCAGGTCGCCGCCAAGGACGCGGAATACAAGGCGCTGTACGGGTTCTGAGCGCGTCGCATTGACATGCCAGCGGGCCGGCGCTAGCTCTCGCGCCGGCGGCAAAGCGACAAGGCGTTCGGCGTAGGATGGGCAGCGATCGCGAGAGAAACGCGAAATACGGGATTGGCCAGGTGGTCAGGCACCGGCGCTATCCCTTTCGCGGCGTGATCTACGACGTCGATCCGGTCTTCGCCAACACCGAGGAATGGTGGCT
>JAGWTW010000025.1 GCA_028868735.1 Hyphomicrobiales bacterium | reverse complement strand
CTCGTCGACGGCCTCGACTTCCATCGTCGCCTTGTCGGTCTCGATCTCGGCGATGACGTCGCCGGATTTGATCGTGTCGCCTTCGGCCTTCAGCCATTTGGCGAGCGTGCCTTCCTCCATCGTGGGCGACAGGGCCGGCATCAGAATGTTCGTCGGCATGCGGATGTCTCGCGTCTGAAAGGATGGGATCGGGCGCGCGCCTTCGCGCAGCCCGGGGTTCAGAGCAGGATGTCGGTATAGAGTTCCGACGGATCGGGCTCGGGATCCTGCGTGGCGAATTCCGCCGCCGCCGAGACGATCGAGCGCACGGAGGCGTCGATCTTCTTCAACTCGTCCTCGGTGGCGCCGCCCGCCAGCAGCCGCGCGCGCACCTGCTCGATCGGGTCGTGCTCCTCGCGCATCTTCTGCACTTCTTCCTTGGAGCGGTATTTCGCCGGATCGGACATGGAATGCCCGCGATAGCGATAGGTCTGCATCTCCAGAATGTATGGACCGTGGCCGTCGCGGCAGAACTGCATCGCCTTTTCCGCCGCCGCCTTCACCGCGCGGACGTCCATGCCGTCGACGGACTCGCCGGGGATGTTGAACGAAGCGCCGCGTTTGGAGAATTCGACGAGCGCAGAGGAGCGCGTCACCGACGTGCCCATCGCATACCGGTTGTTCTCGATGATGAAGATGACCGGCAATTTCCAGAGCTCGGCCATATTGAACGATTCGTAGACCTGCCCCTGATTGGCCGCGCCGTCGCCGAAATAGGTGAGCGAGACGCTCTTGTTGCCGCGATACCAGTTGGCGAAGGCGAGCCCGGCGCCGAGCGAAACCTGCGCGCCGACGATGCCGTGGCCGCCATAGAAATTCTTCTCTTTCGAGAACATGTGCATGGAGCCGCCCTTGCCCTTGGACAAGCCGTCGCGGCGCCCCGTGAGTTCGGCCATCACGCCCTTGGGGTCCAGGCCGCAGGCGAGCATGTGGCCGTGGTCGCGGTAGGAGGTGATGGTCTGGTCGCCCTCGCGCGCCGCCATAGCGACGCCGACCACGACCGCTTCCTGCCCGATGTAGAGATGGCAGAAGCCGCCGATCAGGCCCATGCCGTACATCTGACCGGCCTTCTCCTCGAAACGCCGGATCAGCAGCATTTCGCGGTAGGCCTGAATATCCTGGTCCCGGGTGAAAGCTTCAGGCTCGCCGGACTGCGCAGCTTCGCCTTTCGCCGATCGCGATTTCGTGCTTCCCGCCATGACGTTCCCTCAGACGCTTGCTCGCGCTTGTCGAGAAAACTAGCGCAAGACAGCAGTCTTGACGAGGGGCGAAAAATACGAGCGATGCGCCGGAAACGCTTTGGTAGTCAATGCACTATCTAATGAACTGAAATTCAGTTAATCATAGTAAGTAAACCGAATTTCAGTTTATTTCGCGTTTCGCGCCTGATCCGGCAGGAGGATCACGACTTCGTTCTTCTGCGTGCGGCCGAGCTCGACGCGCGCCTCCTCGTCCAGAACGTCCTTGTCCATATCCGCGCCGCGAACGAGATCGATCTTGCGGCGCCAATTTTCGCGGTCGCTCTGCAATTCCTTGAGCGTCGTCTGCAATTCGCCGAGGCGCTGGCTGTATTCGTCGCCCGTCTTAAGGCCGCGCTGTCCATTGACGGCGTGCCACAGAAAATAGCCGGAGACGAGGCCGGAAAAGCAGTAGAACAGGAGCGGCAGGGTATAGGCGCGCAATCGGAGTCGAAGCATGCGCCACGATTGCGCAACACGGTTAGGGTTGCGTTAACGCGGGATGAAGATCAGCGGCCGCCGCGGGCGACGCGTTCGATTTCCGCCCGCACGAGACGCTCGACCATAACCGGCAGATTGTCGTCGAGCCATTGCTTCAGCATGGGGCGGAGCATCTCTCGCACGTGACGATCGATCGTCTCCGCGTTCGTCAACTGAACGCTGGCCGAGAGCGCGCGAAACGCAGACGAAACGCTCGCGTCGGTTTCCGGCGACAGGATGCCCTGCTCGTCCGCGCCTTCCTCGTGGCCTTCGTGCTGCTCGATCGTCGCGACGGCGACAGGCGCCGCCTCGACCTCCGGTTGCATCGCCACGACCGCATCTGCGCGCTCGGCATGACCAGCCGGTTCGACGGCGATTGCGGGACGCAGATCGCGCACGGACAAATTGCTTGCGATTTCGGCGAAGGACTGAAGATCAGCATCGACATCGTCGACGTGCGCAACCGGCTCGGCCGAGACGAAATGTTCGGACGGTTCGACCGCCGAAGGCGACGGCACGGACGCTTCAGGCGCATCTCTTCCGAGATCGAACGCTGCAGCCGATTCTTCCTGCACCGCCGCCAACGGCGCCGTCTCAAAAGGCCTCGGCGTGATAAATGGGGCCCGCCCTTCCCCGGGGCGCGTCAGCGGCAGCGCATCGTCGTCTGCGATGATCTTGCGAATTGACGCAAGAATTTCCTCCATCGAAGGCTCGTGCGCACGACGCTCGCTCTCGAGAGACGAGGCCTGGATGGATGCGTTTGCTGCGTTCATAGCCCGTGCGCCGCGCGTTACTCGAAAAATGGGCCGCGCGAATCGCGAGGCGCATCTGGACCGCGAGATTCTCACGCAGCATTCGCGCGCGCAATATGTCGGCGCGCAAGGCCTGTGGAGAGTCGCTTCAGCGCCCGTCGGGGGTGCTGATGCCGAACAATCGGTTCTTCGTCTGATTGAAATGGATGGTCGGATCGTAGAGTTGCGCGGTCAGATTGAGGCGGGCCGCGCTCAGCCATCCCATCGCCGCAAGCACGTTATAGGACGAGACGACGCGGTCGTGCTGGGCGGTGACGAGATTGACGCGCGTCTGCAACAGGGTTTGCTGCGCGGTGAGGACGTCGAACGTCGTGCGCTGTCCGACCTTGGCTTCCTCGCGAATGCCGTTGAGCGCAATCTCCGCCGCGGACACGGCGGCCTGCCCGGAAATGATCTGGGCCTTGGCGGTCTGGAGCTGGCCCCAGGCGGTCACGAGCTGGGAACGGACAGTGTCGCGCTGCAAGTCCGCCTGCAGGCGCGCCTGACCCAGCGCCTCCTTGGCCTGCCGGATCGACGCGTATTCTGCGCCGCCCTGGTAGATAGGCACGTTGATCTGGCCGCCTACGGCGGCGTTGAAAGCCTTTGCGCCGGTTTGCCCCTGATAGTCGAACGAACGATTGACCTGCGCCACCACGCTCGCGGTGGGATAAAGGGCGGATTCGGCGACCTTCACTGCGGCCATTGCCGAATCGACGGTGTGAAGCGCGGCGGCGATCGCGGGGTGTTCGGTCTGCGAGACTTCGACGGCCTCGCTCATCCGCTTCGGCAGCAAAGCTTCGACGCTCTTGGCCGGCGCAAGGCTGCGCGGCTCGACGCCGATAAACTGGCGGTAGGTCGCAATCGAATGCTGAAGCGCCGACTGCGCAGCGAAGAAATCCGACCGCGACTGGGCCAGACTCGCCTCGGCCTGCGCGACGTCGGTCCGCGTCACTTCGCCGACCTGGAAACGATCGCGCGTCTGGCGGAGCTGCTCTTCGAGAACGCTGATGTTGTTCTTGCGAAGACCGAGAATCGCGGTGTCGCGGAGAACGTCCATGTAGGCCGTAGCGCCGCTGAGCAGGACATTCGTCTCCGTGCCGCGCATCTGTTCGCGGGCGGCGAAGGTTTGCGACTCGGCCTGCCGCACGCTGTTCAGCGTCTTGAAGCCGTCGAAAATCGTTTCGCTCGCCTGGACGCCATAGCCGCGCGGCGTGGCGTTGTCGTATGTGACGCCCGCCGGTCGCTGTCGCGTGGGATTGGTCGGCGTGATCGGCGTCGGCGCGGCGCGCAGATAGGTGTACTGCCAATTCACATTGGCGGTTGCGTTTACCTTCGGAAGCCAACCTGCCTTCGCCTTCGGAATGTTCTCGTCGATGCCGCGTACGTTGGCGCGCTGCTGGTTGATGTCCGGGCTGTTCACATAGGCGTGCGCAAGCGCGCCCGACATCGTCTCGGCGGAAGCCGGCGCCTGCGCCAGCGCAGCCGCCGCGCAAACGCCGGCAAGCAACCGCCACGCGCGGACTCCGCGTGCAAAAGACAAGATCAACCCGGGACGACCCGTCCAATCTCCGGCCAGCCCCGAACCTCTATCAATCATTGCCTACCCCTGCGCCGCCGTTACGGCGCGACGAATCAAGTGGCGACCCCAGGCCGCTCGTTCATTGGCCGGCAGTCTATCGGCGCACCGGCCGATTGCACCCCGTACCGCCGGCGCTCATCGCAAAAACTGCCGCAACGCTGCAAAAAAGAGACACTTGCCCGCATTCACGCCAGCAGGCTCAAAACGCGAACCCCGGTTTGCGGGCGAATTCCGGGACAATCTTGCCCGCGCCTTCCAGCAAGGAAAGACGCGAGAAACTCGATCCGTCCCGCCGGTAGAGCACAACCTGGGCCGCTCCGGCGGTCTGTGGGTGGAGCGTCAGCAGGCGGCCTGCCGGCGACAACTGGGCGAGGAGTTGGTCGAGCCCCTCCTCGGCCGCGCCATTGACGATGACGACGTCGAACGGGCCCTTCGCGGCGCTCCCGTCGCGCAGAGCGCCCTTGAAAGCCTCGACGTTGGCAAGTCCGAGCGCCTTGAAATTGGCCGCCGCGGCGGCGGAAAGACCTGCGTCCGATTCGAGCGCGACGACCTTGCCGGCAAGGCCGGAGACAAGGGCCGCCGTGTAGCCGGTCGCGCCGGCCACATCGAGGACGACGTCCGCCGGCCCGATTTCCGCCGCCTGGAGCATGCGGGCGAGAACCAGCGGAGCCAACATGGCGCGATACCCTCCGGCGGCCAGAGGATGGCGCAATTCACTATCGGAATAGATCAGGGATTCGACTCCGGCCGGCGCGAACATCTCGCGCGGGACGTCGAGAAAGCGCGCCAGCACGCCCTGGTCGCTCACGCCGAAGGGACGGATCTGGCAATCGACAGCCGTCTGCCTCAGCATCGCCGGATCGACGTTCGCGGCAGTCTGCGGCTGGGTCTGCATAGGGCGCTCCGTTCTGCACACGGCAACAGCCGGTCAAGCGCGCTTATAGGAGGAGGATTCCGGCCTGTCCACGCGCACGGCTTCCCGGCGACAAATTGGCGCGGTAAGCATTTCGGAAACCGGAATCACGTCATGCGCAATTTGGCCGTCGGCATTGTCCTGCTCATCCTGTTCGCGATCTCGCCGCACAGCGCGCGCGCCGAGGACCACGTGGCGCCTGCCCTGCTCGACCGCATCGTTGCGCGGGGCGTGCTGCGCGTCGGCACGACCGGCGACTACAAACCTTTCACCTACCGCAATCCGGACACGGGCAAGTTCGAGGGTTTCGACATCGACCAGGCCGAAGCGCTCGCCGCCGCGATGGGCGTGAAGGCCGAATTCGTGCCGACCGCCTGGCCGAATCTCGCCGCCGATTTTGCAGCCGACAAGTTCGACATCGCCATGGGCGGCGTATCCATCACGCTCGATCGCGCGAGGAAGGGGTATTTCTCCCTTCCCTACCTGCACGAGGGCAAGACGCCGATCGCGCGTTGCGCGGACAAAACCAGATACGAGACGCTCGCCGAAATCGACCGACCCGGCGTGCGCGTCATCGTCAATCCCGGCGGAACGAATGAAAGGTTTGCGCGCGCGCATATCAAGACGGCGCCGATTCAGGTCTTTCCCGACAACAGAACGATCTTCGACGAAATTGCCGCCGGTCACGCCGACGTCATGATGACCGATGTGTCGGAAACGAAATACCAGTCGAAGCTGCACCCCGGCGTTCTATGCTCCGTGCATCCCGACAAGCCGTTCGATTTCGCCGAAAAGGCATACTGGATGCAGCGGGACGAGGCTTTGAAGAATTTCGTGGACGTCTGGCTCCACATGTCGATGGAGAACGGGGCTTTCAAATCCGAATCGGCAAAATGGTTCGAGTAAACCGAACATAACGAGGGGCGGCGATGGCGGAAGTCGATACAAGGGAGAATATGGAACACGCCGAGCATGCCGAGCACGTCGCGCATCTCGGTGACCCGTTCATGGTCAAGGTCTCGGTGACGATCGCATTTCTGGCGGTCTTCACGGCGGCGGTGGGATCGCTCGAAACGATCGAGACCGCGGGCGTGACGGTCGCCAAGAATGAAGCGGTGCTGTTGCAGAACAAGGCGAGCGACGCCTGGACCTTCTATCAGGCGCGCAGCATTAAGAAGAACATGTACGAGATCGCCGCTGCGAATGGCGGCCCGAGCGCCGACGACTTCAGGAAGCAGGCGAAAGGTTACGGCGACGCGCAGGAAGACATAAAGAAACAGGCCGAGGGCTACGAACACAATTCGGAGGCCCGGCTGGCCGCCAGCGAGGGCCACGAGCATCGTCATCACATCCTGACGATCGCCGTCACGATGTTGCAGATATCGATCGCCGTCGCGACCATCGCCATCATCACCAAGGGAATGCGCTGGCCCTGGTACGCTTCGATTGCGCTGGGGCTGGCCGGACTCTGCACGGCGGCGAGCGCCTACATACTCTGAAAAGAAAAACGCCCCGGAGATCCGGGGCGCCTTTCCACATACCTATTCGTCAGCCCTTGAGGCGCTTGTTGCACTCGCTGTAGTAGCCGCCGCCCTTCATGATCCACTTCAACCCGCCATTGCCGTTGGTGGCCTTGTTGGCGTTGTACTGGTCGAGGCAGGTCTGTTCGCGTTGCTTGCCGGGCTTTTCGGACGAATATTTCGGGTTGATCGCCGACGGGAACACGGCGGCTCCGGCCGCGGCCGGGGCGGCGGTGGGCGCAGCCGCCGTCGGCGCCGGCTTCAGCGGGTTCGCAGGCGCTGCGGTCGTGGTCGGCGCGGGCGCAGCCGCCGGGGCTGCGGGCGCGGCAGCCGCCGGCTGGCCGGCATGGCGAACGCGGCACCCGGCCAGATACTGGTTCCAGGTCTGCCCGTTGAGCTGGTTGGCGGCCTTGGCGGCCTGATATTCCTGCCCGCACTCTTTCATGACGTTGGCTTGGGCGTGGGCGACGCCCGTCATCGCGAATCCCGCGACAGCGGCCGCGAGGATGGGGGCGGCAATACGGATCGACATGCAAATGCTCCCTTAAGGGGCGCTGCGCGGGGACGCAGCGTGAGACGGAACGTCGGGCGAATCGCCTCTCGGGTCAATGCGGGTCCGAGTTCCGGCCGCGCTTATGTCGCCCGCCCCCTGAACGGCGGCTGAACGCCAAAAGCCCGCGACGGCGCCGCGGGCTCGATTTTCGCGGATCGGTGAGTGCGCAGATCAGCGGGAGACGTAGGCCGGGGCTTCCGTCGGCTCGCCGATCGCGACCCAGGTGTTCGGATCGCTCTGGCTCTGACGCTTGACGAAACGATAGCCGGTTTTGCGCCAGCCCTTCACCTCGTCGGACAGGTTGTCGAGCACGAAGTCGCCATGGTCGGTCTTCACGGTGAGGATCGCATGACCTTCGTTGTTGTCGTCCTTGACCACCGTCATCAAAAGCGCCTGGATCGGGAAGCCCTGCTCCGCCAGCAGCTTGCGTTTCAGCAGCGCATAGTCTTCGCAATCGCCCTTGCCGTCGGTCGGATAATCCCACTGGTCGATCAAGCCCCAATGGTCCATGTCGCTGACGGGCTCCACGTTCTTGTTGACCCAGACGTTGATGCGCTCGATTTCCTTCATCGCCTTGGGCGTGAGCTGGACGTCGCGCGGCATCGCGCGCGGACCGTCGCATTCGCCCTTGTAGCGCTGGCAGAAGTCGACCCATCCATAAGGCACGCTCGTCGCATCGCCGACCGTCGCCCAGCCGACGTGGTCGGGTCCGGCGAGGCTCGGGCTGACGCCGAACACGACCGCCGCCGCAAGGGCCGCTCCGATCGTCGCTTTGGCAAGTCTCAAAAACATGATGGTCCCCGTTGTTGGGACCACAATGCCGGCGGCTTCTCAGGATCGATTGAAGCAAAAACAGCGCTTTTTACGCGAATGCGTTCAGATTTCGGGTTGACGCACGTAAACATAACGCGCCCTCAACGAGACTGGTTACTGCGACGCAAAAGCCCGGAACGGCCCGGAATTTCGCGCCCTCCACGCGGCAGCCATTCACACGTCAGGCGCCCGGCGGGAGAGTTCGCGACCGAAACAAGGCGAAAAGTTAACGCCGGAAGGCCCGAATTCGTTAATGACGGCCGAGAAGGCGCATTTCCGGCGAAACAGCGGTCAGCGGCGTGGCGTACTTGCAACAGCGCGCGCGCGTTCCGATCTCTTGCCGAAAGCGGAGAAGCCATGGACTTCGAAGATCGCCCATCGCCGATGACGCCGGCCGACCAGGCAGCGCTCGCCCGCGCCGTCGAGGCGCTCGAACGCACGAGCTTTGCCGCGCGCGTTACGGGCCTGCTTGGCCGCCAGCTCGAAACGGCCGGCAAACTTCTGCCGGCGCGGGTTTCCGGCGTCGTTTCGAAGGCCGCTACGTCGGCGCTGAAGGCCGCGACCCATGTCGCGCTGACCTCGCTCCGCAACAGCCCGCAGCGCGACAGCCGTGCGTTTCATCGCGCGCTGGCGGCTGCGTCCGGCGCCGCCGGCGGCGCTTTCGGGCTTGCGAGCCTGCCGGTCGAACTGCCGGTCTCGACGACGGTCATGCTGCGGTCGATCGCGGACATCGCGCGCGCCGAAGGCGAAGATCTGGGAAAGCCCGAAGCGGCGCTCGCCTGCTTGCAGGTGTTCGCGCTCGGCGGCCATTCCGCCGGGCCCGACATGATGGACGGCGGTTATTTCGCCCTGCGGGGGGTGCTTGCGAAATCGGTTTCGGAAGCCGCCGCCTATGTCGCGCAGAAAAGCGTCGTCGACGAGAGCGCCCCCGTGATGGTGCGCCTGATGGGCCAGATCGCGAGCCGCTTCGGACTGGTCGTCTCACAGAAGGCCGCAGCGCAGGCCGTGCCGCTGGTCGGCGCAGTGGCCGGCGCAGCGATCAATGTCGCTTTCACGGAGCATTTCCAGTCGCTGGCGAAAGGCCATTTCACCGTTCGCAGACTCGAGCGCCTCTATTCGCCCGATATCGTGCGGCGCGAATACGAACGGATCGCGGCGCAGAACGGCGACGCACAAAAACGAAGCGCGTAAACGCGATCCGTGACGTTACGTCTGCGCGCGCGTATCATCGATCCGAGCGGGCGCCCCGCGACCCGCCAACAGGGAGGGTCCGATGTACGCGGCAATCCGACAGGCGAAGGCGAAACCCGGCTCCGCAGACGAACTTGCGCGCCGCATCAAGAAAGGCGCGATCTCGATCGTGTCGAGCGTGCCCGGATTCATGGGCTATTACGTGATCTATTCAGGCGACGACACGATCACGGCGATAAGCGTTTTCGACAAGGTGGAAGGCGCCGAGGAGTCGAACAGGCGCGCCGTCGCGTGGATCGAAAAGAATCTCGGCCCCCTGCTGGCTGGGGATGCGCACGCGACCGCAGGCCCGGTCATCGTTCACTCCCTGCCCTGAGCCTGAAGTCCGGCGACGCCGCAGTTTCGCGGCGCCGCCCGCGCGATAATATCTCGCGCCGCGACTCGCGCGGCGCCGGACATTCGACGGATGCTGTACGCCCGTTCCAGATTCGACGCGCTGACCGATGGCGTGTTCGCCGTCGCGATGACGCTGCTGGTCCTCGACATTCGCCTGCCCGAGAACGCGTCCATCCCGGACGAGAGCGCGTTCTGGCTGGCGTTGCGCGTCTTGTCGCCCAAGGCTCTCGCCTATGGCCTGAGCTTTGCAGTCGTGGGGCTGGCCTGGCTTTCCAGGGCGACCGCGGACGAGGTTCCGCCGACGATGAGCCGACGCGAAGCCCTGTTCGGCCTCCTTTATCTACTCTGCGTGACTCTCGTGCCGTTCTCGACGCTTCTGATCGGGCGCCGCGACGCGCTCGCGCCCGAGGTCTGGATCTATTGCGCGAATCTGGGGCTGATGGGGCTCCTGGCCGCGATCATGCGTCTTCAAATTCCGAAGACGCATCGCGATGAGTCGTTCGGACGTCGGATCGCCGGATCCCTGATGCTGACGATTGCGTCATGTCTGGCCGCGCTCGGCGCCGGCCTTGGCGCGCATAACGCCTTGCTGGCGTTCGCGCTGGTGGCGCTCAGCCCTTTCCTCGACCGGGTCGTCAGAAAATAGGCGCTTCAGGCGTCGATTGGAGGCCTCGCCCAGAATCGAACTGGGATACAAGGATTTGCAGTCCTCTGCGTAACCATTCCGCCACGAGGCCTCACACGCGCCGCTATAGCGCAGGGACGGCAGGCTCGGCAAGGCGAACCCGACGCGATTAGTGCTTTGCAATCAGTCCGGGCTTTGTTATATGGCCGACCGCTGAAACATTCCCCGATAGCTCAGTTGGTAGAGCAAGCGACTGTTAATCGCTTTGTCCCTGGTTCGAGTCCAGGTCGGGGAGCCAGCCGCTTCCGAAACAGCCATGGCGATTCGCAACTGGCGCGCCTTCGCCGGCGCGCCGAGGCAAGCCGGCCCGAGGCATCCAAGTCTACGCTTTCGGCGTAGAAGGCATCATGCCTGCCGCAGCGCCCGCCATCGTCTGGTTCCGCGAGGATTTGCGCCTCGCCGACAATCCCGCCCTGCGCGCCGGAATCGACAGCGGCCGCCCCCTTGTTTGCGTCTACATCTTCGACGAGCGCTCCAGAGGCCTGCGCGCGCCCGGAGGCGCATCGCGCTGGTGGCTGCATCATTCGCTCGAAGCTCTGGGCGGCGCTCTCGAAAAACACGGCGGCCGGCTCGATATTTTTTCCGGCGCGGCGGGCGACGTGCTCGAACACCTCGTGGACCAGACGAAAGCCGGCGCGCTCTACTGGAATCGGCGCTACGACCGCGCCGGGATCGGCGTCGACAAATCGATCAAGGAAAAGCTGGGCGAAACGCTCGAGGTCGAGAGCTTCAACGGCAAATTGATTGCGGAGCCCTGGACGATCAAGACCAAGACGGGCGGGCCGTTCCGGGTCTTCACGCCGTTCTGGCGTGCGCTGCTTGCATCCGGCGCGCCGCCTGCCCCGTTGCCCGCCCCGCGCAGGATTCACGGCGCGAAGAAGCCGCCGGACACGATCGCTCTCGAAGATCTGAAGCTCCTTCCGACCGGACCGGATTGGGCAGGCGGGCTGCGCGAGGCATGGACGCCGGGCGAAGCAGAGGCTGCGAAGACCCTCACGCACTTTCTCGATCACGCGCTTGCGGATTATCCCGAGGGCCGCGACCGGCCCGACCGCGATTTCACCTCGCGCCTGTCGCCGCATCTTGCGTTCGGCGAGATTTCGCCGCGTCAAATCTGGCTTGCGGCCCGCCACGCCGCCGACTCCAATAACAAGCTCGCACGCGGGGCGGACAAATTTCTCTCCGAAATCGCGTGGCGCGAATTCTCCTATCACCTCCTGTTCTACAATCCTGATCTGGCGACGAAGAATTTCGACGCGCGTTTCGACGCATTCGACTGGCCGCGCCGACATCCAGCGCATTTCGAGGCCTGGGCCCGCGGCCGGACGGGATATCCGATCGTCGACGCCGGCATGCGGGAATTGTGGGCGACCGGCTACATGCACAACCGCGTGCGCATGATCGCCGCCTCGTTCCTCATCAAGCATCTGATGATCGACTGGCGAGCGGGCGAGGAGTGGTTCTGGGACACGCTCTGCGACGCCGATCCGGCCAACAACGCCGCCAGCTGGCAATGGGTCGCCGGCTCCGGTGCGGACGCCGCGCCCTATTTCCGCATATTCAATCCCGTCTTGCAGGGCGAAAAATTCGATCCGAAAGGCGAATACGTCCGCAAATGGGCGCCGGAGCTGAAGGACGTTCCGGACAAATTCATCCATCGACCCTGGGACGCGCCGACGCCGCCGCAGAGCTATCCGCCGCCGATCGTGGATCACGCCATGGCGCGCGCGCGCGCGCTCGCGGCGTTCGAGAAGCTGAAGGGCTGAGCTACCTATACCGCGATTGCGAGCCTGTACGCCTGATCGATCGCCCGCTTGGCGTCGAGTTCGGCGGCCTCGTACGCGCCGCCGACGAGTTTTGCGTTCACGCCGGCGCCGTTCAATTCGTCGTAGAGTTTGCGGAGCGAGGTCTGACCCGCGCAGACGATGACCGTGTCGACATCGAAAAGCTGCGGCGTTCCGTTCACCAGCGCATGCAGGCCGGCATCGTCGATCCTGAGATAGTCGACGCCGTTCACGAATTGCACGCCGCGCCGCTGAAGCGTCAGACGGTGCGTCCAGCCGGTGGTGCGTCCCAGATATTTGCCGACCGAATCCGTCTTGCGCTGCATGAGCGTGACGACACGACCCGAGGATGCGACATGCGGCTTGACGCCGGTGACGCCGCCGCGCGGATGGTTCTTGAAATCGATGCCCCATTCGCGCGCGAACACATCGATGTCGAGCGACGCCGACGGGCCGGAATGGGTTATCAGTTCGGCGACATCGAAACCGATGCCGCCCGCGCCCATGATGGCGACGCGATTGCCGATCGGCTTGCGGCCGAGGATCGCGTCGATGTAGCCGACGACCTTCGGGTGGTCGATGCCGGGAATGTCGGGGGTGCGCGGTTCGATGCCCGTCGCGACGATCACTTCGTCGAACGTCCGAAGCATGTGCGCATCCGCCCGCGTATTGAGCCTGAGATCGACGCCGCGCACGGAAATCATGCGGCGGAAATAGCGAAGCGTCTCGTCGAACTCCTCCTTGCCCGGAATTTTCCGCGCGAGATTGAACTGGCCGCCGATATCGCTTCCGGCTTCGAACAGCGTCACCTTGTGGCCGCGCTCGGCGGCGGTCGTCGCGAAGGCGAGGCCCGCCGGGCCCGCGCCGACGACCGCGATGCGCTTTGCGTGCGACGTCGGCTCGGATTTCAGCTCCGTTTCGTGACATGCGCGCGGGTTGACGAGGCAACTGACCAGTCGCCCCGTGAACGTGTGGTCGAGGCAGGCCTGGTTGCAGGCGATGCAGGTGTTGATCTCGTCTTCCCTGCCCTCCATCGCCTTGCGCACGAGTTCGGCGTCCGCAAGCATCGGCCGCGCCATCGAAACGATGTCGCCGTCGCCGCGCGCGAGAACGTCCTCGGCGACCTGCGGCATGTTGATCCGGTTCGACGTGATCATCGGCACGCCGAGTTCCTTGCGCAGACGGCCCGTCACCTGCGTGAAGGCTGCGCGCGGCACCATGGTCGCGATGGTCGGCACGAACGCCTCGTGCCAGCAAAAATGCGTCGAAACGATATTGACGCCGGCGGCGACGATCGCCTTGCCGAGCGCGACGACCTCCTCCCACGCGAGGCCGCCTTCGAGCATGTCCATCGCGGAAATGCGGAAGATCAGGATGAAATTCTCGCCCACCGCCTGTCTCACGCGCTTTACGATCTCGACTGGAAAGCGCATGCGGTTTTCGAACGACCCACCCCAGCGATCGGTGCGCCTGTTGGTCATTTCGACCAGAAAGGTCGAAATGAGATAGCCGGCCGAGCCGATGATTTCGACGCCGTCGTAGCCGGCCGATTTCGCGAGCGCTGCGCAATTTGCGAAGTCCGAGATCTGCTTCTCGATGCCGGCCTCGTCCAGCTCGCGCGGAACGTATGATCCGATCCGCGACTTTACGGCCGACGGCGCAACGCAATGCGGCGTGCGCGAAAGCGGACCGGAATGAAGTATCTGCATGCAGATTTTGACGTCCGGATCGGCGGCGTGCACCGCCGTCGTGATCAAGCGATGCTGCGCCGCTTCCTCGGGCGTCGACAGCTTGCCTTCGCGACCGCTCGCCTCGAAATTCGGCGGAATGCCGCCGGTGATGATCATGCCGACGCCATTCCTCGCGCGCTCGGCAAAGAAGGCTGCCTGCTTTTCGAAACCGTTTTCGGAATCTTCGAGGCCCGTATGCATCGAACCCATCAGCGCGCGGTTCTTGAGCGTCGTGAACCCGAGGTCGAGCGGCGAAAACAACCGCGGGTATCTGGTGGTCGCGTGCATCGGGCGTATTCCTCCGGCGGAGCGCGCTCCGCTGCATTTAATTGTTCAGTTAAATCGAAGATGCCCCGACGTCCGGCGAGCTGTCAATCGGCCCGGCGAACCGCCGTTCCGAGCCGCGAAATGCGGCTGCGATCCGCCTCGACACTTGCGTCGTAAAAAAGGTCAATGCACACTGAAGCTTGGGCGACGCCGAGCGGCGCGCGTCCCGGTTTTTCGCGCAAGCGCCGGAGAGCCAAATGTCTGTCGCGTCTCTGTCCCGTCGACGATCGCCGAATGCGGCGCTTCGCTACCCCTATTCCGTCCGTCAGGCGCTCAAATTCGCTGGACATATCGAGCGCGGCTCGCTCGAAATCGTCATGCCGGACGGCGAAAGCTTCATGTTCGGAGACGGCGGCGCGCCGTCCGCTGTGATGAAGGTGCGCGACCTTTCTTTCGCCCGCAGCCTCGCGCACGGCGACATCGGCATCGCCGAAGCGTTCTTGCGCGGCGAGTGGGACAGTCCCGACCTCACTGCCTTTCTCGAACTGTTTTGCGTGAATCAACCGGTGATCGCGCGTCTGCTCGCAGGCAAGCCGGTCGTGCGCGCCGTGCAGATGGCCCGGCACTGGCTCAACCGGAATACGCGCGCGGGATCGAGGCGAAACATTCACGCGCATTACGACCTCGGCAATTCCTTCTATTCGAAATGGCTCGATCCGAGCATGACCTATTCGTCCGCGCTCGACTTTTCGCGCGACGGCGATCTGGAACGGGCGCAGCACCGCAAATATGCCGCGCTCGCGGACGCGATCGGCGCGAAGCCCGGCGACCATCTCCTCGAAATCGGCTGCGGTTGGGGCGGCTTTGCGGAATATGCCGCACTCGAACGCGGTTGCCGCGTCACGGGCCTGACGATCAGCAGGGAACAGTACGATTTCGCAAAGCGGCGCGCCTTCGAGGCCGGCCTCGCCGAGCGCATCGAAATCCAGATGCGGGACTATCGCGACGAGAGAGGCGCGTACGACGGTCTCGCATCGATCGAAATGTTCGAGGCGGTCGGCGAGGAATACTGGCCCGCCTTTTTCGCCCAGGTCCGCGACCGGTTGAAAAGCGGCGCGCGCGCCGGCCTCCAGATCATTACGATCGACGAGGCGATCTTCCCGCGCTACCGGCGCGAGCTCGATTTCATTCGTCGCTACATCTTTCCGGGCGGCATGCTTCCGACGCGCGACATTCTGGAGAAGCTCGGTCAGGCGCATGGCCTTTCGCTCACGCTTCAGCACGCCTTCGGTCAGGACTACGCCCTGACGCTCGCGCGCTGGCGGGACCGGTTTCGCGCAAGCTGGCCGGCGATCGGGGCCGAGGGCTTCGACGAACGGTTCCGACGGATGTGGGAATATTACCTCGCCTATTGCGAGGCCGGCTTCCGGTCGTCGGTGATCGACGTGCGCCAGATGGCGTTTACCAAGGCCTGATCGTCGCCTGGCGCGGCGTCGATCTTGTCCGGCGGGCGTTCCCCCTTTAGGCAGAACAGCCGAAGGATACGGAAACGCCCATGCAATTTGCTCCGAACGTTATCGACGCCATCGGCAATACGCCGTTGATCGAATTGCGCGCCGCCTCCAGGGCGACGGGCTGCCGCATTCTCGGCAAGGCCGAATTCATGAACCCGGGCGGGTCGGTCAAGGACCGCGCGGCGCTCGCGATCGTACGCGACGCCGAAGCACGTGGGCTTCTGAGGCCCGGCGGGACAATCGTCGAGGGCACCGCCGGCAATACCGGCATTGGACTGGCCCTGGTCGCCAATGCGCTCGGCTACCGGACCGTCATCGTCATTCCGGAGACTCAGAGCCAGGAGAAAAAGGACATGCTGCGCCTGCAAGGCGCAGAACTGATCGAGGTGCCGGCCGTGCCCTACTCCAACCCCAACAATTACGTGAAGCTGTCGGGGCGTCTCGCCGAACAGGTCGCCAAGGAAAGTCCGAACGGCGCGATCTGGGCCAACCAGTTCGACAATACCGCCAATCGCGAAGGCCATCGCACGACTACAGGCCCCGAAATTTTCGCCCAGACCGACGGCGCGGTCGATGGTTTCATTTGCGCGGTCGGATCGGGCGGCACGCTCGGCGGCGTCTCGCTGGCGCTGAAGGCTGCGAACCCGAAAATCAAGATCGGCCTTGCGGATCCGCCGGGAGCGGCCCTCTACGCCTGGTACACGGCGGGCGAACTCAAGTCGGAAGGCTCGTCGATCACCGAGGGCATCGGCCAGGGCCGCGTGACCGCAAATCTTCAGGGCGTCGCGGTCGATTGCGCGTACCGGATTCCGGACGATGAATCGCTGCGCGTCGCCTTCGAACTCGCCGAAGAGGAAGGCCTTCTGCTCGGCGGCTCGTCGGGCGTGAACGTCGCTGGCGCGATCCGGCTCGCCCGCGAAATGGGGCCAGGCCACACGATCGTCACCGTCCTCTGCGATTCCGGCGGACGATACGCCGCCAAGATGTTCAACCCGGAATTCCTGCGGGCGAAGGGTCTGCCAATTCCGGCCTGGATGGAACGCCGCTCGACGATCGCGCCGCCGTTCGCATGAAGTCAGTGGGCGAGCAGCCAGACGATGGCGGCGACCACGCTGAATACGCCGAGCAGCGGGATCATGAGCCCGTTGGGGGTCGCAGTCCTCGAATGCATGGTCGCCTCCGTCAGCGGATGCGCCGACAGTAACGAACCGTCGGCCGGGCGACGTGCGCGGCCACACCCGGCGCGCTTGCCCGGAGCGGCGGGAACGCGATAATCGACGAAAGCACAAAAGAGGGAACCGCTTGATGTCGGCAGTCCATTCGCATTTCGTGACCACAAGCTGGCTGGCGGACCACCTCAGCGCGCCCGACCTGTTCCTGATCGACGCGAGCTGGCATCTGCCGACTGCCGGTCGCGACGCGCGCGCCGAATATCTCGCCGAGCACATACCTGGCGCGGTCCATTTCGACATCGACGAGATCAGCGACAAGAAATCGTCCCTGCCCCACATGATTCCGGATCCCGTCGCATTCTCGAGCGCCATGCGCGCGCTGGGCCTCGGCGACGGCATGCGCGTCGTCGTCTACGACAGCTACGGGCTGCTTTCGGCCCCGCGCGTTTGGTGGATGCTGCGGACCTTCGGAGTTAGAGACGTCTTCGTCCTCGACGGCGGCCTGCCCGCCTGGAAGGCCGAGGGGCGAGCCGTGGAGGACGGTCCGGTGCGTCGTCAGCCCCGTCATTTCACCGCGCGGTTCGACCATGGCGCGGTCGCCAGTCTCGAGGATGTAAGAAAAGCGCTCGCATCCGGCGTTCAGGTTGTCGATGCGCGCGCCGCCGATCGTTTCCGCGGCGATGCCCCGGAGCCGCGGCCCGGATTGAAGTCCGGGCACATGCCCGGCGCCAGGAACGTGCCGTGGAACGAGATCGTCGTTGGCGGGCGGTTGAAGTCGCCAGCCGCGCTGAAGACAGCTTTTCAGGAGGCCGGCCTCGATCTTTCGAAGCCGATCATCACGACTTGCGGCTCGGGCGTGTCGGCGGCGATCCTGAGCCTTGCGCTCGAGACGGCGGCGCGGCGTTCGGCGCCCGTATATGACGGGTCCTGGGCGGAATGGGGCGGCCGTCCGGACTGCGAAGTCGCGTTCGGCGCGGCGTGAGGCGCAGGCGCGTCGATCGCGCCTATCTGATTTGCGAGGCGATCTGCGCCGCAAGCCAGCGGTGGCCTTCCGGCGTCAGGTGTATGCGATCGGCCTGCGCCATGCCGCGCCGCAGCGCAGCGTACATTTGCGGCGTCGCGTCGATCACCCGGACGCCGCGCGCCGCCAACCGTTCGACGATCAAGCGCTTGTTGGCGCGCACGCTCTCGAGCGTCCCGCCGAAGCGCAAATCGTTGCCGCCCGCCACCAGCACCACGATGCGTGCGCCCTGCGGAACCGTCGAGCCGAGACGCCCCAGAACGCCGGCCGTGGTCTGGCCGGACACGCCCTCGTTGACGACCGACCAGGTCTTGCCTCTGGCGCGAAGCATCGCCTCGAGCCGTGCTGGAAATGCCTCGGAGCGCGAAACGCCGTAGCCCCGAACGTTGCTGCCGCCCAACGCGACGATCTGCGCATTCGCCGGCGCGATCCAAAAAAGCGCCAGCGCAATCAATGCGAACGCTGCTCGACGCACGGTCACTTGACGAGATAGCAGCCGCCTTCGCCCAGCGGCCGAAACGCCTTGTCGCCCGGAACCGTCTCCACGACCTTCAGATAGTCCCACGGGCCCTTCGATTCCTCGGGCTTCTTCACCTGCAAAAGATACATGTCGCGCTCCACGCGGCCATCGACGCGCAGCTTTCCGTTGGTTGTCATGAAATCGTTGATCGGGGTCTCGCGCATCTTCGCCATGACCTTGAGCGGATCCTTCGTGCCGAGCGCCTTCACCGCCTTCAGATAATGGGTGACGGCGCTGTAGATGCCGGCTTGCACCATCACGGGCGCATGATCGACCCGTTTCATGAAACGCTGCGACCAGGCGCGCGTTTCGGGCGTGCGATCCCAGTAGAAGGCGGACGTGAACTGGAGCCCTTGCGCGGCCTTCAGCCCAAGCGCGTGAACATCGGTGATGAACATGAGCAGCGCTGCGAACTTTTGGCCGCCGCGCGTGATGCCGAATTCCGCGCCCTGCTTGATTGCATTGATCGTGTCGCCGCCGGCGTTGGCGAGACCGATGACATTGGCCTTCGAATTCTGGGCCTGTAGCAGAAAGGACGAAAAGTCCGGCGTGTTGAGCGGCGCATAGACGGTGCCGAGCACCTTGCCGCCTGCGGCTTCGACCACAGCGGATGTGTCGCGCTGCAGAGCTTTTCCAAAGGCGTAGTCCGCGCCCAGGAAGAACCAGGTCTTGCCGCCCGTTTTCACGGCCGCGCTCCCGGTGACATGGGACAGCGCATAGGTGTCGTAGGTCCAATGCGCCGCATAGGGCGAACAGTTCTTGCCGGTGATGTCGGAACTGGCCGGTCCGGAGAAGAGGACCAGTTTCTGCTTCTGCCGAGAGACTTCCTCCACGGCGAGGGCGACGGCGGACGAGCCCCCGTCCGTCACCATGTCGACGCCTTCGGTGTCGTACCAGCGCCGCACTATGCCGGATCCGACGTCCGCCTTGTTCTGATGGTCGCCATCGACAATTTCGACCGGCTTGCCGAGCACGGGCCCGAAATCCTCGACCGCCATGCGCGCGGCTTCGACCGATCCCTTACCCGTGATGTCGGCATAGAGAGACGACATGTCGCTGAGAACGCCGATCTTCACGCCTTCTTCGGCGCGCGCCGACCAGCTTGCGGCAAGCCAGCAGGCAACCGCCGTTACACAGATTCTCGTTTTCATCGTGCCCTCCCCGCTCGGAGCCTATGCATCGTGCGGCCCTCGTTGTGGCCATTGTCGCGGCAAACCGGGCTGCGGGAAAGGACTGGATCACGCAAAATTTTACGCCGCGCCGCAACTTCGGCGCTTTGGGCGCGTTGGATCGCCATTGGGTGTCCTCGCTCGTCGCGGGGGCAGCATCCGGGAGCCGGGCCTGCAGGCCCTCAGTCTGATCTCCCGGGCGCCGGCAGGCCCGTGTCGCCGCTCAAAACGGGGTCCGTCAACACATCAGGGGCGATGCGCGAGCATCGACAGGGAACGGCTTTGGCCGCGCCTTCCGGACGGATTCCGCCTCGCGAGAACTGGAGAGATCGACATGTGCGACTACTCACTTGAAATGTACGCCTCGCGGCCTGCGCGCGAACAGGAGCGCTACGTCACCACACGCTTCCCGAGCGGCAGCGTAGGCCTCGCCTCCCCCGGCGACACGGGCTGCGCGGTCTGCGTGCAGTACGACACCAAGCTCGTCCTGGAGGACATACCCCAGCACGTTCAGGCTCAATGCAACATCGGCCCGCGCGAGGAAGTCACGTTCGCGCGGATCGAGACCGGCGCCTATCACGACGCGATCCGCTTCGCCGATGGCCGCGTCCTGTCGCTGCAGCATCTGGGCCCCGGCGTCGGCGTGAGCCTGGTCGGCCTGCTCGAAAAAACGCCCATCAAGGCGTTGGAAGCCCTCTCCGACTGAAATCGTTCAATCGCCACGAAGAGCCCCGGCCGAACCCTCGGCCGGGGCTTTTTTGTCACAATGGCTATTGGCCGCAGCGGACGGAAGCTTCGGCCTCACCTCGTTCAACTGGCGCCAGCGACGGTTTGTGCCTAAGAACCGGGCGGCTGACAGGCAGAATCGCCTTGGCGGTTTGGCACAGCCGGTGCTAATAGCGCTGCGCCTTCCGGGATCAGGGTCAAGCTCTGGTTTCGGCGGCGGCGCGGAGGGACGAGGCGACGCGGATGAAGAAAATCGAGGCGATCATCAAGCCGTTCAAGCTGGACGAGGTCAAGGAAGCGCTGCAGGAGATTGGTCTGCAGGGCATTACCGTCACCGAAGCCAAGGGGTTTGGTCGGCAGAAAGGTCACACCGAGCTCTATCGCGGCGCTGAATACGTCGTTGATTTCCTTCCAAAGGTGAAGATCGAGATCGTGCTTTCCGACGACGCCGTCGCGCGCGCGCTCGACGCCATTCGCAACGCGGCCCAGACCGGCCGCATCGGCGACGGCAAGATCTTCGTTTCCAACATCGAACAAGCGATCAGAATCCGCACCGGCGAAACCGGCACGGACGCCATCTGATTTTTCTGCATCTCCACGCCAGTCGTAACTAAATCCAGCAGCGAGGCTAGACATGAAGACCGCCAAGGACGTCCTCAAATATATCAAGGACAATGACGTCAAGTATGTGGATCTGCGCTTCACCGATCCGCGCGGCAAATGGCAGCACGTCACCTTCGACATCGCCCTCGTGGACGAGGAAATGTTTTCCGAAGGCACGATGTTCGACGGCTCCTCGATCGCCGGCTGGAAGGCGATCAACGAATCCGACATGACCCTCATGCCCGATCCGACGACCGCAACGATGGACCCGTTCTTCGCGGCTCCGACCTTGTCGATCGTCTGCGACGTTCTCGAACCCTCGACCGGCGAGCCCTACAACCGCGATCCGCGCGGCATCGCCAAGAAGGCCATGGCCCACATGAAGTCGGCCGGCGTGGGAGACACCGCCTATTTCGGCCCCGAGGCCGAATTCTTCGTGTTCGACGACGTCCGCTTCAAGGCCGATCCGTACAACACGGGCTTCGTACTCGACTCGATCGAACTGCCGACCAACATGGACACGGCCTACGAAGGCGGCAACCTCGGCCACCGCATCCGCACCAAGGGCGGCTATTTCCCGGTTCCGCCGATGGATTCGGCGCAGGACATGCGCTCGGAAATGCTCGGTTCGATGGCCCAGATGGGCGTCAAGGTCGAGAAGCATCACCACGAGGTGGCGTCCGCGCAGCACGAACTCGGCATGAAGTTCGACACGCTCGTCACGATGGCCGACCACATGCAGATCTACAAATACTGCATCCATCAGGTCGCCCAGAGCTATGGCAAGACGGCGACCTTCATGCCGAAGCCGATCTTCGGCGACAACGGCTCGGGCATGCACGTCCACCAGTCGATCTGGAAAGACGGCAAGCCTGTTTTCGCCGGCAACAAATATGCCGACCTCAGCCAGGAATGCCTGTGGTACATCGGCGGCATCATCAAGCACGCGAAGGCGCTGAACGCTTTCACCAATCCGTCGACGAACAGCTACAAGCGTCTCGTCCCGGGCTATGAAGCGCCGGTGCTGCTCGCCTATTCGGCGCGCAACCGCTCGGCGTCGTGCCGCATCCCCTATACATCGAACCCGAAGGCCAAGCGCGTCGAGGTCCGCTTCCCCGATCCGACGGCGAACCCGTATCTCGCCTTCGCCGCCATGCTGATGGCCGGCCTCGACGGCATCGCCAACAAGGTCGATCCGGGCGCGGCGATGGACAAGGATCTGTACGACCTGCCGCCGAAGGAACTGAAGAAGATCCCGACGGTCTGCGGTTCGCTGCGCGAGGCGCTCTCCAACCTCGACAAGGATCGTTCGTTCCTGAAGGCCGGCGGCGTCTTCAACGACGATTTCATCGACAGCTACATCGAGCTGAAGATGCAGGACGTCATGCGCTTCGAAATGACGCCGCATCCCATCGAGTTCGATATGTACTACAGCTGCTGAACGCTGCGATCCGCGCAATTCGAAGGGCGGCCGCATGGCCGCCCTTTTTTTGTCCGATGCCGCCGATCGTTGCGCAAAGGACTTTGCAAACGCGCGGACCGCGCGCTAGTGTTTCTTCATCGTCAATTTTCCCGCGCCGGGGATCATTCCTTGCCGCCTGCGACGCTGATGTCCTCCCGCATCGAGGCGCGCGAACCATACATTCGCGCAACCGCGATGGGCGGCTTTTCGGAAGCAGTTCGCGCCGCGGGCGGCGACCCTCGGAAATTCGTTGAAAAAGTCGGCCTTCCGCCGGAGTGCCTTCACGATTTCGACGGACTGATTTCGCTCCCGCGCTACTGCCGGATGCTCGAGATGGCCGCGGACGAACTCGATCGTCCATCGCTCGCTCTGGAGATCGTTTGCGTCTCGGCGCAAGAGGGAATTTCTCGCCTCGGCGCACTCATCCACCTCGCGCATTTTGTCGAAACGCTCGGCGAATGGATCGAGGCCGGGCTCGGATATTGGCGGATCCATTGCAATGGCGCGAGCTTGCAATTGATCGACGACGCCGAACAGGACGTCGTCTATTTGCGCTGCTTCTACCCCTATTTCGAAACCGAGCCGCGGCAGTTCACAGAGCGGCTGCAAGCGATGATGTTCGAGTTCGTGCGGCGCGTCAGCGGCATATCCGAAAGATGCGCCATCGCACGCTTTCGTCACGACGCGCCTGCCGACCTTTCGTATCATCGTCGCGTGTTCGAGGGGGGCGTCGAATTCAACGCCCGATATAATGAAATCGTCCTGCCGCGCCGCTATTTGAACTACAAGGCGAAAGGCAATCTCACGCTGCTGAAGCCGGTGGTGGACCATTACATACGCAGCCGAATTCGAAATATGCCGATCTGTGACCAGACAGTCGCTGCGACCGTTTCGGTGGCGATCACATCGGCTTTCGGCAGCAAGCTCTGTACGATCGAATTCGTCGCCGCCTCGCTCGGCTGGAACGTGAAGAAGCTGCAACGCGCGCTCGCTGCAGAAGGCGTGACCTACTCGCAGTTGCTCGAGATCGTCCGCGAAAAAATGGCGCGAAGGCTATTGTCGGAATCAGACGCGCCCGTCGGCGCGATCGCAGAAATGCTGGATTATTCGGCGACGCCGCCGTTCACGGCCGCATTCAGGCGGTGGACCGGGCGGTCCCCTGTCGCTTTCCGCAAACGGAGTCAGGCCGACCTCCGCTCGCAGTGATGCTGCCCGATTCATCTTCACGCACAAGTGACTTTCGTCATGATGCGCGACTGCCTTTCGGGCTCGCGCAGCGTATTGCGACGCCGTAGTCTCCGCAGGCCGAAGGGGAGCCGGCCAGACCACTTCGTTCATTGGAGGCGACTCCAGCGCGTCTGCGCGCCGCTTGCGGCCGCCCGCATCAACGAACGGTTTGAATCTATGTCCCATGTCGCAAATCCTGACCGTGAGCCGCTCGGCTCGGTCGGTCGAAACGAATTGGCGGACAAAGTCTACTGGACTACGCCCGGCCTCACGCGCGAGCAGGCCCGCAAACTTGTCGACGAAGTGTTGCAGGAGATTGTCGACGCGCTGATCCAGGACGGCAAGGTCATGCTGACGGGATTCGGGAATTTCGCAGTGTCGTCCAAGGGCGCGCGCGTCGGGCGGAATCCAAAGACTGGCGAGGAATATCCCATCGCCGCCCGCAAATCCGTCAGCTTCAAGGCCGCGGGTGGCGTGCGCCGCGCCGTAGCGGCGAAAACGCCCAAGCCGGTCCGCGCCAAACGCTTACGCCATGATGAAGACAAGCGTCAGGATCGCGCGCCATAACGAAATTTTCGAGCCAGCGCGGCGCGACGTTCGCCGCACCGGTTCATCGTCGAGACTGGACACCGCGGCAAAGCCTGCGGCCTTCGCGCAGCGTTCGAGAGAAACATTCGTGGCCGACGTTGTGCCCATTGGAGCAGCATGGCGCCTATCATTGAAGCTTCCGTAAAGACGACGCTGGAACTTCCGCCTACCACTTACGTTATGGAGCGGCTTTGCCTGTCTCGGCGGAGATGCGACCATGGGCGGAAGGCTTCCAGCTACGGCGATCGGCAGTACAGGGGCTAGCAGGAAACCGGAGTGGTTTCGGCTGCTCGCAAACCGCACGGCGGCTTATTGCGGGCGTCCGTCGGCTTTCGTTTTGCGGCCGCCGTTGTGTTGGTCTGGGGAGTTACCGGCCCTCTGTTCCACTATAGCGACACCTGGCAACTCGTCATCAACACGGGGACGACGGTCGTCACCTTCCTCATGGTGTTCCTCATTCAGGCGACCCAGAACCGCGATACTGCCGCGGTGCAACTCAAGCTGGACGAACTGATCCGCGCGGTCGCCGACGCGCGCAACAAGCTGATCGCAGTCGAGGACCTGAGCGACGAGGAACTGGCGCGGCTCAAATCGCAACTCGCCGACCATCGCGCCGACCCGCCACGCCGAAGCGAGTCTGAGACGTCGCGGACCGCAGTCGCCTGACTCAGAGCTCGGCGCCGAGAGATCGAAACAGTTCGCGATAGCGTTCGGCCGCGGCGTCCCAGGAAAATTGGCTCGCTCTCGTCACGCCGCGCGCCGACAGGTCCGAACGCAATGCAGCGTCATGCGCCAGCCGTACGATGGCCTGCGCAATTGCCTCCGCTGACATCGGGTCGACCAGAAGAGCGTCGTTTCCGGCGATCTCCTGCGTTGCGGTGGCGGCGCTTGTGATCACCGGAGCGCCACAAGCCATGGCCTCCACAATCGGAAGCCCGAACCCTTCGTAGATCGAGGGGAACAGGAAGGTCTCCGCGCCGGCCATCAGCGGTCCCATATGTTCGTCCGCAACGAATCCGACCAGTTTGGCGCGCGGCGCATCGCCGATGGGGCCATGGTCGCCGAAGACATGCGCGCGCGCGAGATTTCCGGAGACGACGAGATGCAGGTCGTCCGGAAGTCGCGGCAACGCGCGCGCCCAGGCCGCGAGCGCGCCCGCCAGATTTTTTCTTCGGTCCGACGTCGCTTGCAGGAGAATGTAACGGGCGGGAAGATCGAGCGCCGCCCGCGTCGCGTCGATTTCCGTCCGGTCATAGCGCCGAAATTGCGATCCGACGCCATTGCCGATGACCTCGATCGAGTCTTCGTCGAGGCCGTAAGCCTCCGCGATGCGGCGACGCGAGAATTTCGAAACCGTCACCACTTTCGCAGCGCGCTTTACCAGAGGCGGCAGGATGGCGCGGTAGGCGCGCACGAAATTGGCGGAAAAATATTCGGGGTGATCCAGGAAGGCGACGTCGTGCAGCGTCACGACCTGATCGCGCTTGACGACCGGACCCGTCGCCGAGGGCGACCACAGCAGCTTGCCCGCTGTCAGCATCGGCAATGCGAATTGCTCCCACGCGTGGCCGCGTACGCCGCCAAGCGGCCGGGACGGCGCGACGGAATCCACCGCGCCGAGACGTTTGAGAATTTCGGCGGTCACGCGTTGCTGACCGCCCATCGAAAATGCGGTTACGCGCGCGTTTACGGCGAGACGCATGCCGGTCTTCCAGCGCTCCCGCCCGACGCGATCCCGGGCGCGGCGGACAGCATGCCGCGATAGGCCTCGAGCAAACGCTCTACGTGGCGCTCCAATGTCGGAGGATCGCGCCAGTAGGCCGCGTAGGCGGCGTCCGACATTTTTTTCACGGTCGCGTCGTCGGCCATTGCGGTCAACGCGCGCGCGAGATCGTCGACGTCGCCAGATCGAAACCACAGTCCCGTCCGACCGTCGACGATCTCTTCGCGACCTGCGCAGACATCCGAGACGATGACCGGCGTGCCCGCGGCCTTTGCTTCCAGCACAGTCAACGGCTGGCCTTCGTACCAGCGCGACGGAAAAACCAGCGCGCGCGCGGCGCGGAGCTTCTCGCGCGCCGCTTCCGGCGTCTGCCAGCCAAGGATGCGCGCACGCGGAAATTTCTCGCGAAGCTCAGCGGCCGCAGGCCCGTCGCCGACGAAGGTCGGAACCATCCCGATCTTCTCTGCGGCCTCGGCGAACAGCAGCGGGCCTTTCTCCGGCGACAAGCGCCCGACAAATATGATCTCGCCGGCCGCGGGGTCGCTCTTGCGGCCATGGTCGCTTGCCGCGATCGGATTCGAGATGAGATGCGTGCGCGCATCCGTCGGGAGATAGGACGCGATGATGTCGCGCTGCACGTTCGAAATGCAGACGAAATCCGAGAACAGTCCGCGCAGGCCCGCTATGCCGTTGGCCAATGCGAGGCGACCGCTGCGCCAGACCTTCCTCGTCATGCTGACGGCGTCGCAATTCGTCGCGAGGCACGACAGGCCGAGCGGACGACGCGCGCACAATTCGTGCGCCCGATAGTCGTAGAAGCCGCCCGTCGGACAAAACAGAAAATAATCGTGCAGCGTGAAGATCGCCGGGAGGCGGGAGGCGCGGATCGCCGGCGCGATCGAAGGCGACAACGCCTTGGCCCAGCCATGGACATGCACGATTGTGCTGTCGGCGGGCAGCCCAGCGAGGAGCGTGCGCAGCGCGCGCGCGGCTTCGAAATTCCAGACGCCTTGCGCCGCTCCCTTCAGTTTTGACGACGCGCCGAGCAGGTCGGTCTGACCGAGGCAGACGACCTCGACGCCGTTGTCGCGCAGAAGGGGATCGACGGGTCCGGCCGCGGCGAAGACGATCGGACGGTGGCCGGCCGCCTTCAGGCCGATTGCGCTGTCGAAGGCGACCTTCGCCTGACCGCCGGTCACCGAGGCGTGGTCGAGGCAGATGACGATGGTGAGATTTGCGGCCACGACAAGTCCGGGTTCTTTCCAAAGCGAACGATACCGCGTGAGCTTTAAGGCGAGGTCAACGCAACCGTCTCAGGCTCGCGTCCACACCCGCCAGCGCCGTCAGGCGCGCGCGCGAAAGGTCCGCAACAATCGCGTCCGCATTCGGCGTACGTCCACGCGCAACGGCGCGGGCGAGCTGGAATTGCAAGGTCTTGGCGCCGGCCGAGACCTGCTTGCATGCGATCACGGCGGGCTCGAACGCATCGGCCTCCAGCCAGGCGAGATGGTCGGCCAGCAGTTCGAAGTTCGCGCCCAGCTGGCGCAGCGTGTGGAACGCCCAATCGTGAAAGGCGTGCGCGCCCTTGCCGGCGAGGGCGGCGATCCGCGGCGCCAGGGATGCGCCGAAGGCCGCTACCGGGTCGCGGCGCGGCGCGCGCGACAGGCGCAAGGCGAGCCGCTCACGCGCGGCTGCGCGCAGCGCCCTGCCCCGCAGCGGCTCGCGGTCGAAAACGATCGCCTCGGCATAGGGCGGGATGATTTCATCGCCCTGCAAATGCGGCGGCCGATGCACGACCATGTCGTAATCGTCGCCCTCGAGCCGCCAGAAGCCGAGATTGTGGAAGTAGTCGAGCGTCCGTTCGGCCGGACGGATCGCGGCGATGGCGATCGTGGATTTCACGTGACGGCGACGGTAGGCGACGCCCGCCGCGTCCGGCAGATAACAGGCGTCGGTCTCCAACAGGACGAAACCGCCGTCCGATATGCGCCGGACGAAATGGTCCTCGAATTTTTCGTAGAGCGCGAGCGGGCGCACGACCGCGCCGAAAAACCGTTCGAGCTCCTCCTTCGGCGGCACGAGGAGATCGAACTGGTCCGACTGGAAATCCTGGGACGCCGTAAATCCGAGGATCGCCTCAGCCTCGCCGCCCCGCGCCTGGGCGAGTTCGATCCAGAGGTCGAGATCGCAGTTGGTTTCCGGCCAGTCGCGGTCGAGCGCGTGCAGGCGATGTGGCCGCCAACCGGCGGGCGACAGAGCCTGCGCCGGGCCGGCGGCAGGCTGCGACGCCGGCTGTGGATCGAGCGCGTTCATCGAATAGGGCTTCCGGGCGGTCAATTTGCGGCGCGCAGGCACAGTGCCCGCCGCGTCTCGCCCGCGCAATGCCTTGAAGCGGAAGCGGAACCGCACATGATTTGGCAACCATAAGGATCAAGGTTACACGATCCGCCGTTTCCGTTTCGTTCGCATGGCAGGCGTAAATCTGGCATAGAGAGGCATGGCCCGAATCAGCATAAAAGGCGGCATGGCGCGCAGCGACGATCTGTTCGGCGGCGCGGTCCGAAAGGTCGCGTCCGCCCCCGCAAAAAAGGAACCCGCCCGGAGCGGCACGCCCGGCGAGGCTGGCTACACTGCCGCCTCGATCGAGGTGCTGGAGGGGCTCGAGCCGGTCCGGCGCCGCCCCGGCATGTACATCGGCGGCACGGACGAGACCGCGCTGCATCACCTGTTCGCGGAAGTGATCGACAATTCGATGGACGAGGCGGTGGCTGGCCACGCGACCTTCATCGAGGTCGATCTCGACGGCGACGGCTTTGTCACCGTCACCGACAACGGGCGCGGCATGCCGGTCGATCCGCATCCGAAATTCCCGAAGAAGTCGGCGCTCGAAGTCATCATGACCATGCTGCACGCCGGCGGCAAATTCGATTCCGGCGCCTATCAGACCTCGGGCGGCCTGCACGGCGTCGGCGTCTCGGTCGTCAACGCGCTGTCCGACACGCTCGAAGTGGAAGTCGCGCGCGGCCAGCAGCTCTACCGCCAGGCTTTTTCGCGCGGACTTCCGACATCGAAACTGGAGACGCTCGGACGCGTCAACAATCGGCGCGGCACGAAGGTGCGCTTCCATCCCGACCCGCAGATCTTCGGCAAATCGGCGCATTTCCGCCCTGCCCGGCTGTTCCGCATGTCGCGGTCGAAAGCCTATCTGTTCGGCGGCGTCGAAATCCGCTGGAAATGCGCGCCTGCGCTGGTCGAAGGAACGGACACGCCGGCCGAGGCGACGTTCCGCTTCCCCGGCGGCCTGAAGGATTATCTCGCGCGCGAGATCGAGGGCAAGGATACGGTCACGCCCGAACCTTTCGCCGGCAAGGTCGAACGCGAAGGCGGGCATGGTTCGCTGGAATGGGCGATCTGCTGGCTGCCGGCCGACGACGGCTTCACCAATTCCTATTGCAACACGATCCCGACGCCGGACGGCGGCACGCATGAAGCGGGCTTTCGACTGGCGCTCTTGCGCGGTCTGAAGGATCACGCCGACCGCATCGGCCAGACGAAGCGGGCGAGCCAGTTGCAGGGCGACGACGTCGTCGGCCAGACGGCTTCGATGATCTCGGTCTTCATCCGCGAGCCGGAATTCCAGGGCCAGAACAAGAGCCGCCTGATGACGGTCGAGGCGTCGCGCATCGTCGAGGCGACGGTGCGCGACGCTTTCGACCACTGGCTCGCAGGTTCGCCGCAACAAGCGACGCAGCTTCTGAATTTCGTCATCGAGCGCGCCGAAGAACGTCTGCGCCGCCGCGCGGAAAAAGACGTTGCGCGCAAGACGGCGACGCGAAAGCTGCGGCTGCCCGGCAAGCTCGCGGATTGCTCGAATGCGGGCGCCGCCGGCTCCGAACTCTTCATCGTCGAGGGCGATTCGGCAGGCGGTTCGGCCAAGCAGGCGCGCGACCGCGCGAGCCAGGCGGTGCTGCCGCTGCGCGGCAAGATCCTCAACGTCGCTTCGGCGACGCGCGACAAGCTCGCCGCGAACCAGCAGATCGGCGATCTCGTGCAGGCGCTGGGATGCGGCGTCGGCGCGCAGTACCGACACGACGACCTGCGCTACGAGCGCGTCATCATCATGACCGACGCCGACGTCGACGGCGCGCATATCGCCTCGCTGCTCATCACCTTCTTCTACCGGCAGATGCCGCGCCTGATCGACGAAGGCCATTTGTTTCTGGCGGCGCCGCCGCTCTACAAGCTGACTCAAGGGACGAAGACCGTCTATGCGCGCGACGACGCGCACAGGAAAGAACTCACGGAAAAGGTTCTGACGGGCAAGGGCAAGATCGACGTCTCGCGCTTCAAGGGCCTTGGCGAAATGATGCCGGGCCAGCTCAAGGAAACGACGATGGATCCGCGCAAGCGCACGCTCTTGAAAGTGATGATCGCGCCGGAAGACCGTGACGAGACGGCGGATTCCGTCGAACGCCTGATGGGCAACAAGCCCGAGGCGCGGTTCACCTTCATTCAGGAGCGCGCCGCGTTTGCGCAGGAGCAGGATATTATCGACGTGTGAGCGGCGTCGAGGGCGTTTTACGCCAGCTAGGGCGGGGAGTGAAAATTGTCATCCCGGACGCCGAATGCGATCCGGGATCCAGAAGGCAGATCAAGAAGACGCTGGATCCCGGCTCTCCGCTTCGCTTCGGCCGGGATAACAGGGAGCGGCGCGATCTCTCCACCTCGCCCGGCCCCTCACCCCGGCCCTCTCCCCGCAAGCGGGGAGAGGGAGTGCGATGTCCGAAACCGCTCAAAAGCCGTCGTCGAACTTCAGTCGCAGCGGGGCGGTTGAGACGCGCCCGAGCGTCTCAGCTCTCGCGCTTCCACTCGATCTTCAACTCCTCGCGAAACGCAAAGCGCAAGAGATGCCGCGCGATCACGTCTTCGAGTTGCGGCAGGTTTTCGGCCGACGTCGCGCTCGCCGTGATGTGAAGCGTCGACGGCTCGGCGGCGAGATCGCAATCGCCGATCGTAAACTCGATCTTTCCCTTGTCGTCGCCCCAGGTCGCCGGGCGCTTGTGCTGGAAATGCTTGCAAAGCTGCACGAGATATTTTTGCGCATGAGGCGTCGCGATAGCGGCGGCGCTGACTGTTTTCGTCCCGTCCATTGTCGGCCCTCCAAGGCTTGCCCGGTTTCGCACAGCGCCGAGCGTTCGATAATGTCCAAGCAGATATATCCCGCTGCGTTTTGGCAATGCGCGGCCGAGGCTCTAAACGATGCGAATGGACGCCGAAACCGCAATTGTTCTTGTTTCGCCGGCGGAAATCCGCGCTGTCGCCGAAACCGCCTTACGCCGCGCCGGCTGTGACGACGCCAATGCGCGGGCGACCGCGCAAGTTCTAGCGCGGGCCGAGGAAGACGGCTGCGCCTCCCACGGCCTGTTTCGGCTGCCCGGCTTTCTCGCGGCGCTGAGATGCGGCAAGGCGCGTGGCGACGTCGCGCCGGCGGCGGCGCGGCTCGCGCCGGGCGTCGTGCGCATCGACGGCGGGCGCGCCCTCTCCCCGCTCGCGACTGCGATTGCACGCGAAAAGATCGCAGACATGGCGCGCGAAAGCGGGATCGCGGCGGCCGCAATCACCAACGTCCATCACTTTTCCGCGCTCTGGGTCGATATCGAACCGCTCGTCGAAAGCGGGCTCGGCGCGCTCTGTTGCACGGCCTACGTTCCCTTCGTCGCGCCGGCGGGCGCGAACCGTCGCTTCTTCGGCACCAATGCGATGGCTTTCGGGTTTCCGACCGCGGACGGCGGCTTCCTGTTCGATCAGGCCTCGGCCGCGACCGCGCGCGGCGAATTGCAGATCGCGGCGCGCGACGGAAGGCTTGCGCCAGAGGGCGCGGGCGTCGGGCCGGACGGCGCGCCCACGCGCGATCCCGCGCAAATTCTGCTCGGCGCGCAATCGCCGTTCGGCGGCCACAAGGGATCCTCCATCGCGCTGATGGTGGAGTTGCTCGCGGGCGTATTGATCGGCCAGCCGACCAGCCCGGAAGCGGGCCGGGAAGAGGCCGCGCGCGGGGCGCTCGAGAATACCGGGCCGCCGAACGGCGGCGTGCTCATGATCGCCTTCGATCCGGACCGGTTCGGCGACCCCGAGGGTTGGCGCGCTCACGGTGAGCGCTTCTTCGCCGAATTGCGCGCTCTGCCGGGCGTGCGGCTGCCCGGCGATCGACGCAGGCGCGAACGTGAACGCATTTCGCGCGAAGGCGTTATGCTTCCGACCGAGCTCTGGCGCGGGCTGCGCTTCGAGGCAGGCCTTCGCGAGACCTCGTGAGTTTGGTCCACAAGATTGTGAGAGCTGCGCAATGAAAGACCCGACCCGCCCGTCACCCCGGATAGACCGCTACGACGCCGTCGCGCGCGTCCTGCACTGGGCTGCGGCGATTTTGATCGTCATCGGCTTCGCAATGGGGCTTCTGATCGACGCCCCGCCGAAGGCCTGGTACCCGGCCTGGCTCAACACGCATGCGCTGATAGGCGTCTCGGTCTTGCTGATCGCGCTGGTGCGGCTCGCCTGGCGCGTTCGTCGTCCGCCGCCCGGTCCCCTGCCCGGCGCAAGCGCGCTCGCAACCAGCGCCGTGCGAATCGGGCATGGCGCGCTCTATGCGGCGATGATCCTCGTTCCCCTGATCGGATTCGCGCCGTTGTTCACGCGTGGATTCGGCGTTGATTTCGGATTGTTTGCGATTCCCTCGCCGCTCGCGAAGGCGCCGCGCGAGACGGTGCATCTGGCGACGGAGATTCACAGCTACGCCGCTTATGCGCTGGCCGCGCTCGCCGTCGGCCATGTCGCGGCCGCGCTCTGGCATCAGTTCCGGCTGCGAGACAACGCCATCCTGCGGATGATGCCGCCGCGCGGAAGCTGAGGCGGTTCACATTCTCTTTACCACGTTGGCCGATACTGCCGGCAACGAGGGGAAGATTGCATGAGTCCGGTCCGCCGTTTGCTCGACGACAGGCATGGCGTAGCGGTGCAGCGGTTTGCTGTCGCTGCGGGCGCCATCGCTCTGGCGAGCATGATCGGCGCACGCTATCTCGATTTCGCTTCGCGCGACCGCAGTTCAGCGCTCTACGCCTATCTCGGCAAGACCCCGCGGATCGACTACACGCCGACCGCCAGCATTCGCGGCAAGGCGGGCCAGACGGTGCTCGATCCCTGCACCGGCGCCGCGAAATAGTCCCGCGCTAATGCGTTAGGGCAAGCCCGCCGAGGCTGATCGATTTCATCATGTTCGTGACCGCGGCGGTAAGGTCGACGGGATCGCTGGCGACGAAGGCGTAGTTCGTTCCGCTCGCGCACGCGGCCATGTTGCCCGAAAGAGACGGCAGGATCGAATTGGTGATGAAATCGAGCCGCGGCTGATCGGCGGAGCGATATACCGCCGGTACGACATACGAGGCGTACAGCGTCAGCATCGTGTAGCCCTTCGACTTGATCGTGCTGCATTGCAAAGGGTCAATTCCCTGCAAGACGGGATCTCCGACGAAGCCGGAGAAATCCGCATATGGCGCATACAGGACGAAATTGGGATCTTTGGTCGAAGGGTCGAACGGAGGAGACGATCCGTTTGCATAGAGCTCGTAGGTCGAATCCTGCACCCCGTCCGTCAGCAGCATGACGACGCCGCGCGGCGAACCCGGATTCAATCCGGTTCCGGCGGCAGGAAGTAATGATGACAGCTGCTGCAAGCTATAGGTGACGTTGGTGCCGCCCTGCTGGTTCGCTGTCGTCAGGTCGATGCCCTGGATCGCGGCGATGGCGCCGGCGAGGCCCGACTGCAGCGGATAGACTTGCGTGAGGTTGTTGCTCATCGTGTAGATCGCAAAGCGGGCCTGTGCGCCCAAAGCCGCGCCGTTGAGACCTTGGAGAGCGGATACGATCGCGCTCTTGACCGCATCGATACGCAGGATCGCACCGGAGGCGCGCGCCTGAGCGAGATTGTCGGTGTCGCCGACATTATCCGTGATGTGGCAGGCGAGCGTGCAGCCGATCGCGCTCTGCAGGGTTTGCTGGTCCGCCGCTGTAGCGCCGATCCCCATGGATTGCGAGACGTCGACGACGATGTGCACATCCACATATTGCGGCAAGGTCGAGGTCGCGGTGACGGAACTGGAAAGGTTCGCGTTCGAAATTCCGAGAAGGCGCGCGAAGGTCAGCGGGAACGTGCCGCTGTAGGAGAGCTGCGCTGTCACCTGAAGGCCGTTTTGCGCGATCGAAATGGTCGGAGCCCCGACGGTCGCCCCGGCCAGCGAGTGCGTCTGCGCGTCGAAGGTCGACTGGCCCGCGGACACGCCGGCGTTTTTCCACGACGGGGTACCGGCCGCATATTGGCGGGCGGCGGTTTGCGCGGCCGCGAGCGCGGCGCTGTCTGCGACCTGACGCAGGGCGTCCCGCGCTCTTACGATCCGCGCGAAATCGACGGTTCCACCGACGACGAGCGAGATGGCCGTCAGCGCCGCGGCGAACACGATTGCGACGCTCCCGCGTTCGGCGCGTAGAAAACGCGTGAAGGCCGGATTACGGCGGCCCGACCTAATCTTCGTCATACGTCCCAGCCTCGCCGCCCAGCCAGGAACGGCGAAATAAGACATACAGGACAAGCGCTTAACGCTCTATAAAAGGGACTCCGCGCTTCAGGCGGCCCATTCCGCCAGAACGGCATTCACGCTTCGTGGTTTCTCAATCGTTGACAAATGCCCGCAATCCGGCAGCACGACGAGCTTCGCGCCTGCAATCCCGTCCGCCATCTCGCGCGCCTTTTCGGGGGGGGTGAGCTGATCCTGTTGGCCGGTCAGAACGAGCGTCGGACAGGCGATGTCGGCCAGGCCCGGACGCGAATCCGGACGGTGCATGATCGCCAGCGCCTGCCGCATGAAAGCTTCGAAGCCGGTATCGACCGCCATCTTCCGCTGGATCGAACGCAAATGTTCGTCCTCATAGCGCGCGGGGTGAACGAGTTGCGACCATTGCAGGTCGGCGACGCCCAGCATGCCGCCCTCTCTCGCGGCCCTGATGCGCTCGGCGCGATTGATCTTCTGCTGTTCGGATTCCGGCGTCGCCTGCGTATCGAGCAAGGCCAGGCGCAAGACGCGGCCCGGCGCCTGCCGCATGATTTCGAAAGCGATGTAGCCGCCCATGGATAGCCCGCACAGGAGAAACTGCTCGGGCGCGGCGCGAAGAACGTCTTGCGCGACGCCGGACATCGTGTCGGATTTCGTGTGATCGGCAATGCGGCAATCGTAACGATCGGAGAATGCGGCGATCTGCGGCGCCCACAGGGCGGCCGTACAATTGAAGCCCGGCACGAACACGATGGTTTGACGCATGACGAAATCTCCTTCGCCGCACTCAAGCGGAATTCGCGACGAAGGAAAAGACGGCCGCCGTCATTTCCTCGTCGTCGCGCAATCCGAAGTCGCGCGTGGCATAGGAGGCGATCAAGTTCAGCCGTTCGCGCGGCAGGAACGCGCGAAATGGATCGCCGACATAGACGCGCGTTCCGGCTGCGACGCACGCGTCGAGGAATCTTGTGACGCGCGCGGCAACGTCGCGATCGTAGAAGAGATCGCCGACAAGCGCGACATCGACCGGCGGCGGAACGTCATCGAGAATATCGTCGTGAAGCACGGCGAGCGACACGCGATTGGCGCGCGCATTGAGTTCGATCGCGGCGACGGCGTCCTCGTCCACGTCGACGGCCAGAACCGCGCGGGCGCCCGCTTTCGCCGCGGCTATGCCGACCAGGCCCGAGCCCGCCCCCAGATCGAGGACGCCTTTTCCAGCGACGGTTTCCGGTCGCGCCGCCAGGTGTTGCGCGAGCGCCAGGCCGCCCGCCCAGCACCAGGCCCAGTACGGATTTCGACCGGCCGCCAGTCGCCGCAAGCCGCTTCCGGAGACGGCGGTGTGGATCGAAATGCCGGAAAGGCCGGGAACGGGCCGCAGCGGCAGATTCGCGGCGATAAAGGCAGAAGCGGCCATTTTCCGACTTGAACCGACGTCCGCGCCCACTATGTCCTCCAAAAGGTCGCCTCGGGCAAGGCAAGGATTTGTCAGGCAAATCGGTGTGTTCTGCCCGGCATAGGCCGGAATTCCTTGACTTTCCGGAATTTCGGCATATTGCATGGCGGCGGATGACAGGAGGGCTCCAGAGGAGCCGGTCATGACCGCATGCCGCGGTCACACTGACGACGTCTACCGACCTCCGCAACTCCGGCGCAGATTATCAGCGGCGCGCGCTCTTTCAAAAACTTCGCCGCATTCAGGACACTTGATGCAATTCAACGAATTGGGCCTTTCGCAAAAGGTCCTCCAGGCGGTCGAGGCATCCGGCTATACGACCCCCACGCCGATCCAGGCTCAGGCCATTCCGCATGCGCTCGGCGGCCGCGACGTGCTCGGCATCGCCCAGACGGGCACCGGCAAGACGGCCGCCTTCACGCTGCCGATGCTCTCCAGACTCGAACAGGGCCGCGCCCGCGCCCGCATGCCGCGCACGCTCATTCTCGAGCCGACGCGCGAGCTCGCCGCGCAGGTGGAAGAGAGCTTCGCCAAATATGGCGCCAATCACAAACTCAACGTCGCGCTGCTGATCGGCGGCGTTTCGTTCGGCGATCAGGAAGCCAAGATCATGCGGGGCGCAGACGTGCTGATCGCTACGCCCGGCCGCCTGCTCGATTTCTTCGAACGAGGGAAGCTTCTGCTGACAGGCATCGAAATCCTCGTCATCGACGAGGCCGACCGCATGCTCGACATGGGCTTCATTCCCGACATCGAGAAGATCTGCAAGCTCGTGCCGTTCACGCGCCAGACCTTGTTCTTCTCCGCGACCATGCCGCCCGAGATCACGCGGCTGACCGAACAATTCCTGCACAATCCCGTGCGCATCGAAGTCGCGCGCGCAGCGACGACGGCGTCCACGATCACGCAAGGGTTGATCGCCTCGCACGGCCACGCCGCCAAGCGCGAGACGCTGCGCCGTCTCATTCGCGGCGAAGAAAACCTCAAGAACGCGATCATTTTCTGCAACCGCAAACGCGACGTCGCCATCCTCCACAAATCGCTCGCCAAGCACGGCTTCTCGGCCGGCGCGCTCCACGGCGACATGGATCAGCTCGCGCGCATGGCTTCGCTCGACGCGTTCAAGAACGGCGACGTGCAGATCATCGTGTGTTCGGACGTCGCCGCGCGCGGCCTCGACATTCCCGATGTCAGCCACGTCTTCAATTTCGACGTGCCGACGCATTCGGAAGATTACGTTCACCGCATCGGCCGCACGGGCCGCGCCGGCAAGAGCGGAACTGCGCTGACGATCGTTACGGCGGACGACACGAAATACGTCGACCAGATCGAAAAGCTGATCGCCAGGGAAATCGACTGGATCGGACCCAAGCTGGACGAACTGCCGCCCGACGAGACGCCGCGCCACGAACGGCGCGGACGCGGCGAGGGCCGGGACGGCGAGCGGCGCGGCGCACGACGGGGTCGCGACCGCAACCGCGAAAGCGGTCCGCGCGGACGCGACAAACGCGAACCCGGCGTCATCGAAGCCTCGTTCGAACCGGCCGTCCCCAATCCGCAAGCGCGTGAGGACCGTCCCGAGCGCGAACAGCGCGAGGAACGGCCGCGGCGCGAGCGGCACGAGCGCAGGCCGCGGGCCGCGCGTTACGGCGAAGAGCAGCAGCCGGTCGTCGAAGCCGGCGCCGAGCAGCCGCGGCGCGATCGGCCCGAGCGCCGTCCGCGCAACGAGCATGAAAGCCGCGGGCGCGAGGCGCAGAGCCACGAAGGCCGCCGCGAGCGCAGGCCGCGCCGCGAGGACCGCGACGAGGGCCCGGCGGTGATCGGGTTCGGCGACCATATGCCGTCCTTCCTCTCGCGCCCGGTGCGCGCGAAACCGGCGGAGCCGGCGAAGGCCGAGGAATAGGCTGCCGGCATCTGAAACGAAAAAGGGCTCCGCGTTTGCGGAGCCCTTTTTGTTCGAACCGGCGCCCGATCAGAACGGAATGTCGTCGTCGAGGTCCATCGAGCGGCCGCCGCCGACCGCGGCGGGTTTGCGCGTGGTCTCAATATTTCGAGGCGGCGAAAGCGCTTTTGGCTTACTCGCAGGTGCAATCCTTTGAGATTCTGTCTCAACAGTCTTCGATTCAGCAACTGTTTGCATAAAGTTTGAAATCAATCTGTGAGCGACTTCAGCCGATGCCCATAAAGCTCCCGGAATCGCTAATAGCTCGAAGGTCAATCGGGTAACAGCAAGCAGATTTAATCGCCGCTTCTCTAATTCTGATTCGAACTCATCAAGCCGCCTCAATAAGGCTTCTCGCTTCGAGTCGCTCATCGAAGCTTGCTCGACGCATCGCTTCAATTCGAAAACATACCGTCGAATATTGTCTTTTGATCTGGGCAGGATCGCAACGGAATCTTGCTTCGATCTCATTGCGTGATCTAGCACGAGTTGGGTCACATAATGGTCTAAGTCTGCTTGGAACTGCCGATGGTCTTGTTCGTTAAAATCCGCGAGACGCGGAACCTGTAACGACAGAAAAGGTTCGACCTCATAGCGTTTGGCCGACGCAACGACAACGTTCATAAAGCGATGTCGAAGTTCATTCCGGTCATCCCAATCCTCGCGAGGGTCAAACCGCGACAGCTGCTCGGTAAGACTTTTCTGCGCAATATTAACGAGTTGCATAAAGGCGACGCGAGGGTCTTCGTCGAGATCGTCCAATTCCTCTTTAGAAATGAAGTTTAGGATTGTCATGTCGTTGCACTGTCGTAGGGAATCCGATCAGAACGGAATGTCGTCGTCGAGGTCCAACGAGCGGCCGCCGCCTACCGCGGCCGGACGACGATCGTTGCCGCCGCCGCGCTGGCCGCCGAACGAGCCGCCGCGGTCGGACGAGCGCTCGAAACTCGAGCCCTCTTCGCCGCCGCGGGAGTTGCGGCTGTCGAGCAGCGTCAGCTCGCCGCGGAAGCGCTGCAGGACGACCTCGGTCGATTTGCGCTGGTTGCCGTCCTTGTCGGTGTATTCGCGCGTCTGCAGCTGGCCCTCGATGTAGATCTTGGAGCCCTTCTTGCAATATTGCTCCGCGACGCGCCCGAGGTTCTCGTTGAAGATCACGACGTTATGCCACTCGGTCTTGTCTTTGCGCTCGCCGGAATTCTTGTCGCGCCAGGATTCCGTCGTCGCCAGCGAAAAACTCACCATCTTGTCGCCGGACGGCATGGTCCGGGTTTCCGGGTCGCGGCCGAGATTGCCGACGAGAATGACCTTGTTGACGCTGCCGGACATGACGCTTCTCCACGGCTGAATTCGAAGCGGCCACACTAGCCCGCCCCGCTGGCAAATGATTTCGCAATTTCGGGCGCGACGGGCTTGTCCACAAGGGAAAGACGCACGGTCGCGCCAAAGATGTTCTCTAAATGTTCTAGCAGGGGCGTCCGGACCGCGCAAGCGGTCCAACGGCCGGTCAGCCCGTCGTGACGGCGGTCTCCATGTCGGACGGGTCGACATCCAGCGACAGGGCGGCGTCGAGCTTCTTGCGGTCGAGTTCGCCCTCCCACCAGGCGACGACGACGCAGGCGACGCCGTTGCCGACGAGGTTGGTCAGCGCGCGGCATTCGCTCATGAACTTGTCGATGCCGAGCACGATCGCCATGCCCGGCACCAGTTCCGGCCGGACCGCCGCCAGCGTGCCGGCCAGCGTGATGAAGCCTGCGCCGGTGACGCCCGACGCGCCCTTCGACGTCAGCATCGCGACCAGCAGAATGGTCAGCTGCTCGCCGAAGCTCAGATGCACCCCCATCGCCTGCGCGATGAACAGCGTCGCGAGCGTCATATAGATGTTTGTGCCGTCGAGGTTGAAGGAATAGCCGGTCGGCACGACCAGGCCGACGACCGGCTTCGAGCAGCCGAGCCGCTCGAGTTTCTCCATCATCTGCGGCAAGGCGCTTTCCGACGACGAGGTGCCGAGCACGATCAGCAATTCGTCCTTGATGTAGCGAAGGAACTTGAAGATCGAGAAACCCGCGATGCGCGCGATGACGCCGAGCACGAGGAAGACGAAGAGCGCGGCGGTGAGATAGAAGGTCGCGATCAGGCCGGCGAGATTGCCGAGCGCCTGCGGGCCGAACTTGCCGATCGT
>JAGWTW010000024.1 GCA_028868735.1 Hyphomicrobiales bacterium | reverse complement strand
TGCTCTACGATCTCGCCTTCCTGCTGATGGACCTCTGCCATCGCGGCCGCGACGACCTCGCCAATCTCGTCTTCAACCGATATCTCGACGAGAACGACGAACTCGGCGGCGCGCCCGCCCTGCCCTTCTTCATGGCGGTGCGCGCCTCCATCCGCGCGCATGTCACAGCGACGCAGGCGCGCGGCGAGCCGGACGCGGACGAGCGAGCGCAAGCGCGCGTCGAGGCGCAGGCCTATTTCGATCTCGCCGAAAGGCTGCTCGCGCCGCGCGCAACCGGTCTCGTTGCGATCGGCGGGTTTTCCGGCTCGGGCAAATCGAGCCTCGCCGCGGCGCTCGCGCCGGCGCTCGGCCCTGCGCCCGGCGCCCGTATCGTTTCGAGCGACCGCATTCGCAAACGCATGCACGGCGTCCACGCTCTGCAAAAACTGCCGCAGGAAGCTTACGCGCCGGAAATTTCGGAGCGCGTCTATGCGCAGATGCGCGTCGAAGCCGCGCGCGCGCTCGCGTCCGGCTGCGCCGTGGTCGCCGACGCCGTCTTCGACCGTAAACCGCTCGCGGAAGCGATCGAGAACGTCGCGCGCGATGCGCGCGTCCCTTTCACGGGGCTCTGGCTCGAAGCCGCGCGCGACGCGCTCGCAGCGCGCGTGGCTGCGCGACGCAACGACCCGTCGGACGCGAGCGTGAGCGTACTGGACGCGCAAATCCGGCGCGCCGATCCGCATCCCGCCTGGCGGCGGCTCGATGCGGGCCAGTCTCCGGCGCAGATGCTGGCGACGGCGCGCCGTATCGCGTTCAGAACTTGAAGCCGGTCCCGATATTGCCGTTCTTGTCGAAGCTGACCGGCGAACCGGTGCTATCCTCGCGCGACGAAGGCAGCGGCAAGCCGCCGTCATCCCGATCGCGCGCGGCCTTTTCGGCGGGTTTGGCCTTCGCCTTGGCGGCAGTCGCCGTCTTTCTGGCGGGCGCGGCTTTCGCCGCCGGCTTCGAGGCAGGCTTGGCTGCGGGCTTCGCGTCGTCCCAGCCTTCGAGTTCGCCGCGGCGGCGATCGCTGGCCTTGGGAATCGGCTGAAGCGCGTTTTGCGCGAGTTCGATGCGGTCGGTCTGCGCCCGGCCGCCCGCCGTCGCCGGCGCCGCTACGCAAGCGAGGTTGAAGGCAGTTGCGGACGCGAAAGCGAGAACCAGTCGAACGCGCATCAGAAACCCCCTTGTCGGCGGGGCGACATAGACCCGATCGCGACGTGAATGACAAGACGCCGCGCGATTGCGGCGAGCGTGTGACGCGCAGGCGCGCGCGACGGGCGGCATTGTCAGAATACGGGAACGGCGGCCGACGCCGCGCTCTTGTCAGAGCCGGGACATGGTCGGCTTGCGCGCCTTGTCGTCCTTCGGCGGCAACAGCGCTTGCCAGCCGCCGGGCGGCGGCGCGACTTCGTTGACCGCGGGGTCGATCGGCCGCGGGCGGAAGGCGGCGACGGCGTTCTTGGCTCTGGCGAGCGACGCGGGATCGAGCCGCGAGGCGATGTCGTCGCGCTTCTTGCCGGCGTCCTCGTCGCCCTGCGCGGCGGCGGCGGCGAACCATGCGTAGGATTGCACGAGATCCTGCGGGCCGCCCATGCCGCGCGCATAGAGGATCGCCAGATTGTACTGGCTGTCGCGCACGCCGTACTCGGCCGCCTTGCGGAACCATTTCGCCGCGCCGGCATAGTCGGGCTTGCCGTCGTTGTCGGCCAGCAAGACCGCGAGATTGTGCATGGCGCGCACGTTGCCGCGATCGGCCGCGCGCTGATACCAGAGTTTCGCCAGCATCGAGTCGCGCGCAAGGCCGAGCCCGCGTTCGTAGACGACGCCGAGCCGGTATTGCGCCGGGGCGAAACCCTTCGTCGCGCTCTTCTCGAACATCTCCGCCGCGCCTTTCGGATTGCGGGCGGTGCGTACGCCGTCTGCGCGGCGCGCGCCGAGTTCGTATTGCGCGGCGGCGTCGCCGCGCGCAGCGAGCGTTTCGATCGCGGCCATTTCCACGGCCGGGTCGGGCGCCTTCGTGTTGATCGCGCCGACGGGCGTGGGATCGACCTTCGCGGGTTCGCTCGGCGCCGCGTTGGCGACGACCGGCGCGGCCGGCGTCGCGGCCTCCGACCTCTTGTCCGGCGGCGGCGCCGCGTCGATCGACGCCGATGGTGATTTCGATTGCGGCGCAGGCGCGCCGGGCGCGGCTGATTTATCGTCTGCGGCCGGCGCAGCGGGCTTGGTCTCTGCGTCCGCGACCGGGGGCTTGGCGGTCGCGTCCGGCGCCTGCGAGACGTTCTTCGTGTCGGGCTTCGCCGGCGTCGCGGGATGCGCGACCGACGCCGGCTCGGCGCCGCCGCCCAGCGCGAGTTTCGCCACTTGCGCGCCGCCGAGCAGGATCACCAGCGCGGCGAGGCCGAGCAGGATGGGCTTGCGGCGGCGCTCGTACGCGAGCCGCGCCTGCGCGAGCGCGCTGACCTTGGCCGGCCCCTCGGACGCCATCGCCGGCGCCTTTTCGGGGGCGTCGAGGCTTGCGCTGGCCGCCTTGACGGCGCGCTGCGCGCGGCGGGCGGCTTCGATCAGGCTCGCCTGCGCGGAGCGGCCGGCCTGATCCTGGTCGCCGGAGCCCGCGAGAGGTCTGACGCGCGGACCTGCGCCCGGTTCGATCAGAATGTCGTGCGCGGGCGCGGCGCTGGACTCCGCGCGGTCGGCGCCGCGCGGCTGTTCGACCGGCGGCGGCCCCTTCTTGCGCGCCAGCGCGGCGGCCGCGCTCATCGACACGCCCGCGGGCGGCGAGGGCGGCGCAACGGGCGCGGGCGGCGGCAGCGGGCGCTCCTCGATGCGCGCGGCCGGCGCGGCGCGGCGATCCTGCGTGCGGCTCTCGACGATGTCGTCCTCGAGCGTCGACAGACGATCGACGACGCGCTCGAGCGTCTCGTGAACGGCCTTCAGCGTGGCGTGCGTGCGTTGATCGGCGACGTCCTGAATCTGACGGAGATCGGCGATCTCGCGCACGAGGCCGCTGGTGTCGGGCGCCACGGCGGCCGGCGCGGTCGCCATGGCTTCGCGCACGGCGCTGCGGGCCGCGCCCTCGGCCGCCTCGACCGCTGCGAGCCGGCTGTCGTTGAGCTGATCGAACAATTCGTTGATCATGCGCTCGAGCGAGACGACCGTCTCGTCGGCGCCGCTCGAACGTTCGATCTTCGTCGACAGGCTCTCGATCTGGTGTTGTAGCGCGAGAAGTTCGTCGCGGCCGGCGTTGGGATCGGCGGCGCGATCGACCTTCGTCGCGAGGTCGCGCACGAGTTCTTCGAGATGATGCGTGTCGGCTGCGGGTTGCTGACGCGGGGTTGCGAGCGATTGCGCGACGGCGCGGTGCAGCTTGTCGAGCCGTTCGCTGAAGGCGGCGATATGCGCGCCGCCCGTGTCGGCCGACAGCGCCGCGTCGATGCGATGCGACAGCTGGTCGATGCGCTTTTCGAGCGCGCGCAGATTGTCGCCGCCGACGCCTTCGGCCACGACGGCGCGAATGTCGGCGATGATGCGCGCGACTTCGCCGGGCGCGATGCCGCCGCCCGTCTGCTGGATCTTCTGCGCGAGATCGGCGAGTTCGCGCTGCGCCTTTTCGCCGGGCACAGTCGCTGCGCGCGAAAGCAGGTCGCGCACCTCGCGCGTCTGATCGTAGATGGCGCGCACGGTCTGCGGATCGACGCCGCCGCGCGCCTCGAGGTTTTCGAGCTTGTCGGAAATCGCGCGCATGCCGCGTTCGAGCGCGCCGATGGCGGGGCGCGCGTCGAGTTCGCGCATGCCGGCGCGCAATTCGTCGGCGATCTGGTCGACCGGGGTCGCCGCCTGGACGCGGCCGGCCTCCTGGCGCATCGCCTCCAAGCGGTCCGCCATCTGACGCAGGTTGCGTTCGATCGCGGCGACGGAGGCGCGCGGCGCGAGGTCGTTGAGGCCGCGCGACACGGCGGCGATTTCCGCGCGCAGCTTGTCGAGCGAGCCGTCGGCGGGCGCGGCCGCACGGACGGCTGCGTCCTCGCGCATCTTTTCGAGATGCGCGGACATGCGCGCGATATCGCCCTGCAAGCCGCTGAGGCGCGTGTCGAGCTCGCCCTGCGCGCGGCGAGCATCCGCCGTCTGGCGCTGATCGATCCGCCGCGGCGGCGTCCATCCCTCGCCGTCGAGTTCGCGTTGCCGCAAGGCGATCTGCGAGACGGCGTCGAGCAAGGGCCGACGCTGACCGGGCGCTGCGGCCGACATGGCCGGCGCGGGCGCGGCCGCCTGCGTCGCGTTCTTTTCGAGTTGCGTCGCGAGCGCGGCGATCTGCGTCTCGATGCGCGCGAGCCGCGCGTTTTCGGGCGAGCGGTCGGCCGGCGTCCTGTCGAGCTGCGCGGCGATCTCTGACAATTTGGCGTCGATGTCGCCGAGCCGGGACTGGCCGCCGTCGCCGCGGCGCTTGATGTCCTCCACACGGCCTTCGATGCGCGAAATGGCGTTGCGCACGGGGCGGTCGCTTACGTCGTCGGCGACGGCGACGCGGTTCTCGATATCGGCGAGCCTGCGCGCGATCGATTTCAGAAGGTGCGTCTCGCGCGCGCCGCGCGCATTGGAGTTCTGGACGAGTTCGGCGACCTCGGCGAGCGTGCGCGCGGTCTTGGCCTGGCTGCGGCTGACGCGCGCCTCGAAGGCGTCGATGGCGTCCTCGAGCAAGGCTTCGGCGTCCGCGCTCTCGCGCCAGGACACTTCGCGTTCGCGCGCGCGGCGCGACATGTCGCGGGAACGGCGCGGCGTGAAATCGTCGGTTTCGCGCGCGCGGCGCGGCGCGATTTCCTCCTCTTCGAATTCGCGGGCGCGCGGCGCGCGCGCATCGGCGCGGCGCTTCGGCCGCAAGCCCGTGTCGCGAATGCGCGCGATGCGCGAGGACACTGCGTTCAGCCGATCGTCGTCCTCTTCGTCGAAGGCGTCATCCTCCGCTTCCGCGCCGGCGGCGCGTTCGGAGATGACGTCGTTCAGCCATTCGCCCACCGTCAGGCCTTCGCGCTCGGCGGCTTCGCGCGCCGCGTCGCGCGTCTCGCTGTCCACGCCCTTGATGTTCCAGGGGGCCGCCTTGTTCATTAGGTCTTCCGTATCCCGATGGCCGGGTCTGCTGAGAAATCGAAATTAAGCAGGTACGCGACTCGCGAATCGGACGGCGATTCAACCTACCGTTCCCGGGATTCACTTTCGAGTGCAGATGGTAAACGCGGGGTTAAGAGGCGACCTCAAACGGCACACATGCGCGCCGAGGTTGCAACTGAATATTTACAATTTTTAGTTGCATTCAACCGCGAATCACGTTCCTTTGCGTACGCCGGGCGAGGGGTCCCGGCCGAAATCAGGGACGCGAGCGGCACATGGATCAGGTATCCGCACGGGACGCGATCGAGCGGCTGTTTTCAATCGGCGATATGGCCCGCACCTACAAAGTGACGTTGCGCGCGTTGCGTTTCTACGAGGATCGCGGGCTCATCAAGCCGATCCGGCACGGGGTCTCTCGTTTCTACGACGCGGCGACGCGGGCGCGGTTCGAAACCATCCTGCGCGGGAAAAAGCTCGGCTTCACGCTGACGCAGATCGCCGCCATGCTGCCGAAGAACGAAGCGCCGGAGGACGCGGCGCTGGCGTTGAAGGAAACGCAGGTGCTCGCGCAGATCGTGCAGCTCGAACGCAAACGCGAGGAACTCGATCAGGCGCTCGACGAATTGCGCGCGACGCACGAGCGCATGAAGGACGCGCCGGCCGTCGCGGTGGCGTAGACCGCCTCAGGCCGCGCGCTGCGCGAGCCAGACGGTGTGGCCGCCGCAGTCCGGATCTTCGGCGGCATGGGCGACCACGGCGAAGCCGTTCGCCTCCAGCAGATTGCGATAATCCCGCGGGGCGAGACTGGCGTGGTAGAGCGACTCGCCGAACATGGCGCCGATCGCCTCGCCGTCCTGCGGGCCGGACGTGAACATCAGCGGCGCGCCCGGCGCAGCGTGTGCGGCGAAGACCGGAAACATCGCGCGCTGGGCGGCGCGCGCGAGATGGAAGAAACTGTCCCAGGCGAGCAGGCCGTCGAAGGTTCTTGCCAGCCGCAGCGTGCGCATGTCGGCGACGCGCCAGTCCGCGTCGGGAAAGCGCCGGCGGCAGTCTCCGTCACGGTCATTTCGAAAGCGCAAAGGCCATCAGTCTTGACGCCTCGTCGCTCACGGTTTATATGTAAACTATCTTGGACGACGCCGGTCCGGAGGAAAGCCGGCGCGCCGCGATCGAACATCATCCGGAGCCGCCCATGCCGACCTATCGCGCCCCAGTCGACGACGTCATGTTCCTGCTGGACGACGTGCTGCATTACGACCGTTACGGCAATCTGCCGGGCTTTGCGGACGCCTCGCGCGACGTGGTGGAGGCGGTGCTGAACGAGGCCGGCAAGGTGGCCGAGGAAATCCTGCAGCCGATCAACCTGTCCGGCGACCGCGAGGGTTGCAAGCGCGCGAGCGACGGCTCGGTGACGACGCCGAAAGGCTTCAAGGAAGCGTGGAAGGCCTATGCGGAGGGCGGCTGGATCAGCCTGCCGATGCCGCCCGAATACGGCGGACAGGGCCTGCCGCACGTGCTCGCGCACGCCGTCAGCGAATTCATGATTTCGGCGAACCAGGCCTTCGCCATGTATCCGGGCCTGACGTCGGGCGCGATCGCCGCCATTCTCGCGCACGGCACGGAAGAGCAGAAGCAGCTCTACGGCACGCGCATGATCGCCGGGCAATGGACCGGCACGATGAACCTGACCGAACCGCATTGCGGCACCGACCTCGGCCTTCTGAAGACCAAGGCCGTTCCCAACGGCGACGGCTCGTATGCCATCACCGGACAGAAGATCTTCATCTCGGCCGGCGAACACGATCTTTCCGAGAACATCGTCCATCTCGTGCTCGCGCGCATCGAAGGCGCGCCGGCCGGCGTGAAGGGCATTTCCCTGTTCATCGTGCCGAAGTTCGAAGTCTCGAACGACGGCGCGCTCGGCGCGCGCAACGCGGTCTCCTGCGGCTCGCTCGAACACAAGATGGGCATTCACGGCAACGCGACCTGCGTGATGAATTACGACGGCGCGAAGGGATGGCTGCTCGGCGAACCGAACAAGGGGCTCGCCGCCATGTTCACGATGATGAACGAGGCGCGCCTCGGCGTCGCCGCGCAGGGCCTCGCGCAATCGGAAGTCGCCTACCAGAACGCCGTGATCTATGCGCGCGAGCGCCTGCAGGGCCGTTCGATCTCCGGCGTTAAGGATGCGGCCAAGCCAGCCGATCCGATCATCGTGCATCCGGACGTCAGGCGCATGCTGCTCGAGATGAAAGCCTTCAACGAGGCGGCGCGCGCCTTTGCGCTCTGGACCGCGCTCGAGGCCGACATTCTCCACCGCTCGCCCGACCCGGAAGCGCGCAAGGCGGCCGACGACCATCTCGGGCTGATGACGCCGATCCTGAAGGGCGTGCTGACCGACGTCGGCTTCGACAATACGGTGAAGGCGCAGCAGGTCTACGGCGGCCACGGCTATGTCGGCGAATACGGCATGGACCAGTTCGTGCGCGACGCGCGCATCGCCATGATCTACGAAGGCGCCAACGGCATCCAGGCGCTCGATCTCGTCGGCCGCAAGCTGCCGAAGGACGGCGGCCGCGCGATCACGGCCTTCTTCACGAAAGTCGGCCAGTACGTGAAGGAGAAGGAAGGCGACGCCGCGCTGAAGCCTTATGTCGCGCCGCTCGGCAAGGCGCTCGCCGATTTGCAGAAGGCGACGATGTGGCTCATGGCCAACGGCATGAAGAATCCGGACAATGCGGGCGCGGCCTCCACCGACTACATGCATCTGTTCGGACTCGTGTGTTTCGGCTTCATGTGGGCGCAGATCGCGGAAGGCGCGCTCGCCCGCAAGGCGCGCGAGCCGAGTCAGGCGGTGCTGATGGACGCCAAGCTCACGACCGGTAAATTCTTCGCCGAACGCATGCTGCCGGAAACCGGCCTGCGGCTCGACCGCATCGTCACCGGCGCCGACACGATGATGTCGCTTCCGGCGGAGATGTTTTGAATTCGGCTCTCGTTTCCTCTCACGCTTGTCGGTGAGGGGCGCGTTAGCGAACGCCAGCGGCCCATCGCGCGCCGCCATAAGGGAGGGAAAAATGCCCGACGCTTTCATCTATGACGCCGTGCGCACGCCGCGCGGCCGCGGCAAGGAGGACGGCTCGCTGCACGAGGTCTCGACGCTGCAGCTGGCGGCCGGGTCGCTTCGCGCGCTCAAGGAGCGCAACCGGCTCGACACGAAGCTGATCGACGACGTGATCCTCGGCTGCGTCGACACGGTCGGCGAATCCGGCTCCGACATCGCGCGCGCCGCCGCGCTCGCCGCGGGCCTCGGCGACCAGGTTCCCGGCGTGCAGATCAACCGCTTCTGCGCATCGGGCCTCGACGCCGTGAATTTCGCCTCCGCGCAGGTGATGTCCGGCCAGCACGAGATGACGATCGGCGGCGGCGTGGAAAGCATGAGCCGCGTCGGCATGGGATCGGAAGGCGGCGCATGGCCGGTCGATCCCTCGATCGCCATCCCCGCCTATTTCATGCCGCAGGGCGTCTCCGCCGATCTCATCGCGACCAAATACGGTTTCTCGCGCGACGACGTCGACGCTTACGCCGTGGAATCGCAGAAGCGCGCGGCGCAGGCCTGGAAGGAAGGCCGTTTCAGCAAGACCGTCGTTCCCGTGCGCGACGTCAACGGCGTCACCATTCTCGATCACGACGAGCACATGCGGCCCGACGCCAACATGCAGTCGCTCGCCTCGCTGAAGCCGTCCTTCACCATGATGGGCGAACAGGGCGGCTTCGATGCGGTGGCGATCCAGCGCTACCCCGAGGTCGAAGCGATCAACCACGTCCATCACGCCGGCAATTCGAGCGGCATCGTCGACGGCGCGGCGGCCGTGCTGATCGGTTCGGCCGAAGCCGGCAAGAAATCGGGCCTCAAGCCGCGTGCGAAAATCAGGGCGTTCTGCAACATCGGTTCGGAGCCGGCGATCATGCTGACCGGCCCGGTCGACGTGACGAAGAAGCTGCTCGCCAAGGCCGGCATGAGCATCGGCGACATCGACCTGTTCGAGGTGAACGAAGCCTTCGCCTCCGTCGTTTTGCGCTTCCTGCAAGCCTTCGACGTCGATCCGGCGAAGGTCAATCCGTGCGGCGGCGCGATCGCCATGGGCCATCCGCTCGGCGCGACAGGCGCCATGCTCGTCTCGACCGCGCTCGACGAACTCGAGCGTACGGGAAAGCAGACGGCGCTCGTTACGCTGTGCATCGGCGCCGGCATGGGCACGGCGACGATCATCGAACGGGTCTGACGGTTTCCCCTTCTCCCCGCGACGCGGGGAGAAGGCAGCGCGACCTCGGCGGAAACCGGCGAAGCCGGTTTCGCCAGCGGATGAGGGGCCGGGCTCCCCGCATTCTTCTCATATCACCCAGCCCCTCACCCCTGCCCTCTCCCCGCAGGCGGGGAGAGGGAGTCTAAGGGAGGCGGACATGAACCTCACGAACTTCAAATTCGAGAAAGATTCCGACGGCGTCGTGACCCTGACGTGGGACATGCCGGGCAAGCCGATGAACGTGCTCGACGCGCAGCTCATGGATGAGCTCGACGCGATCGTCGATCACGTTTCGAAGGACGAGACGATCAAGGGCGTCGTGCTGACGTCGGGCAAGGACGCGTTCTGCGCCGGCGCCGATCTCACGATGATGGAAGGCGCGGGCAAGCAATTCGCCGACGCCGTGAAGGCGCGCGGAGAAGAAGCCGCCATGAAGGAATTCATGGATCAGGCCGGACGCGGCTCGAAAGTGTTCCGCCGCATCGAGACCTGCGGCAAGCCGTGGGCGGCGGCCGTCAACGGCGTCGCGCTCGGCGGCGGATTCGAGATCACGCTGGCCTGCCATTATCGCGTGCTCGCCGACAATGCGAAGACGCAGGTCGGATTGCCTGAAGTGAAGGTCGGCCTGTTTCCCGGCGCCGGCGGCACGCAGCGCATTCCGCGCCTGATGGCGACGCCGGACGCGCTGCAATTCCTGTTCAAGGGCGATCCGTGGAAACCTGCGAAAGCAAAGCAGATGAACCTCGTGCACGAGGTCGCGCCGGAGGGCGAGATCGTCGCGAAGGCGAAGGCGTGGATCAAGGGCGGCGGCAAGGCGGTCGCGCCGTGGGACGAGAAGAACTTCAAGACGCCGTCGGGCAAGATCTTCTCGCCGATGGGCATGATGATCTGGCCGCCGGCGAACGCCATCTATCGCAAGGAGACATTCGACAATTATCCGGCGGTGAAAGCCATCCTCAAATGCGTGTACGAAGGGCTGCAATTGCCCGTCGATCAGGCGTTGCAGGTCGAGACGCGCTATTTCGCGCAGATCATGCGGTCGAAGGAAGCCGCGGCGATGATCCGTTCGCTGTTCCTGTCGATGGGCGAACTCAACAAGGGCGCGCGGCGTCCGAAGGGCGAGCCGAAAACCGCTCTCAAGAAGATCGGCGTCATCGGCGCGGGCTTCATGGGCGCGGGCATCGCCTATGTGACGGCGCTCGCCGGCGCGGACGTCGTTCTGATCGATCGCGACCAGGCCGCAGCAGACAAGGGCAAGGCGCATTCCGACGCGCTGATCTCGGCCCGCGTCGCCAAGGGTCGCGCGAAAGAGGCCGACAAAACCGCCCTGCTCTCGCGCATCAAGGCGAGCGCCGACTACAACGATCTCAGCGGATGCGACCTCGTGGTCGAGGCCGTGTTCGAGGATCGCGGCGTCAAGGCCGAGACGACGAAGAAGGCGCAAGCCGTGCTCGGCCCGGACGTGGTGTTTGCCTCCAACACCTCGACGCTGCCGATCACCTCGCTTGCGAGCGAAGCGATCAAGCCCGAGAATTTCATCGGCATTCATTTCTTCTCGCCGGTCGACAAGATGCTGCTGGTCGAAATCATCATGGGCGAGAAGACCGGCGACAAGGCGCTGGCGACGGCGCTCGATTTCGTACGGCTCATCAAGAAGACGCCGATCGTCGTCAACGACACGCGCGGCTTCTACGCCAATCGTTGCGTCGGCCGCTACATCGCCGAAGGCCATCTCATGCTGATGGAGGGCGTGCCGCCGGCGATGATCGAAAACGTCGCGCGCATGGCCGGCATGCCGGTCGGGCCGCTGTCGCTGAACGACGAGGTCGCGATCGATCTGTCCTGGCGCGTGGTGCAGGCGACCAAGAAGGATCTCGGCGAACAGGCTGTCGATCCGGCGCAGGAAGAGCTCATCAGGACGATGGTGGTCGATCAGGAGCGCTTCGGCCGCAAGAACGGCAAGGGCTTCTACGATTATCCGCAGGGCGGAAAGAAGAAGCTGTGGCCGGGGCTGACGGCGCTCGTCGGCAAGCAGCTCGATCCCGACACGATCGACGTCGCCGAATTGAAGCAGCGCTTCCTCGCGGTGCAGGCGGTGGAAGCGGCGCGCACGATCGCCGAAGGCGTCGTGACCGATCCGCGCGAAGCGGATGTCGGATCCATCCTCGGCTTCGGCTTTGCGCCGTTCACGGGCGGCACCATTTCCTACATCGACTTCATGGGAACGAAGGCCTTCGTGGAGCTGTGCGATCGCCTCACCGCCAAATACGGCGACCGCTTCGTTCCGCCGCCGCTGCTGCGCGACATGGCGAAGACCGGCCAGACCTTCTACGGAAAGTTCGGCGGCAAGGCGAAAGCCGCCTGACCGAAAAGACCGGGGCAGGTCGAAGGGCGCGTGCGGGAGCCGCACGCGCCCTTTTCGTTCGACGAGGCGGCGCGCTAGACTTCACGCCATGTCGGCCGAAACGCTCCCGCACCTGAAAGTGATGACTCCCGCCGCGAGGCTGCTCGGGCGCGAATGGCTGTCGGGCGACCGCGGCACGGGCGTCTCGCGTTCGCGCTTTCACGCGCCTCCGGAATTCGCCAACCGCCACGGAACCGTGCACGGCGGCTTTCTCGCCGCCATGCTGGATTCGGCGGCAGGGCTCGCCGTGCTCGACCTGCTGCCGCAGGACATGACCATGGTGACGGCGCGGCTCGACGTCGAATATCTGAAGCCGGCGCCGCTCGGGACGCTCGAAGCGCAGGCGCGCGTCATCGCGCGCGACGAGCGAAATGTTCACATCGAAGCCGAACTCGCGACGCCCGACCGCGTGATCGTGGCCCGCGCGCGCGCCACGATGCGCATCGTCAAACGACGGCCGAAAGCGGCCGCGGAATAGGAGCAAGCATGTCTCGCAGCATCGACTATTACTTCACCATGGTGTCGCCATGGGCCTATATCGGCGACGCGTTGTTCAAGAGCATCGCGCGCAAGCACAAGCTGACGATCGACTATCGTCCGGTCAACCTCGGCAGGCTGTTTCCGAATTCCGGCGGGCTGCCGCTCGGCCAGCGCCATCCGCTGCGCCGGCAATATCGGCTGATCGAATTGCAGCGCTGGCGCGAAAAGCGCGGTCTCGATTTCGCGATCCAGCCGAACAACTGGCCGTTCGATCCCACGCTCGCCGACTGCTGCGCGCTGGCGCTCACTGAAACGGGCGCCGATCCATCCGCCTTCGTGACGGCCGGCTTCCGGACCGTATTCGAGCGCGAGCTCGGGCTTGCCGATCCGGACGTCATCGCCACTGTGCTGCGCGCCTGCAACCACGACGCGGACGCCATTCTCGCCGCGGCGCAGACCGACAGGATCAAGCAGGCCTACGAAGGAAATTACGATCGCGCGATCGCCGCCGGCGTATTCGGATCGCCGTCCTTCGTTCTCGACGGCGAAGTGTTCTGGGGCCAGGATCGGCTCGAGACGCTCGAAGATGCATTGAAGAGCGGACGAAAGGCGTTTACGGCCTGAGGCTCGCCATCGCGACGCGGCGGCGGCCGTCGAGTATGCGGCGCGCGAGCGCCCCGCCCGCCTCGGTCGCCGGCCGCTCGATCAGTCTGTGCGTAACGTCCGACAGCACGAGCAGCGCGATCGTCGCGAGCAGCATGAAGCCCGCATCGGCCGCGGATTCGACGTTCGGCGAGCCGGTTCCGCGCAGGTCCGCGATAACGAAAATGACGGGCATCTGGAACAGATAGATCGGAAAGCAGCGACGGCCCGCCCATGCGAGCGCGCTCACGAGCGGCTTGAGCGAGCCGGCGCCCGGCGCGGAATCGAGAACCCACATGAGGACGCCGCAGGAAAGCGCGGCGAGCGCGCTGGACAGGGCGGCTTCGCCGACGTCGTGCCCATAAGGCAGACCGAAGCGCTGCGCCGCCAGGACATATCCGAACGCCAGCAGCGCGGCGGCGAGCGCGCCGACTCGCAATTTCTCGAGCGCGGGTTTGTCCTGCGGCGCGGCGAGCGCGACGAGCACGCCCCAGCCGAAGGAATCGATGCGCGCGATCGGCCAGGCGATCGCGGCCAGATCGCCGATTTCGATTGACAAGCGCAGCCGGATGAGCGGCGCGAGCGCGAGCGACAGGATCGCGAGCTTCTTGAGCGCGTCACGCGACAGGAGAACGACCAGAAGCGGCAGCACGAGATAGAAGTGCTCCTCGACGGCGAGCGAATAGGTCGGCGCGAGATAGTGCCCGGTCCATTCCGGGAACTGCGCGAGATAGTAGGGCTGCGTGAACGTCATATAGCGCCAGAGCGGCGCGATCCGGTCGAGCGCCACCGGCGTCTCCGCGCGCCCGCTCGCCAACGCTTCGTAAACCGCGGCGCTCGCCAGAAGGACGAGATAGAGCGGGCCGATCCGAAACAGGCGCCGCACGTAGAAGGCCGCGGTCTTGCGCGCGCCGGCGGCCTGGTTCGCACGGATGCGGACAAGCGACATCGTCAGAAGATAGGCGGAGAGGACGAAGAACAGGTCGACGCCGGCGTAGCCGTAGGCAAGCGGCGTGCGGATCGCGGCGGGCGCGCCGAGCCAGGCATAGAGCTTGAAAAGCGAGCCGTAGTGATATTCGAGAACGGCGACGACGGCGGCGCCGCGCAGCGCGTCGATCGCGCGCGACTGCGCCTCGGCGGCGATGGGGCCGTCGTGTCGACGTTGTGACGGCTGCTCGTCGCGCAAAGGCAGGGTCCCGGTCCGGTCAGGAGCGCCGGCTGAAACCGGCGAAAGAAATCGATCGACGGCGCAGAGTCTGCCGAAGGAATTCTTTTCCATCCGTTAGGCGCGCGTCGGCCGGAAGGCGTATGGTTAGCGAAACGTAAAGCCGCGATCGCACACGGCCGCGCGAATGCGGCTATTCGGCCGCATTGCGCGTGACGCGCCATTGCGCGAGCAGCGAGCGCAGCGCGGCGGGGCGCAGCGGCTTTGCGAGAATGCGGATTTCAAGCGCGGCGGCGGCCTCCCGCACCTCCTCGCTGCGATCGGCTGTGGCGAGGACGGCCGGCACGTCAGCTCCGAATTTTTCGCGCAGCGCGGCGATGACCGACAGGCCGTCGTCGCCGTCGAGATGATAGTCGGCGACGATGGCGTCCGGCGCCGCGCCGATCTGCTCCAGCGCCACGAAAGCCTCGCGCCGCGACGCGGCGGTCGCGACCCGGCAACCCCAACCGCCGAGCAACGTGCGCATGCCGTCGAGAATGCGGGGCTCGTTGTCGATCGCGCAAACGAGCAGCCCGGCGATCGCGGACGCCGGCGCCGACGGCTCGACGGCGGCCTGCCCCGGTTCGCTCCAGGTGGCGGGGGCGAGCGGAACGTCGACGAAGAAAACCGATCCCGACCCGACGCGCGAATCGAGCCCGAGATCGGCCTCGAGCACGCGCGCGAGCCGTTCGACGATCGAGAGGCCGAGGCCGAGGCCCGGCGCGGAGCGCTGCGCAGGCTCGAGCCGTGCGAATTCGCGGAAAACGTCGGCGCGGCTTTCGGCCGGTATGCCGAGGCCGGTGTCCCAGACCTCGAGGCGGACGCGCGCGCCCTCGCGCCGCGCGCCGATCAACACGCGGCCGGCGGGCGTATATTTGATCGCGTTCGACACGAAATTCTGAAGCAGGCGACGCAACAACCGCCGGTCCGAACGCACCGACAGACTGGAGCGTACGAAGGAGAGATCGAGTCCCTTGGCCTTGGCGAGCGGCGCGAACTCGATTTCGAGCTGGGAAAACACATCGTCAAGCCGAAGCGCGGAGATCTCGGCCTTCATCGCGCCGGCGTCGAGGCGGGAAATGTCGAGCAGCGCCGTGAGAATCTCTTCGACTGCTTCGAGCGAGGCGTCGACATTCTCGGCGAGCTTGCGGGTCTGGGCCGGATCGGCGGCCGCGCGCGTCTGTTCGGAAAGCGAGGTCGCGTAGAGCCGCGCCGCGTTCAGCGGTTGCAGGATGTCGTGGCTGGCCGCCGCAAGAAAGCGCGTCTTGGAGATGTTGGCGGCTTCCGCCAGCGTGCGAGCCGCCTCCAGTTCCTCGTTCAGCCGTTCGAGCTCCGTCGTGCGGTCGCGAACGCGCTGCTCCAGCGTTTCGTTGGTGGCTTCCAGCGCTTCTTCGGCGTCCACCTGCGCGGAGACGTCGGTATAGGTGGTGACGACGCCGCCGTCCGGCATGGCGGCGGACCTGATCTCGATCACGCGGGTGGACGGAAAAAGGCGAATGCGAATGGGGCGGCGCTCGTTGAGCAGAAGATCGACGCGGGTCGCCACGAATTCCTCGCCGACGCCTTCGCCATAGAGACCGCGTTGCGCGTTGAAACGCACGATCTCCTGCAATCCGACGCCGACGCGCAAAATTTCTCCGGGAAGGTCGAACAGATCGCGGAATTCGCGATTCCAGCAGATGAGCCGCCGGTCATGGTCGAACACGGTGATGCCCTGCCGCGCGAAATCGAGCGCATATTGCAGGAGGTCGCGGTTGTACTGGATGGCGGCCGAGGCTTCGTCGACGAGGCGCAGCGCCGCCTTGTGCGAGACGTTGCGACGGCGAAGCACGAGCGAGAGGACGAGGCGCGAGGAGGCCGCGCCGATCGCGGAGGCGAGCAGACGCTCGGCGAACCGCAGCATGTGCACGTCGGCTTCGGCGTTGCGCTCGCGCTGCAGGCCCCGGCTCGCGAGAAATGTGTCGAACGAGGCGCGCGCGCGCGACGCGCCGAGATAACGCGCGACCGTCGTTTCCAGTTCGTCCGCGGTCACGCTTGCGCGCCAGAGCCGAAACGCGCCCGGCGACGGCAGCGCGCGCTGGCGGACGAAATTCGAAGCCTGCAGCAACTCCAGACGCGAGGGACGACGCAGCAGCGAGACGGCGACGAAAAGGATGATGTTGACCGACAGCGATGCGATCGCGCCATGCACGATCTGCGGGAATTCGACGCCGAGCAACGCGGTGGGCTTGAGGGCCGCAAGGCCGAACGCGCCGTTGTCGGCGATGGCGGCCAGTAGCCCCCAGGCGTGCTGGATGGAAGGCAGGAAAAGCGTATAGGCCCAGACCAGCGCGCCCGAAACCATCCCTGCGATGGCGCCGGCCGCCGAACCGCCGCGCCAGAACAGGCCGCCGAAGAAAGCCGGCGCGATCTGCGCGATGCAGGCGAATGAGATGAGGCCGATCGAAACGAGCGCGGCGTCGCTCGCGACGCGCAGATAGAGATAGCCGAGCGCGAGGATGAGCAGGATCGCGACGCGGCGGATCAACAAAATCCGCCAGCCGATTGCGCCCGGCGCAAGGCTCTGCATGTCGCGGCGCCGACGCAACGCCAGCGGCAGAACGAGATCGTTCGAGACCATGATCGACAACGCGACGCATTCGACGATGATCATCGCAGTCGAAGCGGAGATGCCGCCGAGCATGGCGAAGACGGCGAGCAGATTGTCGCCCGCCTTCAGCGGCAGCGCCAGAACCGTCATGTCGCGATCGATTGCGCCGTCGGGAAAGACGAGCCGGCCAGCGACCGCCAGCGGCACGACGAACAGATTGATCGCGACGAGGTAGAGCGGAAACAGCCAGGACGAGGCGCGCAAATCGCGCTCGTCGCGGTTCTCGACGACCGTGACGTGAAACTGACGCGGCAGCAGCACGATCGCGATGGCCGACAGAAGCGTCATCACCACCATGGTCGGCCAGTCGACCTTCTGCGTAAAAACGGCGCTTATCGCAGGCGAATGGGCGCCGCGGCTCCACAGGTCGCCGAGACCGCCGAACATGCTCCAGGTGACAGCGGCGCCGACGGCGACGAAGGCGAGCAGCTTGACGAGCGATTCCGACGCAACAGCCAGCATCAGGCCGTCCTGATGCTCGGTCGCGTCGACGCGGCGCGTGCCGAAGGCCATCGCAAATCCCGCGAGCACCACAGGGACGAGCACGCCGAACGGCAGTGCGTCGGCGTGGGCGACGACCCTTTCCGCCTCGATCGAGCCGAGCACCATGTCGAGCGAGGCGCCGACCGCCTTCAGTTGCAGCGCGATATAGGGAACCGTGCCGACGACGCATATGACCACGACGCAGATTGCGACGCTTTCAGCCTTGCCGTAACGCGCCGCGACGAAGTCGGCGACAGAGGTAATGTTTTGATTTCTGGCGAGGTTGACGATGCGCGCGACGAGCGGCCGCGCAAATCCGATCACGAGCAACGGCCCGATGTAGATCGGCAGGAACTGAAATCCTGACGTCGAGGCGAGGCCGACGGAGCCGAAGAACGTCCAGGACGTGCAATAAACGGCGAGGCTGAGCGCATAAATGCCGGTCTGCCAGGGCCCGCGAACGAACCGGCGCCCGAAGGTGTCGCCATAGTGAGCAATGGCGAACAGCAGGCAGATGTAGGCCAGCGTCGCGAGGACGGCGGCCCAGCCGGCGATCATGGTTCCTCCGCTGGCGCGCGGGGCGCCGTTTGGCCTTCCCGCACGCTAATGCCTTACGGCAGGGAATCAAGTATTGAGGATTCGTTTGATCGGGTTATGATTCTTGTCCGGCCGCCCGAATTCGCACAGGAGATAGCGATGCTTGAAGATTTCAAGAAATTTGCAATGCGGGGCAACGTCATCGATCTCGCCGTCGGCGTGATCATCGGCGCGGCCTTTTCGAAAATCGTCAGTTCGCTGGTGGACGACGTCATTATGCCTGTGATCGGCGCGATCACCGGCGGTCTCGACTTTTCAAACTATTACCTGCCGCTGTCTTCGGCGATCCAGGGTCACCCCGCCTACGCCGACGCCAAGAAGGCCGGCGCCGTGCTCGGCTACGGCAGCTTCCTCACCGCCGTCATCAACTTCCTGATCATCGCCTTCGTGCTGTTCATCGCGATCCAGCAGATCCAGAAACTCGACAGGAAGAAGGCCGCCGAGCCGGAAGCGCCCCCCGCGCCGCCGCGCAGCGAAGTGCTGCTCGAGCAGATCCGCGACGCGCTCGTCAAGAAGTAAGCTGCGCAAGCCGCAGGGCTTCGCCGCGCCAGGGTCGCGGCTCCAGCATTGGCACGCCGGCGCTTATCCTTTAAGCGCTGGCGTATGATCGACAATGAGCAGATGGCGGCGCGCTTCCTGTCGGCCGCGCGCCGCGAGGCGGTTGCGGCGCCTGAAAGCGGGATCGTCGAGGTCTTCAACTACGGCCGCAACAAGCAGGGCCTCATGCCGCTCTGGGTCGGCGAAGGCGATCTGCCGACTTCCGATTTCATCACCAAGGCGGCGACGAACGCACTCGAAGGCGGCGAGACCTTCTATACCGCGCAGCGTGGCCATCCAGACTATCGCGAGGCGATCGCCCGCATGATGACGCGCGTCTACGGTTCGCCGTTCGAAGCGAACGCGTCGGCGTTCGAGCCGGGGCGGTTCTTCGCCACCATCGGCGGCATGCACGCGCTGCAGCTCGCGGTGCGGATCGCGGCGGGCGCCGGCGACGAGGCGCTCGTGCTGACCCCGGCCTGGCCCAATTTCGCAGGCGCGCTGCTGACGGCGGGCGCGAGGCCTGTGGAAGTTCCGCTCGATTTCAAGCGCACGACGGACGGCTATCGATGGGCGCTGGATCTCGACCGGCTAGCCCGCGCGGTGACGCCGGCTACACGCGCCATCGTCGTCAACACGCCCGGCAATCCCACGGGCTGGACGGCGAGCCGCGAAGAATTGCAGGCGATCCTCGATCTCGCCCGCACGCACGGACTGTGGATCGTCGCGGACGAAATCTACGGGCGCTTCTATTATGCGGGCGAGCGCGCGCCGTCGTTCCACGACATCATGGCGCCGGACGATCTCGTCCTGTTCGCCAACACGATGTCGAAGAACTGGGCGATGACCGGCTGGCGCATCGGCTGGCTCGAAGCGCCCGCCGCGCTCGGCCAGCAGATCGAGAATCTGATCCAATATTCGACGTCGGGCGTGCCGCAGTTCGTGCAACGCGGAGCGATCGCCGCGCTCGATCACGGCGAGGATTTCGTCGCGTTCCAGCGCGCACGGGCCGCGGCGAGCCGCGCGGTTCTCGTGAAGACGCTCGGCGCTTCGCGGCGCGTGCGCTTCGCCGCTCCGGAGGGCGGCTTCTATCTTTTCCTGTCGATCGACGAGCAGCGCGACACGCGCAAGCTCGCGTTTCGACTCGTCGACGAAGCAGGCGTCGGCCTTGCGCCCGGCACGACCTTCGGCGAAGGCGGCGCCCCCTTCATGCGCCTGTGCTTCGCCCGCTCGCCGGACGACATCGGCGAGGCCGCGCGGCGGATCGCAGCCTGGCTGGCGACATGACGCGTCCCGATCCGTCGCGTCTCGCTCTGCCGCCGCTCGCGGGACAATTGCTGACGATCGCCGGCGCAGCCGCCGGCGGCGCGCTCGTCAATGCGCTCGGCGTGCCCGCCGGCTGGCTGTCCGGCGGAATGATCGCGACCGCCCTGATGGCGGCGTTGCGTATCGCCGAACCGCTTTCGACGCCGTTCCGCTGGGCCGCGATGGCGTTCTCCGGCGTCGCGATCGGCTCGGCCGTGACGCCCGCGATGATGAAGTCGGTCGCAGCCTATCCGGCCTCCATCGCGCTGATGGCGTGCGCGGTGATCGCGTCGACCTGGGCATGCTCGGTCATTCTCTCGCACGTGCGCGGCTGGTCGCGCGCGACAGCCTTTTTCGCCTCGGTTCCCGGCGCGCTCTCCTATGTGTTCAGCATCGCGGCCGAGATGGAGGACGTCGACCTGTCGCGCGTCGCGATCGTCCAGGTGTTGCGCGTCTTTCTGCTGATGGGATTCGTGCCGCTGGTCGTCGCCGAAAGCGGCGTCGCGCGCGGCGCGATCAACTACGTCGTCGATCCCCTGCCGACGCTCGCGGTCCTGTTGCTGGCTGGCGTCGCGCTCGGCGCGCTGCTCGAGCGCATGCGCGTCGCCGGCGGCATGCTGTTCGGCGGCATGCTCGCATCCGGGCTCGCCCATGCGCTCGAACTCGCGCCGGGACGACCGCCGCAATCGGTCGCGCTCGTCGCGCAAATCCTCATCGGCGCCTGGGTCGGCGTGCGTTTCATCGGCTTCGACTGGGGCCTGTTCGGGCGCTCCGCCGTCGCGGCGGTCGGCTCGTTTCTCGTCGCGATCGGGATTTCCGCCGCCTTCTCCTATGGCGCGATGCTCGCACTGCACGTGCCATTCGCGCAGACATTGCTCGCCTTTTCGCCCGGCGGGCTCGAAGCGATGACCTTGCTCGCATTCGCAATGGGGCTCGATCCGCTGTTCGTCGGCGCGCATCATCTGGCGCGGTTTTTCCTCATCAGCTTCACGCTGCCGTTCGCGCTGAAAATGTGGATCCGCGGCGCGCACAAACACGCTGCGGACGGCAAGCCGCGCTGAACGGCGCCCCGCGACAATTTGCGCCGCCCCGGTTCGTTGACAGGACCTGGCCCGCGCGCGACACGAAACGCGCATTTCGTCATTGTCCCCGATCAAAAATGGAGCCGGACGTGGAAGCCGCAAACATCGCCCTCTCGACGCAAGCCCCGGCGCGCTCGGCGCGCGCCTCGACGCTGCGCTACCAGCTCGCCGCCGCCGTCGTTCTCCTGCTTGTCGTGGCGGTCTATATGATCGGCTATCCGCTCGTAATCGTGCTTGGCATAACCGGCACGGCGGCCATGCTGACTGTCCTGGTCGTCCTGACGGCGATGGATCTCGTCCGTGACATTAGGGCGCGGAAGTAAGTCCGCGGCGCGAACGCGATAGAGCCCGAGCAGCGCGGACGCCGCGACAGAGGCGGCAAGCGCGCGCCTGCATGCGCGCGCGCTCGAGGCGACAATCGCCCGGTCGAGCGACGGGCGTTCCGGAATTGAAATTTTGAACGAGCGCGGCGCGTTGTCCATCGACGCGCTTTAACCCGTTCACGCCTGCGGGACGGTTTTTCAAAACCATGCGGCGGCGTTAATGCGCCTTAGGGTCTGCGCTGAAGCGAGCCTTCCGCTCGCCGCTTTTCAAAACTCTTCATTTCGGGTTTGGATCAAAGCAAATATTGCTCAGATCGTTCGGATCGCGGCCGTCGGCCAAGCTTTTTACAAAAGCATCATTTTTCAAGGCCAGCGTCGAATGAACGATACCGCGGATCGCTTGAAGATTTTTTTAGTCACATAGAAATACGGCTGCTTACTGAGCGATTTCGTTAGCGCTTCCATCTGTCCGGCTTCGTGAATCTAATGCAGGATTAGCGCGGCGCCTGCGATGTGCGCTCGCGCGAGTTGCGTCGCATTGTCGCTTTTCAGCTTGCTCTCATTTTTCGCGCCAGTCGCTTTACGACCAGCGCTCGTGCATGAATTTTTGACATTCGACTTTGGCGGTGTGTTCTTCAAAACTGACTTGGTCATATCTCTCGCTCCTACGCCAGTTTCCGTATCTAAACTGCCACACTCGAAATAATAATTGCCCGGGCGCGGCACACATTTTATCGATCCGACGCTGTGGCTTGCTGCTCCCCCAAACGAAAAGGGCCGGCGCGAGGCCGGCCCAGTTTGATGCAAGGTCTGACGCGCCTTTTACTCGGCCGCCTTGCGGAAGTCCGGATAGGCGCAATGCGCCTCCACGGACGATGCGTCGATCTTGCTCTCGACGAACGGCAGGTCGAGCGTCTTCCACACATCGACCAGCGCATCGACGAGATCGGCGATCAGCGCGTCGGAATGCAGAGGCGTCGGCGTGATGCGCAGGCGCTCGGCTCCGCGCGCGACGGTCGGATAGTTGATCGGCTGGATGTAGATGCCGTGGCGTTCCATCAGGAGATCGCTCGCCGCCTTGCACTTCTCGGCGTCGCACACCATGACGGGCACGATGTGCGAGGGATTGTCGAGCACCGGCAGGCCGGCCGCCTCGAGCGCATGTTTGGTGAGCGCGGCCTGACGCTGATGCTTTTCGCGCAAATCAGGGCGTTGCTTGAGCACGCGCACCGCGGTGCAGGCGGCGGCGGCGACCGCCGGCGGCAGCGCGGTCGTGAAGATGAAGGACGGCGCGTAGGAACGCACCGCGTCGATGACGGCCGAATCGCCCGCGATATAGCCGCCGAGCGTTCCGAAGCCCTTGGCGAGCGTGCCCTCGATGACGTCGATCCGGTCCATCACGCCGTCGCGTTCGCACACGCCCCCGCCGCGCGGACCGTACATGCCGACGGCATGCACCTCGTCGATGTACGTCATCGCATTATATTTCTCGGCGAGATCGGCGATCGCGCCAATCGGCGCGATGTCGCCGTCCATCGAGTACAGGCTCTCGAAGACGATGAGCTTCGGCCTTTCCTTCGGTTCCGCGGCGAGCAGTTCCTCGAGATGGGCGAGATCGTTGTGGCGCCAAAGCTTGCGCTCTGACGAGGCGCGCTTGATGCCTTCGATCATCGAATTGTGATTCAGCGCATCCGACAGGATCAGGCAGTTCGGCATGAGGTCCGCGATCGTGGAGATCGAGGCGAGATTGGAAATCCAGCCTGACGTGAAGACCAGCGCGGCTTCCTTGCCGTGAAGGTCGGCGAGTTCGGCCTCGAGTTCGACGAGCGGGTTGTTGGTGCCGGAAATGTTGCGCGTGCCGCCGGCGCCGACGCCGAGCTTCTTCGCGGTTTCGCACATCGCCTCGATCGTTTCGGGATGGCGGCCCATGCCGAGATAATCGTTCGAACACCAGATCGTCACTTCGCGTTCGGTTCCGTCGTCGGCGCGGTGAATCGCGCGCGGCACGTCGCTCGTGTCGCGTTCAAGGTTGGCGAAGAATCGGTAGCGCCGCTCATTCTTGAGCTGGCCGATCGCCGCGTCGAAGAAACGCCGATACTGCATGAAGCCGATCCTCTCGCGGGCGGTCCTGCGCTTCCCTGGCCGGGAAGTCCAACGCCCTGCCTAGTTTGTTGCCGTTCTAATATCCTGTTCCGGGGCCGGAAGCGAGCGGTCGATTGCCGCACCTTCGAACTCCCGGAACATCGGCAATTTTGCCGCTCGGGCGAGCGTTGGCTTTGAGATAGATCAGTCTTGCGCGAAATCGGCGTCCCGCCGGCTTCGACTATTGAACGATACCCCGCGCCCGGCCTCCAGGCGTGCGGCAGGAACAGCCGATCCCGACCGGCGCCGGATTGTAAAGCCTGCAGGTCTTCACCGGCGTGCCGCAATAACCGCCCAGCGCGCCGGTCGCCACCGGCGCAGCGGCGGGCGGATAGGCATAGTCATAGCCATAGTAATCATACGGGTAATCGTTCCAGCCCCAGCCGCCGAACCCCAATCCGTAGCCGAATCCGACGCCTACGCCCGTGTAACCCGGCCACCAGGCGTGGCGGCGGCCGTGCCATCCGCCGTGCCATCGTCCAGGCCAAGGCCGCGCGAATCCGCCGGAAATGCGAGGCGCCTGGGCAAACGCGCCTCCGAATCCCGGCCGCGGCGTGAAGCCGGGCGCACCGCGGAAACCGCCGGTCATCCGTCCTGCGCCGCCGAAATGGCTGGGTCCACCGAAATGACCGGGACTGCCGAAACGTCCGGGCCCGCCGAAATGACTGGGCCCGCCGAAATGTCCGGCAAGGCCCATGTGCGGGCCTCCGCCTCCTTGCCCGCGAATTTGCGCGGAAGCCACGCCTCCGCTTGCGACAAGGACGGCGGCGGCGAACGCCAGCGGGAGCTTTGTCATCGTAACCTCCTTCAACTTGCAGGAAGGAGATTCAACTGGCGATGTCGCCCCCGGTTCCTTGGGCTATTTGCCGGGACCGCGCGCGTAGGAGCCGCGACGCGCGAGTTCGCGCGCCACGTCGTAGACCGCCGGCTGCGTCACATACCCGATGTCGCCCTGCCCTACCGGCATCGGGCCCGCCCAGACATTCGTGCGCGGCGCGACGATCTGTACGGCGCCGCCGCCGCCGAGCGCGCCCGCGTTCTCGTATCCGGGATAGGCCAGATAGGGACCGTAGAAGCCGGTCGCATAGTGATAGTGGCCATGCCTGAAGCCGGGCCGCACGAACCGGGTTTGCGGACCGACATGGAGAACGCCGGCAGGCGGCCTCAGGAAAGCTGGAGCGCCGCCGCGGACGATCGCGGCCGCATGGACTGGGACCGCGGCGCAAAGGCCGAGTCCGACGAGGACACAAGAAACAAGACGCATGGCGCGGCGCTCCGCTCGTGCCTGCGCCGCCTCTCGCGCAGGCCAGGTTTGAATGCCCGCAGCGCCGCCCGAAAACGATGGGTATCGGGGGACGCTACGATTCCGGAAAGACGCCGCTATCTTTCCTTAAGGTCCACGCTAGCACGGGGGGCGTGGCCGCTTCCAGACCTTGTGCATCCGAGGCGACGGGTCATGCAAACATTGTTAACCGCACTCGTGTCGCAGATCGTCAAACGAGGCGATCTCACGCTTCGATTCGCGGACGGCGGCCAGCAGAAATTCGGCGACGGGACCGGCGAACCCATCATCGCGCGCTTTACCGACGCGCGCGGGCCGCTCGATCTCCTGCGCGACCCGGAGCTGGCGTTCGGCGAACTCTACATGGACGGACGCCTGGTCATGGACGAAGGCGCGATCTTCGATCTCATCAAGATCGTCCTGTCCAATCCGGTTCGCGGCGAACCGCCGCGTCTTCTCAGCGTCCTGCGCTGGGCGAGGGACATCGCGACATTCACGTTCCTGCGCAACGAGCGCTCGCGTGCGCGCGCCAACGTCGCGCATCACTACGACCTCGACGGACGCATCTACGGTCTATTCCTCGATCGCGACCGGCAATATTCCTGCGCCTATTTCGAGCGGCCTGACATGGATCTCGACGAGGCCCAGCTCGCGAAGAAACGCCATATCGCGGCGAAGCTCCTCGTCGATCCTGCCCATCGCGTGCTCGACATCGGCTCGGGCTGGGGCGGCCTGGCGCTCTATCTTGCGCATTATTGCGGAGCGAACGTGACTGGCGTCACCTTGTCCGAAGAGCAGCTGGCGATGGCCAATATGCGCGCGCAGAACGCCGCCTGTGCGGATCGCGTGCAATTCAGGCTCCAGGACTACCGCGATATGCAAGGAGCCTTCGATCGCGTCGTCTCGGTCGGCATGTTCGAACATGTCGGCCCGGCGCATTTCGAAACATATTTCCGTCGGATCGCGCAATTGCTGACCGAGGACGGCGTCGCGCTGGTGCACACGATCGGGCGGCCGGACGGGCCCGGCGCGACGAACCCGTGGATATCGAAATATATATTTCCCGGCGGCTATATTCCCTCCCTCTCGGAAATCTCGACGGCGATCGAGAAAACCGGACTTTTCATCACCGATATCGAGGTGCTCCGCATGCATTACGCCGAGACGCTGAAGGCATGGCGCGAACGCTTCATGGCGCGGCGGGACGAGGCGCGGGCGCTCTACGACGAGCGGTTCTGCCGCATGTGGGAATTCTACCTCTCGATCTGCGAACTGACATTCCGCGTCGAAGGCGAATGCGTCTATCAGGTGCAGGTCGCGCGACGCCACGACATCGTGCCGATCACGCGGAGCTACATCGCAGAACGCGAGGCGCGGCTGCGCGTGCGCGACGCCGGGGAACTCGCGCCCGCGCAGGCGGCAGCCGGCGAGTGACGGGCGCAGGCGCGGCCGCTACCCGTTCTGCCCGTTCAGAAGCGGCGTGATCCGACGGATCGTCACGCGCCGGTTTCGGCGTTCCGGGCCTGTCGTCTGCACGCGCGGAAACTGCGCGCCGTATCCCTGCGTCACGAGGTTTTCCGCCGGCACGTTGAAAGTGCGCGTCAGCACTTCCGCGACGCTCTGCGCCCGACGGTCCGACAGCGACATATTGTCGACCGCGTTCCCCACCGCATCCGTATAGCCTTCGACCAGGAAAACCTCGTTCGCGTTGCGCGCGACGGCTTCCTTCAGCGCGCGCGCGATGCCGGCGAGCTTCTGCGCCTGGTCGGGGGCGACGACCCAGGAATTCGTGTCGAAGTTGATCGAGTCGAGATCGACGGAGCGCGTATAGGCGCGCACGTCCGGGCTGTAGCGAATTTCGTCCAGCGTGAATCGGCGCGGGATCGGCGCAACGGGCGGCGCCGAAAGCGCGTCGTAAATGTTGCGCGGATCGGCGCCGTCGGCCTCCACGACGTAACGGTCGGGCGGCAAACTGAAGACCGGCGGCGGCAGCGCGACGACATCGTCGAGGAAGGGGCGCGGCCGTCCGGAAAATCGGTTGTCGATGATGATGACTTCCGATCCGTCCGGCGCTCGCCGGAAGCGCCGGATGAGATCGCCGTTGGCGTCGGTGATGGTGACGATCTCGGCGCCGTCGGGGCTGCGCCAGACCGTAACGAATTCGTCGCCGCGTTGCTGTGTCTGCAACGGCGCGCCAAGCCTGCGGAAGCGCTCGTTCTCGTCGTGACGAACGAAGAAGCGATTGTCTTGCTGGACGATGGTGCGGCCGGGCTCCTGAAACACGGCGCTCCCGTCGGCGTCGAACTGGCGCCGGTCGCGCCGCACGGCGTCGAATCCCTGCTGGGCCGCGCCGGGCTTTTCGAGCATGAAGCCGCCGACCAGCCCCGCGGCGGCGCCAAGCGCCGCCGCGCCGGCCGGCGTCAAGCGGCTCCCGCGCGGGCCCTGTGGACCGGGCGCCGCGCCCGGCTGCGGCTGGGCGCCGGGTTGCAGCGGCATCGGACGCTGGCCTGCGGGCGGCGGCCCGTCGGGTACGCGCATGGGCGCCGGCGGGGGCGCAGCCGGCTGCTGACCGGGTTGCGCGGGAACGCCGGGTTGCGCGGGAGGCGGCGCAACCGGCGGCGAGGGCTGCGGAGGTTGCGCCGGCTGCTCGGAATGCGGGGGTTGCGGAGGCCGCGCGCCGGGCGGCGGCGCGTTCGGCGTCGAAAAAGAGGGCGAAGGGGCCGCTGGAGGCGTCGGCGGCTGCGGCCGACGCGGTTGCGTGGGGGCGGCTTCGCGCGGCGGCGGCGATTGCGACGGCCGTGCGCCCGGCGAGGCGGCGTTGGGCTCCCGAGATAACGGCGAAGGAGCCGGCGACGGCGGCCGGCCGGGAGGCGCAATTTCGCGAGCGCCAGACGGCAGGCCGGCCCCGCCGGGACGGGCCGTGGGCGGCGCGGAGGGATTTTTCGGCTCGGCCGAGGGGGGCTTCGGAATTGGCGGCGGCGCCGCGCGTGGGACCGCCGTTGGCGGCGGCGCGGACGGATGCGGAGCCGCAGCAGGCGGCGGCGCCGGGGAATGTGGAGCCGCTGCGGGAGGCGGCGCCGGCGGATGCGGTACAGCAGCAGGCGGCGGCGCGTGCGGGACCGCAGGCGGCGCGTGCGGGACCGCAGGAGGTGGGGCAGGCGGGTGCGGAGCCGGAGGATGCGGCTGATTCGGCGCGCCGTGTCCTTCCTCGCGCTGGCCTTGCGCATAGGCGACAACGCCGAAGCCCGCAGGCGCCGGCGTCAGCACGAGCGCGGGCGACATGACGCCCGCGAGAAAGACCCGTTTCAGATTTCGCATAACCAACCTCGCTGAGCTTGCCGGCGCGACGACGCCGACGCGCAGTTCTCAGCGAGATTAGATAGGGTCGAGCTTGTCCACTGGAAGTCGAAACAGCGGCGACGATGTGACGCGTCAAACTTCGTGGAGAATCTTGACCTCGGGCCGGCCCGCCATGAACTCGCCCATCTTCTTGCCGAGTTCCTTGAAATGCGACGTGCCGCGATGCGTCTCGACTGCGGCTTGATCGGCATAGCGCTCAATGAAAACGTAGGTGTCCGCCTCGTCCGACTTGCAGAGCTGATAAAGCTTGCAACCGGGCTCGTTGGCGTGAACTTTCGCCATCAACTCCTTCGCGACGGTCTCGAATTGCGCGCCCACGCCCGGCTTCGTCTTGATCGTTGCGACGATAGCAATCATGTCGTTTCCTCGTGTGTTCGCCGACCTCGGCTCGGCCTTGGGCGCACACTATCGCGCGACCGCCTCGCAAGGTCGAGACCCGATTCCGGGTTTCGACACGACCGCACGTCGACCACGCGCCGGACCACGCGCCCGCGGAACCCTCACGCCTTGGCGTATTCGACCCGCAGTTCGCGCTTCAGGAGCTTGCCAGCCGTGTTGCGAGGCAGGTTCTGCGCATAGACGACTTTCTTCGGGACCTTGAACGGCGCGAGATGTTCGCGCGCATGCGCGATGAGCGCGTCTTCGTCCGGCTCGAAGCCCGGCTTCAGCACGACGATCGCCGTGACCGCCTCGATCCATTTCGGATCCGGCAAACCGATCACCGCCACTTCGGATACCGAAGGATGCTTGAACAGCGCTTCCTCGACCTCGCGGCCGGCGACGACGACTCCGCCTGATTTGATGATGTCCTTCACGCGATCGACGACGAAGAGATAGCCTTCGTCGTCGAAATAGCCGACGTCGCCGGAGTGGAACCAGCCGCCGGCGAAAGCTTCCTTCGTCTCTTCGGGCTTGTTGTAATATTCGTTCAGAAGTTGCGGCGAGCGATGCACGATCTCGCCATGCACGCCCGGCGCGCAATCATTCATTTCGAAATCGACCACGCGCGTCTCGACTGACAGGATCGCGCGGCCGGCGGACGCCGGGCGCGCGTCGTGGTCTTCTGGCCTGAGAAGCGTGGCGAGCGGCGCGATCTCCGTCTGTCCGTAGCAATTGTAGAAGCGCACGCCCGGAAGCTTTTGCCGCAATTCCTGCAGGACCGGCACCGGCATGATGGACGCGCCGTAATAGATGTTCTTCAGCGTCCGCAAGTCGCGCTTGTCGAAATCAGGGTGCCGCAGAAGGCTGATCCAGACCGTCGGCGGCGCGAAGAAAGATGTGATGCCGAGCCTTTCGATCAATTCGAGCACGACATCGGGCGCGGGCGTTTCGATCAGGTGCGTCGTCGCGCCGACCAGCATCTGCGGCATGGTGAAGGCGTGCATCTGCGCGGTGTGATAGAGCGGCAGCGCGGCCAGCGCGACGTCGCGCGCAGAGAATTCGAGCTCGATCGCGCAGGCCATGTATTCGGCGACATAGGCGCGATGGGACATCACCGCCGCTTTGGGCGCGGCGGTCGTCCCGGACGTATAGCAGAATTGCGCATGATCCTCGTCGTTGGCGTCAGACACGTCGATGCGCGGCGCGTTCTTGTCGAGCGCCGTCGAGAGAATGTCGCCGGCGCCGTCGCGCACGAGGCCGTAATGCGCGACGCCCGCCTCGCGACGCATGACGTCGACGACCGCGGAGAGGTCGGGATCATAGAACAGCGCCTTGGCGCCGGACTGGTCGAGGATGTAGCGCAACTCGCCGGCCGTCAGCGCGTAATTGATCGGCACATGGACAAGGCCGATGCGCACGCAGCCGAGCCAGAGAAGGAGATATGCGTCGGAATTGCGCGCATAGGCGCCGACGCGGTCGCCCTTCCGGAGCCCGAGCGCGTGCAGTCGATGAGCGATGCGCGCCGCGGCGCGATCGATTTCGGCGAAAGACCATGCGCGGCCGGAGAACGTCAGCGCCGTGCGCTCTCGGTACTTGACCGCCGCACGATGGAAATTGTCCGGAATAGAATTGCGATGAAGCGGCGCGGCGCCTCGAGCGGCAGTCATGTTTCCCCTCGTTCCGTTCTTGTCCTTCGTTCAGGTTTTATCGCGATGCCGGGCGCGCGCAAGCGCGCCGCCGTCAGCGCGCGAGCAAGGCCCGCAGGCGCACCGGCTGGACGGGCTTGCGCAGGATGGCGAGGCCGAGCTCGGCTGCGCGCGCTTCGAGCGCCTCGTCCGACTCGCCCGTGACGATCGCCGGCTCGACCCGATCGCCGAACCTGCGCCGAATTTCCTCGACCAGATCGAGGCCGTTCGCGTCGCCGCCCAGCCGATAGTCGATCAAGGCGCGCCAGCGCGTCGTCCCGTCGGCCGCCTGCAGCGCACAAAGCGCCTCATCGGCGCTGGCGCAGAATTTTCCATCGACGCCCCAGCGTTCGAACATGCGGCGCATGGCGTCGCGCACACGCGCGTCGTCGTCGACGACGAGGGTTGATTGCGCCTTCAACAGCGACGACGCCTCGACCGGCGCAGTTTGCGGACGCAGGGCGGGCGTGGCCGACGGCACAAGGATCGAAAACGACGTTCCCCGGCCCGGTCGCGAATTCATGTCGATGCGCCAGTCCATTCCCATGCACAAACGCCGGACGATGGCGAGCCCGAGCCCGTATCCCGGCATATTGTCGCGCTGGGGATTTCCGATCTGGACATAGTCGTCGAACACGGCGGCCTGATGCTCGGGCGCGATCCCGACGCCCGTATCGGCCACGACAATCGCGATCTGCGCGCCCCTGCGTCGCGCCCCGACGAGCACGCCGCCGCAATCCGTGAATTTCAGCGCGTTCGACACGAGGTTGGCGATCACGCGTTCGAGCGTATCCTGCGAAACGTCGACCCAGGCGCGCGTCGGCAGGACGCGCAACGACAACCCCAATGCGGCTGCGCGCGGGCGCGCCTGCGCCGCGATGCGGTCGAAAAGCGTCTGCAGCGGGATCGGCGTCAGCCGCGCGCGCTCGAGCAAGCGATCGGTTTCGTTGACGCCGAGAATGGCGTCGAATTGCGAATCGAGGCTTGCGGCGCATTGCGAGAGGTTGTCGATGAGCTCCTCCCGCTCGCGCCCTCGCGGATCGTCGCGCAGCAGCGTCAGATAGAGTCCCATCGCATGGAGAGGCTGGCGAAGATCGTGGCTCGCGGCGCTGAAGAACCGGGCGCGTTCGCGGCCCAGCTCCTCGATGCGGACGCTGTCGGCGCGCTGTTTCTGCAGGAGAAGCGCGATTTCGATCTTGTCGATGACGGCCGCGCGATAACGCAGCGAAGCGTTGCGGCCAAGCACGAGAAAATACGGCGCAGCGATCAGAAGACAGGTTCCGCTCGCCTCCTCGATGCCCTGCCCCCGCAGCAGCCAGAGGGCCGCGGGCAGCGTCGATGCGGTGACCATTGCGACGAGCGCGGGCGCGTAAAAGGCGCCGGCCCAAACAGCGCCGCAGCAATAGGTGATGATCATCCAGGGCGGCACGATCGTGGTCAGCACTTCGCCGTCCACGTGGATCATGTACGGGCCGAGGCTCCAGGTCAGGCCGCCGAAGCCGGCGATCGCCGCCTTGGCCTTCGCCCACCGCGGCAATTCGTCGTCGCTGCGCGGCCGGGCGAGAAACATCATGTTCACGACGACGACGCAGCCTTCGCCCAGAGCGATCGTCGACCACCACAGGGCGACAAAATGCAGCCGGACGCCGCTCGTTGCGTGAAGGATCAGGCCGACGACGATCGCGCCGATCACGGCTGCGAATTGCAGGGGCCTGACGCCAAATATCGCGGACGCTGCATATTCGGTGAAGTAGAGGCGCATGCGCGCGAGAGCGATCGCGCGTTCGCGATCCGCATGCGCCGTCAGATCAGGCGACGGCGCACCGCCCGGGCCACCGCTTCCGTCCGGTTGTTCACGCCGAGAAGGCGGAAGATATGGGTCCAATGGTCCCTCACCGTGCTTTCGGAGATTCCGAGGTCATCGCTTATCTGCTTGTCCGGCAATCCCCGGCTCGCCGCCTGCAATATACGGCGTCGGCGATCCGAAAGAGGCTTCTCGCCCGGCGCGAGCCTCGGTTCCGGAAATACTTCGTCGCCTTCGTAAATCGCCACGATGGCGTCCACGAGTTCGCCGGTATCCATTTCCTTGCAGAGACAGGCGACGCCGCCGAGCGCGCGGACGCCGTCGACGAGCCCAGGGGTCGGCTCTGCGCAAAGCATTCCGACAGCGACGGTCGGATAAGCGGCGCGTACCCTTGCGAGGAGGGTCAGACCGTCGTCGCCGGGCAGCATCCGGTCGGCGATGCACAGATCGATATTGCGGTCGGCCGCCAACATGGCGAGCGCCTCGTCCGCCGCGCCGGCCAGGACGACTTCCAGACCCGGCGCGCCCCGCTCGATCGCGCGCCTGAAGCCCTCCCGATAAATCGGATGGTCGTCCACAAACATCAGCCGCTTCATGCGCATGGGTCCCGGGCTTGCGTGGGGCTCACCCTACCGGCTTAACGCCGGTCAGGCGGCCTCGCAATCGACCCCTCGAAAACGACGGATGGCCGGAGCAGGCGCGAGTTGTGACAATGAGAACAATGCGTCGAGCGTCGGTTTCCCCGGGCTGGGGGCCCGGCGCGACCGATCACCGTCCGAGCGCATCATGACGTAGCTCGACGCAGGTCGCCCCAGGGGGGCGGGGCGACCCCGATGCGCACGTCTTATTTCAATGACGTCTAGCGGGAGGAAACCGACCGGATCTCGTTCTGGTTGGATCCGAAGAAGTCGCCGTTGAAATCTTCCGATGACGACAGCGAAAGGATCTCCATCAGCTTCTGGCGCGCACGATTGACGCGACTCTTGATCGTTCCAACCGCGCAACCGCAGATCTCGGCCGCTTCTTCATAGGAAAAGCCGGAAGCGCCCACCAGAATGAGCGCTTCACGCTGGTCGTCGGGCACGGATGCGAGCGCCGTTCTGAAATCGGCGAGATCGAGATGACCGATCTGTTCGGGATTTGAGACCAGACGGGCGGCCGCGACGCCATCCACGTCCTGCACCTCGCGGCGGCTCTTTCGATGATTTGAATAGAAGGTATTGCGGGCGATTGTGAACAGCCACGCGCGCAACGAAGTGCCTTCGGTAAACGAGGCGGAGGCGCCCCAAGCCTTGACCAGAGCGTCCTGGACGAGGTCGTCGGCGCGGTCGCCGGAGCCCGTGAGGGACAGCGCGAACGCCCGAAGGGTCGGGATTTCCGCAAGAAGTCCCGCCTTGAAGCTCGGGGAAGGGATCGCCGTCATTTCGAGGGGCCGGCCGTCTCGGTTGGCGTCAGTTGCTCCGAATGCCGCGAGCCGGGCGCTCGCTCGGGCCGCACCGACTCGTCTGCGCCGGCCTTCTCGAGTTGATCCAGAAGATTAAGGAAGCGGTCGGGGACGGGTTCGCTCGCGACTTCCTCGAAGATCGATCGAAGTCGCCGCCCGAGGTGCATCTGGATCGACGGATCAAGCGAGGGCGTACGCTTGCCGGGTTTATCTGTCATAGAATGCCCTTCCCACCGATGGCCCCTAGCGGCCGGCATGCACCTGCGCGATGAACACGCTCCAAAAAAAATAGTTCCGCACGTGACATGTTTTTTTTGTCGGACCGGGAACCGGCCTGCTTAACCGGAGTTTAATGCCAAGCTCCCACCCCGCTGCAAGCGAGGCCTCATGTCTCTTTCGTCCCTGATCGCGCCGCACCTTCCCTACCTGCGCCGGTATGCGCGGGCCCTTTCAGGAAGCCAGTCGAGCGGCGACGCTTACGTGATGGCGATGCTGGAAGCGCTGGTGGCCGAGCCGGACATGTTCGACCGCGACGCCGATTCCCGGCTCGAAGCCTATCGAATCTTCTCCCGCATCTGGAACGCGATGCCCCTCAACGGGGAGGCGCCCCAGCCGTCGATTTCGCTCGCCGAGAAGCGCCTCGGAGCCATAACGCCGCTCCCCCGTCAGGCGTTCCTTCTCACGGCCGTCGAAGGGTTTTCTCCGGATCAGACCGCCGAAATCCTCGAGGTCAGCGATCGAGAATTGTCCAATCTGATCACAGAAGCCGGGAGGGAGGTCGCCGCGCAGGTGTGCTCCACCGTTCTCGTGATCGAGGACGAGCCGATCATCGCCATGGATCTCGAAGCTCTGGTCGAGGGTCTCGGACATCGCTGCGTCGGCAATGCGCGCACGCGGGACGAGGCTGTGCGTATGGCGAACGAGCTGCGGCCTGGCCTCGTGCTCGCCGACATCAGGCTCGCCGACGGATCGTCGGGCCTCGATGCGGTCAACGATATCCTGCGCGGGTTCGAGACGCCGGTCATCTTCATTACGGCGTATCCCGAATCGCTGCTGACCGGACAGCGGCCGGAGCCGACCTTCCTCATCTCCAAGCCTTTCCGCGAGGATACGGTGCGCGCGGTGATCAGCCAGGCGCTGTTCTTCGGCGCGCGGGTCCCCTCGCCCGATCACGTGGCGGCATAACAGCCTCACGCCCCGGTCGGGACCGAGAACAGCAAGGCGAGATAGCGGCGCAGATGGTCGATCTGGTCTGCGGCCGTCGCGACGTCGCCGGTGGCTTTGGCGAGAATGAACGCGCCCTGGATCACGGCCTGCGTGTGAAGCGCAAGGGATTTCGCTGTCACATTGCAATCCGGCGCGCGCGCCGCAATCGCCGCTTCCATATCGGCCTCGAGCGTCGCGGCGTGGGCGGAAATCGAACGTCCGCACGCATCGCGAATGGCCGGATGCGATTGATAGACTTCCTGCGCCATCGTGCCGACGAGACACGTGAAGTCCGCCAGCGCGCCGCGCACGAGCTGCCTGCGTAGATCCACATAGCCGAGAATGCGGTCCAGCGGATCGGCGTGGCGATGAAAGTCCGCAGTCCGAAAGTAGTCCGACGTCGTCGCCGACCAATGGTCCGCGGCGGCGACGCCCAGATCTTCCTTGTTTCGAAAATGATGGAAGAATGCGCCCTTGGTGACGCCGGCGGCCGCGCAGATTTCCTCGACGGTCGTCGCCGCATAGCCCCTGGCGCGGATCGTCGCCAACGCGGCGTCCAGAAGCTTTTCGCGCGTGGAGCGCGGATGGGGGGGCGCGGCCATGACAAAGCATTACCGACCGGTTGGTACGGCGTCAAACCCTGCGCCGGGGACGCGCCGAAAGATTGCGCCCGCCGCACAGAGGTTTATGGTCGTCGTTCGTTAGCTATCGTTCCTCGAGGCCTGTTTTGTCCGCGTCAGCGTTGGAGGGGGCGTCGGCCCCGGAGGCATCGGCCGCCGCGCGCCTGCCCGCGCGCACGATCAAGCGTTTGTCGGCCCGCTCCTTTCCGCGCTCGATGGCGTTCATCGCGGCGCAATGGGCCGCGATCGGCGCCTGCGCGGCCCTCGGCGTATGGTCCGGCTCCTGGCTCGTGACCGCCCTCTGCGTCGTCGTCATCGCGACCCGCCAGCATGCGCTGCTCGTCATGCTGCACGACGCCGCCCATTACAGCCTCAGCGCCAACAGGAAGCTCAACGACCTCGTCGGCGCCCTGTTCTGCGCCTTTCCGTTTTCGGTGAGCATGCGGCGCTATCGGGCAAACCACCTCGCCCACCACCGATACGCCAATACGCAGGCCGACCCCGACCTGCCGGACAATACCGCGCCGGCCTCGCTCGGCGGCCTGGCGAAGACGCTCGCCGCCGATCTCTGCTTCCTGAGCATCCCGAACTATCTGCGACGGACCGGCAAGTTCGGCGTGCTCGGCATCTTCCGGGAGAAAGGCGCGGGCTGGTGGACGGAGCGCGCGGAATTCCTGTCCTTCCTGCTCGTCGCCGTCAGCCTCGTCGCCTGGTTCGACCTGTGGAAGCCCGTCGTCCTCTACTGGATCGTCCCGCTGTTCTCGGTCCTCCAGGTCATTCTTCGCGCGCGCGGCTATTCGGAACATGCGGGGCGCATGGACGAGCAGGACGAAATCCTGCAATCGCGGACGATCGACGCGGGCGCGCTCGAACGCTTCCTGCTCGCGCCCGGCAACGTCAACCGCCATCTCGAACATCACCTCTATCCCTCGATTCCGTTTTTCAACCTCGAGAAGGTCCACGACCTCATGGTCGCGCAGCCGCAATTGAAGGCGCGGCTCGTTCCCTCGCAGGGCTATGTCGGCGCATCGGCCGCGCCGCGATCGGCGTTCGGCGAAATCTACCGGGCGGGCTCGACCGCCTGAGGCGCGATGCTGCGCAGGCGCTCGTCCCGGACCGCGGAAGATCGAGCGACTGATTGGAGCGGGCGATGAGAATCGAACTCACGACATACAGCTTGGGAAGCTGTCGTTCTACCACTGAACTACGCCCGCGCCGGGCGCGGGCCCGAGGGCTCGCAAACGCCGCAATCTCCTTCTAGCGCCTTTTGCGCGGGAGGGGAATCCCGGCGCGCGGCTGCTTTCCTCTTTCGGTCTTTGCTCTATGGTGCGCGCCGCCTCCATGATCGGACCTCCATGCGCTTTCGCTTTTTGCTCGCCGCCTTCGCCGCCCTCGCCTTGCCGCCGCTCGTCGCCGCGCCCGCGCGCGCGCAGCCGGCGCGCGACGAGCTTGCGGTCGAGGTGCGCAATCTCTCGACGCCCGACGTCTGCGCGGAAAAGGACAATGTCGAGATCGATTTCGCCGCCGCCGCCGTGCGCGCCTTTCGCGTGCAGGCGATCCATCCGGCCTATATCGGCACGATCGGCAAGGATCTCTACGCGCCCGATTTCTCGAGCTGCGCGTTCCAGACGAGCCTGAGTTTCGCCGGCAACGGGCAGCGCGTCACGCTGTACGAGACGCCGGACCTGCAGCTCGTGGGCTACAGGCTGCCGGATTTCTGGCGGCCGCCGGCGACGCCGGTGCGCGTCGGCGACAGGACGTTCGACAGGATCGACGTCCTCCAGCTCTGGATGCGCTACCGCGAGCGCGCGGAGGAGTTTCTCGTCCTCTATCCGCCCGACGGCTACTGGCGGATACGCCCCCTGCCTTTCGCCGACATGCGCTGGACGGCCTATGGCTCGTCCTTCCTGATCGGCCCGGTCGAGACGCAGGGCCGCCCGATCGTCGACCTGAAGGAGATCGCCTTCGATCCGGCCGCGAAAGCCTTTACGCTTTCGTTCCGGCGCGGCGGCGCAGCGAAAGTAACCGTGCAGGCGATCGACCAGGAGCACGTGTCGCTCGACGTCGCCTTCGACGGCGCGCTGCCCGCCGACCTGCCGTTCGCCTCCATGCGCTCGATGTTCTCCACCGAGACCAACGCCGACGTCGCGCGCGCGGCCTGGCGCGCCAAGGGCGACGCGGCCTGGCGGGAGACCGGGATCATGGAGTTTGCGGGCGCGCAGGCGACCGAGTTCCGGGCGGGGCGGCGCGTCGTCTCGCGCCACAACACGAGCGCGCCGGACATGTCGTTCGGCCGGTTCTCGGCCGCGCCGGCGCAATGAGCGAAAGCCTGCCGGCGGCGCCGCCGACCGGACGCCTGCCCGTCGTCGACATGGCGCGCGGCGCTGCGCTGGTCGCCATGTTCGCCTACCATTTCACCTGGGACCTCGCGCATTTCGGCTATATCGCGCCGGATGTTCCGTTCACGCCGCAGATGCGGCTGTTCAGCCATGCGATCGCCTGCGCGTTCCTGTTCATCGCCGGGGCGAGCCTCGTCCTCGCGCAGCGCAGGCCGTTCGGTTGGAGCGGCTACTGGCGGCGGATCGCGATCGTCGGCGGCGCGGCGGCGCTGGTGACCGCCGCAAGCCTGTTCCTGTTTCCGGACGCCCCGATCCTGTTCGGCGTCCTGCATTGCATTACGGCGGCGAGCCTGCTCGCCCTGCCCTTTCTGTTCCTGCCCTGGCCGGCCGCGATCGCCGCCGCCGTTCTCGCGGCGGCGCTGCCGGCGTTCGTCGCCGCGCCCGCGTTCGACGGGCCATGGCGCGACTGGACCGGGCTCGGCGCCGCGCTGCCGATGAGCAACGACTTCCGGCCGCTGCTGCCCTGGGCGGCGGCCTTGCTGGCCGGCGTCGGCGCGATGGCTTTCGCGCTCCCGCGCGGGGGGCGCGCGCTGCTGGCGCGGGTCTCCGGGTCGAGCCCGCCCGCGCGTGCGCTCGCCTTCGGCGGCCGGCATTCCCTGCTCGTCTATCTCGTCCACCAGCCGGTCTTCTTCGGATTGCTCGCCGCTTCGGTCTGGGCGTTCGGGATTCCCGGCGGTCCGGCGGACGAGCGGCCGTTTCGCGCGAGCTGCGAGCGGCAATGCGCGGACGCCGGCTCGGCCGAGCCGGTCTGCGCGGCGGCCTGCGGCTGCGCGGCGCAGGCTATGAAGCGCGTCAACCTCTGGGACAAGCTGATGCGCAACGAACTCGACGAGGGCGAGCGCGCCGTCCTCGCCGAGATCGCGCGCGTCTGCGTCGGCAAGGCCAAGCGTAGCAATTAGCTGCAGCTTGACAGCATTCACACGCAAAATCGCAATATTCGGGCTCGAATTTGCGTCGTTTTCGGCAAAATCCGCGAAATATTTCTGTTTTTTGCCTCGTTTTGCAGGTTTCGCCTCGTTTTCGACGGAACCGTTGGCGAAGCAGCGCGTTGTCGATTGTCGCTTATCGTGACCTGAACAAGGAACGCATTAATGGACAAGCCTAAATCCACGCGCGGTTTTGCTTCGATGGACCCGGAGAAGCAACGCGCAATCGCCCGCAAGGGCGGCGAGAGCGTGCCGAACGAGAAACGCAGTTTCTCGCAAAATCCGGCGCTGGCGGCGGCCGCCGGCCGGAAGGGCGGCACGCATGTCGATCCCGCCAAGCGCAGCTTCTCGCAGAACCATACGCTGGCGTCCGAAGCCGGACGCAAGGGTGGACATGCATCACACCGCAACGCCCGCAAGGTCGACGCGGCCGAATAGCGGGTTGACGAGGTTCGTCAGCGGGGCACGGCGTCCAGCGCCGCGCCGACAATGAGCAGAGTCGGCCCTTTGGGCGCGAACGCTTCGGAATCCTGCGCGAGCCGCGCGAGGGTGGAGCGAAGCGCCCGGAAATCCTCGCGGGTCGCACGATCGACGACCGCGACGGGCGTCTCGCCGGCCAGACCCTCGGCCATCAGCCGCTCCGCCAGCGCGCGCGTCGCCGTTCTTCCCATGTAGATCGCCGTAGAGGCTCGCGGATCGGCGAGCGCGCGCCAGTCGAGGTCCGGCAAGCCGCCGTCCCGACCATGCGCCGTGACGATCTGAAACCGCGGCGCGTGGTCGCGGTCGGTCAGGGAGCACAAAAGCTGCGCGGCCGCGCCGCTCGCCGCCGTCACGCCCGGAACGATCTCGACATCCAACCCCGCCGCGGCGAGCGCCGCAATCTCCTCGTTCGCGCGGCCGAAGATCATCGGATCGCCCCCCTTCAGGCGCACGACGGTCTTGCCGGCTGCGACCAGTTCGACAAGCCGCGCCGTGATCTCGGCCTGAAGGGGCGAGGCGCGCGCGGCGCTTTTGCCGACGTCGATCTTCTCGGCCTCGCGTCGCGCCATGTCGAGTATGGCGGGGCCGACGAGGCCGTCGTAAAGCACCACATCGGCCGATTGCAGCGCGCGCACGGCCTTCAGCGTCAGGAGTTCCGGATCGCCCGGTCCCGCGCCGACCAGCAGCGCCTTGCCGCGCACCGGCGCCGCCGACGCCGCGCCTGCTTCGCGCACGATCGCCGCGCGGTCCTCGTCCGACGGCGCGCGGTCCGGCGCCGCCAGGGCGCGCTGCGAAAACGCCTCCCAGAATTTTCGTCGCGTACGGAACGGCAGTTCGGCCAGCGCATCGCGCCAGCGCCGCCCCGCCTCGGCCCAGCCGGCGAAGCCCGGCGGCAGCATGGTCTCGATGCGCGCGCGCAGCGCCTGACCGAACACGGGCGCGGCGCCGCCGGTCGAGATCGCCACGACGAGCGGCGAGCGGTTGACGATCGCGCCGAACTGGAAATCGCAGAACGCCGGACGGTCGACGATGTTGACAGGCGCGCCCGCCGCGCGCGCCGCCGCGACGAC
>JAGWTW010000140.1 GCA_028868735.1 Hyphomicrobiales bacterium | reverse complement strand
AAACCGGAAAATTCATGACTGCGAACATCGGATATTTCGCGCTTCTGCTGGCCTTGATGATCTCCTTCGTGCAGGCCACGCTCCCGTTCGTCCTGTTTCGTCGACGCGATCCATCGATCGCGTATTTCGGCGATCGCGCCGCGCTCGGCCAGCTCCTGTTCGTCGGCGCCGCCTTTGGTTGCCTGACTTACGCTTTCGTGACGTCTGACTTTTCCCTTCAGGTGGTGGCCGCCAATTCGCACACGGCCAAACCTCTGCTCTACAAGGTGTCGGGGGTATGGGCGAACCATGAGGGCTCGATGGTCCTGTGGGTGTTGATCCTCTCGATATTCGGGGCGGCCGTCGCGATTTTCGGCGATAATGTGCCAAATCGCCTTCGCTCGCTCGTCCTCGCCGTTCACGGCGCCATAGCCTTCGGCTTTCTGGTCTTCATTGTCGCGACATCAAATCCGTTCGCGACGCTGCCGCATCCGCCCGCCGAGGGCGCGGGCCTCAATCCTATTCTTCAGGACCCCGGCCTCGCATTCCATCCGCCGTTCCTCTATCTCGGCTATGTCGGCTTCTCGATGGCCTTCTCTTTCTCGATCGCTGCGCTGATCGATGGCCGGGTCGACGCTTGCTGGGCGCGCTGGGTTCGGCCCTGGGTGCTGGCGGCCTGGTGTTTCCTCACCATCGGCATCACGCTCGGCAGCTTCTGGGCCTATTACACGCTCGGTTGGGGCGGCTGGTGGTTCTGGGATCCGGTCGAGAACGCGTCCCTGATGCCGTGGTTGTCCGGGACGGCGCTGCTGCATTCCGCGCTGGTCGTCGAACGACGCAACACGCTCGCGAGATGGACCATTCTGCTGGGGATCGTCACTTTCTCGCTCAGTCTGATCGGCACCTTTCTCGTGCGGTCTGGCGTGCTGACGAGCGTGCATTCCTTCGCGCAGGATCCGGCGCGCGGCGTGTTCATTCTCGGCCTGATCGTCGCTTCGACCGGCGGCGCGCTGGTTCTGTTCGCGTTTCGCGCGGACACGCTGCGCAGCGGGTCGCCGTTTTCGATCGTCAGCCGCGAGAGCGGCCTCACGCTCAACAACGCGCTGCTCAGCGTCCTCACTTTCACGGTCTTCATCGGCACCTTCTATCCGCTCGTCGTCGACGCGATCGGCGGGGACAAGATTTCGGTCGGGCCGCCGTATTACAGCCGCACCTTCGCTCCCCTGGCCGCGCCGCTGTTGCTCGCGATGGCGGTTGGCCCGGCGCTCAAGTGGAAACGCGACACGCTGCGCGCGGCGTTCGCCAAGTTGAAATATGCGTTGGTCGCCGCCGTTCTCGTTGCAGTCGCAACGCTTTTTTTCGGATCGTTCGGCCATCTCGCAACCGCTCTCGCCATGGGCGTCGGCGCGTGGCTGGTGGTCGGATCGCTGCTCATGCTCACGCAGCGCCTGCGCCTCGGCTCGGCGTCGTTCGAAACGTCGATTCGTCTCGTGCGCACGACGCCGCGCGCCTTCTATGGCCTCGTGATCGCTCATGCGGCGATGGGATTGCTCGTCGCCGGCGTCGCGGGGATGTCGGCTTGGGCGACCGAAAAGATCGAAGTCATGCGCCCCGGCCAGACAATGAGCCTATCGGGTTATGATCTCAGGCTGCGCGCCGTGCAGAATGCGCCGGGGCCGAACTACGATGCCGAGCGCGCGCTGTTCGACGTTCACCGAAACGGTAGATTCGTCACGCGCCTCGTAGCGGAGCGGCGCTTCTTCCCCGTTCGGCAGCAATTGACGACGTCCGCGGGCATTCGGACGAATCTGGTTTCAAACCTCTACGTAGCGCTCGGCGACCCGGACGACCGCGGCGGCTGGACCGTAAGGTTCTATGTACATCCCTTCGTGCCGTTAATCTGGATCGGCGGCTTGTTGATGGCGCTCGGCGGTTTCGTTTCGTTGTCGGATCGACGCCTGCGCGTCGGAGCGCCGCAGGTGTCGCGTGCGCTGGCGGTCGGCGCGACGCCGGCAGAATGACGATGCAGGGAGTTTCGATGCGCGGGAAATCGCAACTGAAGCGCTTGCTGGCGTCGCTCGCATTCCTCGTCGTCGCGATCGGTCCGGCGCGCGCTGTGAATCCCGATGAGATGCTGCGCGACCCGACGCAGGAAGCGCGCGCCCGCGTCCTGAGCGAAGGCCTGCGCTGTCTGGTCTGCCAAAACCAGAGCATCGACGATTCCAACGCGCCTTTGGCGCACGACTTGCGCGTCCTGCTGCGCGAACGCATTTCGGCGGGCGACAGCGACAAGGCCGCCGTCGACTACATCGTCGCGCGTTATGGAAATTTCGTGCTGCTCAAGCCGCCGTTCCAGCTCGACACGCTTGCGCTCTGGATCGGGCCGCTCTTGGTTGCGCTCGCCGCTCTCGTCGGGACGGCCCGATTCCTGCGGCGCAATGCAAGCACGCCGATCGCGGCGGCGCCATTGTCGATCGACGAGGAACAGCGTGCGGACATGCTCCTGCAGGAAGGACAAAAATGATCTTGTGGGTTGTTCTGACTGCGATGATCGCCATCGCCGCCGTCATCGTCTCGGCGCCGTTCATTCGACGCGGCGAACGTCGCCGCGCCGAGGAGACGCTTGATCTCGCAGTCTATCGCGATCAGTTGAAGGAAGTCGACGTCGAAGCATCGCAAGGCCTCATCGACGCTACGCAAGCCGAAGCCGCACGCACGGAAATCAAGCGCCGCGCCCTCGCGGCGCAAGGCGGCGCGGCTGCGGGATCGGATATTTCCGCAGGCCAGCGCAGCTTTGCGGCGATCGGCGTCGCAGGCGTGGTCGTCATCGGCGCGGTCGCTTTGTTCGCTTTGACTGCAGACCTCGGGTCGCGCGACGATGCCGCAGACGACGCGCCGCAACCGGCGGCGTCGGCGAGCGCGGCGTCGCCGCCCGCGCCCGTCGCAGGGCGCGCCGCAATGCCGACCGCCGCGGGACAGGCGGCGCTGGCAGCCCGGCCGACGACGGGTTCCGCCGGCAATCTCCCGCCGGTCGACGAGATGATTCAGCGCATCGTCAAACGGCTCGACGCCAATCCCAAGGATCTGTCCGGCTGGCGAATGCTCGGCTGGTCTTACGCCGGCGTCGAGCGCTACGACGAGGCGGCGGACGCCTATGCGAAAGCAATCGAACTCGCGCCGAATGTCGCTGAGCTACGAAGCGCGCGTGCGGACGCACTCGTTCGCGCGAAGGGCGGAGCGACGTCTCCAGAGGCGATGGCCCTCGTTGCCGAAGCGATCCGGCTCGACCCTCATGACATCCGCGGCCGTTATCTCGCCGGGCTCGCCAGGGAGCAGGCGGGCGACAAGGCCGGCGCGCTCGACGCCTGGAGACAGATCGCCTCCGACAGTGACGCAAACGATCCGGTCGTGCTCGAACTCAAGCAGAAGATCATGACGCTCGAGGGAGGCGCGGCGCCCGTCGCCGCCGCGCCCGCGCCGGCGCAGGCAGATCGTGGTCCGAGCGCGGAAGACGTCAAACGCGCGGAATCGATGTCGACGACCGAGCGTTCGGCGATGATCCGGAATATGGTCGACTCCCTCGCCGCGCGGCTTGAAAAGTCGCCGCGCGACGCGGACGGGTGGATCAAGCTCATTCGTTCCCGCGCAGCCCTCAATGATCAGCTCAGAGCGAGCGAGGCGCTGGGCAAGGCGCTCAAGACTTTCGAGGACGAGCCCGCCGAACGCGATCGGATCTCCGCGTCGGCGCGCGAACTGGGCGTCAACCCGTAAGCGAATACCGGAGCCTCATTCATGCTACGCCATATCGCCGTTTGCCTTTTGTCGTTTGCATTCGCCGGGACGGCTGCTGCGCAATCCGCATCGCCTTCGGCGAAGACCGTGCCGCAATTGCCGCCTCTCCCGCCGCTCGCCCCGGCCTCGTCGATGGTGCGCGACAATTGCCTGCTCTCCGCGATCGCCAGCGAGGACGTCTACAAGGACGCCAACGGCATTCAGTTCCGCTGCTTCGGGCCAGCCGCTGAAGCCTGGTTCAACCAGCTGCCGGGCGGCAAGGAAGTGCAGGATCCCAACGGCGTTTTCATCGCTCGCTATTTCGACGGGCCCGGCTATTGCGCCCATCAGACCAAAGCCGCCGACGGCGCGGCGACATCCCTTTATCTGTGCGCTGTCGACCGCCCACCGCTCAAATAAGACCTGCGCGCCGCTTCCGGACATCGAATGTCGGGGAGCCGGCGGCGCGCGCGGCGGCAAATGGCGCATTTCGGTGTCGTCGAAGAAGCAATACTGCTCGACGCATGGCCTCGGGTTGAGCGATTGATGCCGCGGAACGCTCCTGGTAACGCCGGGCCCAAATGGCCTTGGGTCGGATCGAGAGCTTCGAATCGAAGCGGCTCGACCGGGCGAGCTATCCAGCCGAACCGTCGGTCACGAAATCCTCGATCGCTTTGATGAACGCCTCCGGTTGCTCCAGCGGCGGGCAATGGCCGCAGCCCGGCAGTTCGACATAGGAGGCGCCGGGAATGCGTTCGGCCAGCAGGCGGCAGAGCGCGGGCGGCGTCGCCGCGTCCAGTTCGCCGCAGACCACGCGCGTCGGGTTGCGGATTTCCGGCAGGCGCGGCGTGAGGTCGGCGGCCATCAGGCTGCGGCAGGCGGCGATGAAGCCTTGCGGCGCAATGCCGAGCAGAACCTGCCGCCTTTGCTCCAGCGCTTCCGGATGCGCCGCCAGATAGGCCGGATGGAACACGCGGTTTGCGGAAATTTCGGCGACCGAGCCGAGGCCCTCGGCCTCGACCTTGCCCGCCATGATCTCGAACGCCTTGCGTCCCTCCGGCGGAAAGCCGGCGGCGACGTCGCTCAGAACCATCTTGCCGAACTTCTCGCCATGCGCGAGCGCGAGCGCGAGGCAGGCGGTTCCGCCGAAACCGTTGCCGATGATCGTCGTCTCGCGTGACAGGCCGCCCGGGGCGAACACGCCCGCAAGCCTTTCGCCGTACCCCTCGATGCCCGGCGGCAGGCATGCCGACCCGTGAAACCCCGGCAGGTTCACCAGCGTGACGCGAAAACGCCGGGTCAGCCAGGGCAGGACCGGTCCGAAGGCGGTCCTGTCCGCGAGCAGCGAGTGGACGATCAGGAGGTCGGGCCCGGAGCCAGCCTGAACGGCGGTCAGGCTTCCGTCGGCGAAAGTCAGCGGCGCGAGATTCATGATGACTCCGAAAATATCACGAGACGATAAAAGCGGTGATGTCCGTCGTCAACAGATCTGGATAACGGCATAGATGATGGACTTGCGCCTTCGCTGGATCCGATTATGATATATCAGATGAACGAAATCTCCGCTCACTTGATGCGCCTCGATATCTACGCCGTCTTGCGGCGCGAGATATTGAACTGCGCAATCGCGCCGGGCGCGGAGATCAGGGACGCCGAGGTCGCCGAGCGCTTTTCGGTATCGCGCTCGCCGGTGCGCGACGCGCTGTTGCGCCTCGAGGCCGAGGGGCTTGTCGTCATTAATCCGCGCAAGGGCTATCGCGCAGCGCCGATTTCCATCGCCGACGCCCGCGACCTCTTCGAGTTCCGCGCCATTCTAGAACCGGCCTGCGCGGCCAGCGTCGCGGTCGAAGCGTCGGACGAAGCGCTCGGTTCGCTCGACCGCTTCCGTCGCATGGAGGGTCACGCTTCCGTCGAAAGCGCGCCCGCGCGCGCCTTCGTCGAATACAACCGCGCGTTTCATCTGGCGATCGCCGGCATGTGCGCCAACCGGCGCGTGCGCGAAGCGACGATCGATCTTGTCGAGCAGTTCGACCGGCTCGTGACCGTCAGCGTCAGCAGCGAGGCGACGGGCGGACGCGAGGCTCTGATCGCCGAGCATTGCGACATCATCGATGCGCTCCAGGCGCGCGACGGCAGGCTCGCCGGCCGCATTCTCGCGCGCCACGCGGGCCGCGCGCGCAAGCGCGTCTTGGCCGCGCTGTCGCAAACGCCGATCGTGCCATGAGGGCGGCGTCGTGAAAGCCGCGCCTTTCTCCTACCACGCGCCGCAATCGGTCGAGGACGCGGTCGGCCTGCTCTCGACGCTTGAAAACGCGCGCGTTCTCGCCGGCGGCCAGTCGCTCATGCCGATGATGAATTTGCGTCTCGCCGCGCCCGACCATCTCGTCGATATCAACCGCGTGCCTGGCCTCGCCGGACTGCGCATCGGCGCCGGCCGCATCGAGATCGGCGCGATGACGCGGCAGGCCGATCTTTTGGCGTCGGACGACCTCGCCGCGGCGGCGCCGATCTTTCGCGCGGCGCTGAAACATGTCGGCCATATCCAGACGCGCGCCCGCGGCACGATCGGCGGTTCGTGCTGCCACCTCGATCCGGCGGCTGAGTTGCCGGCGCTTTGCGCCTTGCTCGATGCGCAATTCGAGGCGTTCGGCCCGAACGGCAGCCGCGCCGTCGCCGCGCGCGACTGGTTTCGCGGCTATCTCGAATCGGCGCTCGCGGAAAACGAGATCCTCTGCGCGATCGGATTCGCGCCATGGCCGTCCGGACATGGCTTCGGATTTCACGAAGTCGCGCGCCGCCACGGCGATTTCGCAGTCGCAGGCGCGGCTGCATTGCTGGCGCGGGATGAAACCGGCGCAACGAAACGCGCGGCTGTCGTCGTGTTCGGCGTCGAGCCCGCGCCCGTGCGGTTGGCCGCGTTCGAACGCGCGATCGTCGGGCGAACGATCGATGAGGCAGCCATCGAAGCCGCATCGGAAGCCGCGCGAAAACTGGATGCGATGGGCGACGCGCATGTCGGCGCGGATCATCGTCGTCGTATCGGCGGCGTCGTCGTGGCGCGCGCCCTTCGCGAGGCGGCAGGTATGAACGGCGGGGCGAAATGAACCGCAAACGCATCGTGCTTCGCATCAACGGGCGCGCCTGCGAGGCCGAGGTCGACGTGCGCGTCAATCTCGCCGACGCCTTGCGCCATGTGTTCGGCCTCACCGGAACGCATGTCGGCTGCGAACATGGCGCTTGCGGCGCCTGCACCGTCATCGTCGACGGCCGGCCTGCGCGTTCCTGCCTGATGCTCGCCGTCCAGGCCGAGGGCGCCGACATCGAAACAATCGAGAGCCTCGGCGAACCGGACCGTCTCTCGCCGCTACAAAAGGCCTTTCAGGACAAGCACGCCCTGCAGTGCGGCTTCTGTACGCCGGGCATGTTGATGACGCTCGAAGCCTTTCTGCGTGAAAACTCCGCGCCCACGCGCGAGCAGGTGAGGGAGGTCCTCTCCGGCAACACATGCCGCTGCACCGGCTATCAGGCGATCGTCGACGCGGCGATGCAAGCCGCGCACGCCAGAAGGAGCGCGACATGAGCACGCGCTATTTCGGTTCGCCCATCCCGCGTCTCGAGGACCCGCGCCTTTTGACCGGAAAGGGACGCTACGTCGACGACATCGCTCCGATCGGCGCGCTGCACGCCGCCTTTCTGCGCGCGCCTGTAGCGCATGGGCTGATCCGCAAGCTGGACCTCGCTGCGGCGCGCTCATGTCCGGGCGTGGTCGCCGCCTATGCGATGGCCGATCTCGCCCACATCGCCTCCGGCCCGATTCCGCCTATGGCGCCGCATCCTCTTCTCAAGGCGCCCATTGCCTATCAGCCGCTCGCCGGCGAGGAGGTTCGTTACGTCGGCGAATGCATCGCGCTTGTTCTCGCCGAAACGCGCGCGCAGGCGGAGGATGCGCTGGCGCTGGCCGAACTGGAAATCGATCATCTGCCTGCCGTCGTCGATGCGCGCGCCGGACTTGCGTCGAACGTCCCGTGCGCGCATGCGCAGCGCGAGAGCAACCTCATCGCGACGATGCGCGCCGCGCACGGCGATGTCGAAGCCGTGTTTGCGCGCGCCGCGCACACATTCGTCGAATCGTTCGACACGCATCGCGGCGGCTGTCATTCCATGGAATGTCGCGGCGTGGTCGCGCAGGCCGACGCCGCGACCGGAGATCTGACGTTGTGGACGTCGACGCAGTCGCCCTACATGGTGCGTCGTCACCTGGCGTCCTATCTCGGCCGTGACGAATCCGCGATCCGCGTGATCGCACCCGATGTCGGCGGCGGCTTCGGGCCCAAGGCGAACGTCTATCCGGAAGAATTCGCGCTTGCGCTTGCGGCCATCGCGAGCGGCCGCCCGGTCAAATGGATCGAGGATCGCGTCGAGCACTTCCTGTCGACCAACCAGCAGCGCGACCAGTACTGGACGCTCGAGGTCGCCTGCGACGAAACGGGCCGCATGCTCGGCGTGCGCGGGCGCTGCATACACGACAACGGCGCCTATGCGCCGTACGGGCTCATCCTGCCTGCGACCGCGCTTGCCTGTTTTCCCGGACCCTATGCGCTCGACGCCTTCGACATCTCGATCGACGTCGTTCTCACCAATCTCGTGCCGACATCGCCGGTGCGCGGCGCGGGACGGCCGAACGCCGCCTTCGTGCTCGAACGCCTCGCCGACCGCGTTGCGCGCGGACTTGGACTCGCGCGGGAAGACGTACGGCGCAAATCGTTCGTTCGCGCAGACCAGATGCCTTACGTCACCGGCGGCAGGATGCGCGACGGGTCGCCCGTCGCCTACGACAGCGGCGACTACCGCGCCGCGCTCGACCTCGTGCTGGACAAGATCGACGCCGCTGGCTTCGAGCAGCGTCGCGTCGCCTCGCGCGGCCAGGGAAAATTGCGCGGCCTCGGCATTGCGTCCTGTGTCGAGGACACCGGTCTCGGTCCGTTCGAGGGCGCCTCCGTGCGCGTGACGCCTGCCGGCAAGGTGATCGTCTCGACCGGCGCGGCGAGCCAGGGTCAAGGCCACGCCACCGTATTCGCGCAGATCGCAGCCGATGCGCTCGGCGTGCGCATCGAGGAGGTCGTGGTGAAGGCGGCCGACACCGACGCGTTTCCGCTCGGCCTCTCGACCATCGCCAGCCGCATCGCCGTGACAGCGGGATCGTCGGTCGAGGTCGCCGCGCGCAAGGTGCGCGAAAAGGCGGTCGCCGTCGCCTCGCACCTGCTGGAGGCGGCCGACCGCGATCTGGAGCTGGCGGACGGAAACGTGCGCGTGAAGGGCGCGGCCGACGTGAGCGTTTCGTTGGCGACGATCGCGAAAACGCTTGCCGGCGCAGCCGGCGCGCCGCTGCCGCCGGGCGCAGAGCCGGATCTCGCCGCGACCGGCTATTTCGAAGCGCGGGAGCTCGCCTTCGCCTACGGTTCGCAGGCCTGCGAGGTGGAAGTCGATCCCGAAACCGGCGAGACGACCATCCTGCGCTACGTGGTCGCGCACGATTGCGGGCGACTGATCAATCCCCTGGTCGTCGACGGGCAGATTCGCGGCGGCGTCGTGCACGGCGTCGGCAACGCCCTTTTCGAGCGCATGAAGTTCGATGAAGCAGGGCAGCCGTTGACTGTGACCTACGGCGATTACGCTCTGCCCGGCGCCTTCGAAATGCCGGACATCGAAATCTTCCATATCGAGACGCCGTCGCCGCGCAATCCGCTCGGCGTGAAGGGCGCCG
>JAGWTW010000023.1 GCA_028868735.1 Hyphomicrobiales bacterium | reverse complement strand
CGAGCGCGGCAGGACATGGGAACTGGATTCCCGCTTTCGCGGGAATGACACGGCGCGATTGCGGCCGAAATCATACGCCGCTTCAGACGGCACGGCGTGGATGGCCGGGACAAGCCCGGCCATGACGCGCTACCGGTGCAAATATCCGCAACCCGCCCCTACCCGCCATTCCGAACGTCGGCGTTCGGACGCTGCGAATCTCCGGCCTCACCCCTGCGTGCGGCCGCGCGCCTGGATCGCGGCGCGGCGTTTTTCGACGGCGTCGGGCGTCACGTTCTTGTTGTTGGCGCTGGAGCGCCGATGCTCGATCCGCAACGCCTCGCCGAAGTCGGCCGCATAGCCCTCGTCGATGATCGACTTGTAGAGGCGCAGCGTCTCGTTCGGAATCGACGTCATGTCGGCGGCGAGCCTGATCGCGGTCGGCATGAGTTCGTCCGGCGCCACGACGCGATTGACCAGGCCCCATTCCAGCGCCGTCTGCGCATCGAGGAAATTGCCGGTCAGCGACAATTCCTTCGCCCTGTAGATGCCGATCACGCGCGAAAGTTTTTGCGAGAGCCCCCAGCCCGGCATGATGCCGACGCGCGCATGCGTGTCGGCGAACCGCGCATTGGTCGAGGCGATCAGAACGTCGCAGGCGAGCGCGAGTTCGAAGCCGCCCGTGATCGCGACGCCGTTGATGGCGCCGATGACCGGCTTCGGACATTGCTGGATCGCGAGCACCGGATTCTGCGCGGGGCCCGTGGCGTTGGCGTCGCCGAGCGCGCCCGGCGCGCTGCCGAGCTCTTTCAGGTCGAGCCCGGCGGTGAAGGCGCGCGTCCCCGCGCCGGTGAGGATCACGACGTCCACCTCGTCATCCGCAGACAGCCTGCGGATCGCGGCGTCCAATTCCCTGCGAAGACCGCGCGAAAGCGCGTTCATCGCGTCGGGCCGGTTGAGCGTGACGGTGGCGATCCGGTCCTTCGTTTCGATCAGGAGAAGCGACATGTTCGTCACGCCGCCAGGAAGCCTTCGAGCCTTTTGCGGACGATCGCTTCCGCTTCGGCCATGATACGGTCGATCAGTTCCTTCACCGTGGGAACGTCGTGGATGAGGCCCGCGACCATCCCGCAGGACCACGCGCCGGCGTCCATGTCGCCTGTCTGCATGACTTTCGGATAGACGCCCGCGACTTCCTGGATGATGTCTTCGAACTTGATCTTCGATCCGAGTTCCTTTTCCTTCGCGATCAGCCGGTCGACGGCGCCGTTGCGCAGCACGCGTTCGGTGTTGCGCAGCGGACGCATCACGAGCCGCGTATCGAGTTCGCTCGCCGCGACGATCGCCGCTTTCACGTTTTCATGCACCGGCGCTTCCTTCGTGCAGATGAAGCGCGTGCCCATGTTCATGCCTTCCGCGCCCATCGCCATCGCGGCGACGAGCGAACGGCCGTCGGCCATGCCGCCGGACGCGATGAACGGAATTTTCAGTTCGTCGGCGGCGCGCGGCAGCAGGATCATGTTCGGCACGTCGTCCTCGCCGGGATGGCCGCCGCATTCGAAACCGTCGACGCTCACCGCATCGCAGCCGATCGCTTCCGCCTTCAGCGCGTGACGCACCGACGTGCATTTGTGAATGACCTTCACGCCCGCCTGCTTGAAGAAGGGCATGACCTGCACGGGATTGTTGCCCGCCGTCTCGACCGCCTTGACCCCGTTCTCGATGATGACGCGGACGAGGCCGGGATAATCGGGCGAATTCACCGTCGGCAGGAAGGTCAGGTTCACGCCGATCGGCTTGTCGGTCATCTGCCGGCATTTCTTGATCTCGGCGTCGAGCTTTTCCGGCGTGCCGAGCGTCAGCGCGGTGATGATGCCGAGGCCGCCGGCGTTCGAGACCGCGGCGGCGAGCGGCGCAAGCCCGACGTAGTGCATGCCGCCCTGCACGATCGGATGCTGGATGCCGAGCATTTCGGTGATGCGGGTCTTCATGGGCGCTCCTCGACCTTTTTTCGCGCACGCGATCGTGCGTCGTCGGCGCGCAGACTAGAGCATGGGCGCGCGCGAATCGAGATCGTCGGACAAGAAGGGGTTACGAAGCCGGACTAGCGGGAGTCGTCGGCCTTGCGCCGCGGCTGGACGTCCGCTTCCTCGCGTCGGCGGAACCGTACGACCGAGCCCGGCCCGCGCAGGCGCGCGGTGATGCGGCTGCGCCCGGTGCCCGTCAGCACATAGCGGCCACGGCTGTCGTCCCAGCGCATCAGGTCGTCCTGGATGGCGCGCTGGCGCAACACCATGGTCATGGGATCCTGCACATGAGGCGGGGCGACATCGCCGAGCGCGTCGACCTTCTTCAGGGCCTCAATAAGATATTTTTCCTGAGACTCGTGCATGTCGAGCCAACATGGCCCCTCGCGGCCGCTTCGGCAAGCGTTTTTGCGCGCCGACGTAAAGACCGAAACGAATCATAACGTTAGAAAAAGCCTCGCTTCAGTCCGCTTGCGCGACGAGGCCGGCCTTCGTGATGCCGGCGACTGCGCAGGCCTCGTCGTTGTCGGAAGTGTCGCCGCTGACGCCGACGGCGCCGAGGATCGCGCCGGCCGCGTCCTTGACGAGCACGCCGCCGGGCACGGGCACGAGCCGGCCTTCGGCCAGCGTATTGATGGAGTCGATGAAATAGGCCTGCTCGTGCGCGCGCTTGAACAGGGCCCGCGATCCCATGCCCATCGCGAGCGCGCCATAGGCCTTGCCGTGTGCGACTTCCGCGCGCATCAGGCTGGTGCCGTCCTGCGCCGCGTAGGCCTTGTACGCGCCGCGATCGTCGAGCACCGCGACGCCGAGCGGCTTCAGGCCGAGTTCGGCCGCTTTCGCAAGCGTGCCGTCGAGAATGGCGCGGGCCTGTTCGAGCGTGAGCCGGCTCATGGATCGTTCCCCGATTGTTTGTCGGGGCCTGATTAGACCGCTAGGCCAGCACTGTCACCTTGGTCCCGACCGCGGCGCGCGTGAACAGGTGGACGATGTCCTGGTTCACCATGCGGATGCAGCCGGAAGAGACGTTGGTGCCGATCGTCTCGGGCTCGGTCGTTCCGTGGATGCGATAGCCGAGATCATGGCCGCCGCCGTCGCTGAACAGATACATGGCGCGCGCGCCGAGCGGCGACCGCGGGCCGCCGCGCACGCCGAGGCCGCGCGGCGTCTTTTCGAGCTGCGCGACGATTTCCGGCGAGCGCTGCACCATTTCCTGCGGCGGCACCCAGTCCGGCCAGCTCCGTTTCATGTTGATCTGCGCGAGGCCGGTCCAGCCGAAGCCCTCGCGGCCGACGCCGACGCCGTAGCGCGTCGCCTGGCCCGGCGACTCGGTGAAATAAAGATGCTTGTTGGCGGGATCGACGATGATGGCGCCTGGACCCTCGGGGCCGCGCCACTGGACCGTCTGGCGCAGCCAGCGCGGATCCACCTGACGGTAGTCGAACGCCTTGATGTCGAATTGCTCGCCGGCGTATTCGCCGTAGATCGCATTGTAGTCCGGCCTGCCGAGGGTGCGGGCGGCGAGTTCCGGCCGTGGCCGGCTCTCGTCGAGGGACAGGGGCCCGGGGCCGGAACAGGCCGAAAGCGCGCCGCCAAATCCGGCGGCGGCGCTGACGCAGAACAGACGACGCGAAATCATGACGCAATGCCTCAACCAACGCCGAAACATGGTTTCAGAAGATGGTTAAGGAATTGCGCTCGTGCTTCAGGCGGGCCGGCTCACCGCGTTTCGGCGTAAGCCTTCGCGAACGCCGCCGTGTTCTCCGGATTGAGGCCGGCGATATTGATGCGTCCGTCCGGCACCACATAGACCGCGTGCTGGTCCTTCAGGCGCTGCGCCTGGCCTTCCGTCAGCGGCAGGCGGGAGAACATGCCGGCCTGCCGGACGATGAAGTCGAACCCTTGCGAATTCGACTGACGGTTGAGCGCGGCCGCGAGCTCCTTGCGCAAGGTCTGGATGCGCCCGCGCATGCCGTCGAGCTCCGTCTTCCACTCGCCGCGCAGCTTTTCGTCCTCGAGCACGATCCGCACGGCGGCCGCCGCATGGTCCGGCGGCATCGACCACAGCGAGCGCGCGATCGCGCCGAGTTTGCCCGAGATGATCTGCGCCTGACCGGCGTTCGCCGCCCAGATTATGCTGGCGCCGACCCGGTCGCGATAGACCGCGAAATTCTTGGAGCAGGAAACGGCGACCGCCATTTCCGGCACGACCGTCATGAGATGGCGCACGCCGAACGCGTCCTCCTCCAGTCCCGAGCCGAGGCCGAGATAGGCGAGGTCGACCAGCGGAAACAGCCCGCGCTCCGCCAGCAGCGCGCCGACGGCCTTCCACTGCGCCTGGTCGAGATCGGCGCCGGTCGGGTTGTGGCAGCAGCCGTGCAGCAGCACGACGTCGCCGGCTTTCGCCAGACGCAGATCGCGCATCATCGCGTCGAAGTTCACGGCGCCGGTCGCCGCGTCGAAATAAGTGTAGGTCTCGAGGTTCAGGCCCGCGCTCGACAGAAGCGGAATGTGGTTCGCCCAGGTCGGGTCCGGCGCGTGGATTGTCGCGTCCGGCCGCGCCGCGCGGATGAGATCGGCGATCATGCGCAGCGCGCCGGAGCCGCCGGGCGTCTGGGCCGCGGCGAGCCGGCTGCCGTCGGCATTCGGGCCGCACACGAGGCTCGTCATGGCGGCGTTGAAGCCGACGTCGCCGATCGTGCCGAGATAGGTCTTGGTGTCCTGGCTCTCGTAGAGCCGCGCTTCGGCCTCGCGCACGGCCTTCACGATCGGCGTCGCGCCGTCGGCGGTCTTGTAGACGCCGACCGACAGGTCGATCTTGTTGGCGCGCTTGTCCTCGCGAAACGCCTGCATGATGGACAGGATCGTGTCGGGCTTGGCGGGCGTGAGGCTCTCGAACATTTTTCTCTCTCGGGGCGATTTCGGGCCGCCTTTTAGCCCCTTATGATCCTGCGATCCAGCGCGGAGGAAGCGCCATGAACATCCAGACCAGAAATGCGGGCCTCGCCGCCGCCGAGAGCGGCCTGTCGGACGGCTATATGTCGGGCTTCGGCAACCAGTTCGAGACGGAGGCTTTGCCGGGCGCGCTGCCGATCGGCCGCAATTCGCCGCAGCGCTGCGCCTATGGCCTCTACGCCGAGCAACTCTCCGGCTCGCCTTTCACGGCCCCTCGCGCGCGAAACGAGCGGTCCTGGCTCTACCGCATCCGTCCGAGCGTGAAGAACTGGGGCCGCTTCAGGAAAGCCGACATCGGCCTCTGGCGCACGGCGCCTGCGCCGGAGGTCGAGACCCCGCCCGCGCCGATGCGCTGGAGTCCGATCCCGCTGCCGTCGGAAGGGATGGGTTTCCTTCAGGGCGTGCGAACCATCACGACCGCCGGCGACGCCGGCGCGCTCGCCGGCATGTCGGCCAACGTCTATCTCGTCACGCGCTCGATGCAGGACGAGTATTTCTACGACGCCGACGGCGAACTCCTGTTCGTGCCGCAGCAGGGCGCGCTCAGGCTCGCGACCGAATTCGGGATCATCGACGTCTCGCCCGGCGAGATCGCTGTCGTTCCGCGCGGCGTGAAAATGCGCGTCGAGTTGATCGACGGTCCCGCGCGCGGCTATCTCTGCGAAAATTACGGCGGCGCCTTCGCGCCGCCCGAGCGCGGGCCGATCGGCGCGAATTGTCTCGCCAACCCGCGCGACTTCCTCACGCCGGTCGCCCATTACGAGCACAGCGAACGCAAGAGCGCGCTCTACGTGAAATGGGGCGGCGCCTTGTGGGCGGCCGAAATCGCGGCCTCGCCGCTCGACGTCGTCGCCTGGCACGGCAATTACGCGCCCTACAAATACGATCTCAGGCGCTTCTCGCCGGTCGGCCCGCTCCTGTTCGATCACGCCGATCCGTCGATCTTCACCGTGCTGACGTCGCCATCGGAGACGCCGGGCACGGCCAACATCGATTTCGTCTGTTTTCCCGAGCGCTGGATGGTCGCGGAGAACACGTTCCGCCCGCCCTGGTATCACATGAACTGCATGAGCGAGTTCATGGGCCTGATCTACGGGCAATACGACGCCAAGCCCGAAGGCTTCACGCCGGGCGGCTTCAGTCTGCACAACACCATGCTGCCGCACGGGCCAGACCGCGACGCGTTCGAAGGCGCGAGCAATGCGCAGTTGAAGCCGCACAAGCTCGAGAACACCATGGCCTTCATGTTCGAGACGCGCTTCCCGCAGCGCGTGTCGGCATGGGCGGCCGCAGCGCCCGAGTTGCAGGAGAGCTACGCCGATTACGGCGCGCCGTTGCAGGTGCATTTCGATCCGACCAAGAAGTGAGACCATGATCGACCACACACATCAGCCCGATCTTCGCTCCTGGGTTGCTTCGGCGAACGGGCACGGCGATTTTCCGATCCAGAATCTGCCGTTCGGAATCTTTCAGCCGCGCGGCGAAACCCGGCGCGGCGGCGTCGCCATCGGCGACGAGATTCTCGATCTCGCGCGCCTGCGCGACTCGGGGCTTCTCACCGGCGATGCGCAGATGGCCTGCGCTCTGGCGGCGCAGCCGACGCTCAACGCCTTTCTCGGCCTCGGCCCCGGCCCGCGCCGCGCGCTGCGCGCACAGCTCAGCGACGTGTTGAAAGAAGGCGCGACGCCGCGTCACGGCCTCCTGCATGCGATGGCCGATTGCCGTCTGCATCTGCCGGCGCGCATCGGCGACTACACGGATTTCTACGCGGGCATCAATCACGCCGAAGCAGTCGGAAGATTGTTTCGGCCCGACGCGCCGCTCATGCCCAACTACAAATGGGTGCCGATCGCCTATCACGGCCGCGCGTCCTCGATCCGCCTGTCCGGCGGCGACGTGCGCAGGCCGAACGGCCAGCGTCTGCCGGCAGGCGGCAGCGAACCCGTGTTCGGACCCTGCCTGCGTCTCGACTACGAACTCGAAATGGGCGTGTGGATCGGCGACGGCAACGAGCAGGGCGCGCCCGTGCCGGTCGCCAAGGCCGCCGATCATATCGCCGGCTATTGCCTCCTCAACGACTGGAGCGCGCGCGATATCCAGGCCTGGGAATACCAGCCGCTCGGGCCTTTTCTCGCCAAGAATTTCCACACGACGATTTCCGCCTGGATCGTGACGCCGGAAGCGCTCGCGCCGTTCCGCTGCGCGCCGATGGCGCGGGCGGAAAGCGATCCGAAGCCGCTGCCTTACCTATTCGATGCGGAGGATCAGAAGGAAGGCGGCTTCGACGTCGAGCTCGAAGTGCTGCTGACGACGGCGCAGATGCGCGAAAAGAAAATCGCGCCGCATCGCTTGTCGCTGGGATCGTCGCGCGACCTCTACTGGACGCCGGCGCAGATGGTCGCGCATCACACGGTCGGCGGCTGCAACCTGTCGCCCGGCGACATCTTTGGAACGGGCACGATTTCAGGAAAGTCGCGCGAGGCGCTCGGTTCGCTGCTCGAGATCACCGGCGGCGGCAAGGAGCCCCTGCAATTGCCGACGGGCGAAACGCGCACATTTCTTCAGGACGGCGACGAAATCATTTTTCGCGCACGCGGCGTGAAGGCGGGATGCGCGTCGATTGGTTTCGGGGAATGCAGGGGCGTGGTGACGGCGGCGCCTGCGGCGTAGGATCGCTCCCGGCGCTTCGTGCCGGAAACGCTTGTGCGGCGAGAGCATATCCCGCGGGAGTTGAAGGCTTTTGCGAAAAGGATATGCATTCAAGACCAGGAGACAGAGCGCATCGCGCGATCCGCTGTGATCGCGTTGCGCTCTGGCGCCTGTTGTCGAAACCGGATTGCGCCATGCCCTCCATTCCCAATCTTCGCATCAATTCCGACCGCCTCTGGGACTCGCTCATGGAGATGGCCGAGATCGGCGGCACGCCGGCCGGCGGCTGCAACCGGCAGGCGCTGACGCCGGAGGACGCCCGGGGCCGCGCTTTGTTCAAGCGCTGGTGCGAGGAGGCGGGATGCGTCGTCAGCGTCGATGAACTCGGCTCGATGTTCGCGCGCCGCGCGGGGACGGACGAGCATCTGCCCCCGGTCATGATCGGCTCGCATCTCGACACGCAGCCGACAGGCGGCAAGTTCGACGGCGTGCTCGGCGTGCTCGCCGCGCTCGAGGTGATGCGCGTTTTGAAAGAGTCCGGAGTCCGGACGCGCCGCCCGATCGAACTCGTCAACTGGACCAACGAGGAAGGCTGCCGCTTCGCGCCGGCCATGCTGGCTTCCGGCGTGTTCGCCGGCGCCCTGACGGTGGAAAAGGCTTTGGCGGCGACAGACTCCGCGGGCAAGAAATTCGGCGACGAATTGAAGGCGATGGGGCTCGACTGTTCCGCGCCGGTGGGCGGGCGCAAAGTCGCGGCCTTCGTTGAACTGCATATCGAGCAGGGGCCGATCCTGGAGGCCGAGGGCTTCGACATCGGCTTCGTCGCGGTCGGTCAGGGCCATCGCTGGTACGACGTGATCTACACAGGCTTCGGCAGCCATGCGGGCTCGACGCCGATGCCGGCGCGGCGCGACGCCATGGCGGGCGCGGTCGCCATGATCGCGCGCGTGCATGCGATCGGCCGTGCGCACGGGCCTGCGGGCGTCGCGACGGTCGGCGAAATGCAGGTTGCGCCCAACTCGCGCAACATCATCCCGGCCGAAGTGCGGTTCACGATCGACATCCGTCATCCCGACGGACCGACGCTCGACAGGATGGACGCCGAAGTACGCGCGGCCTTCGCGGCCTGCCGCGACGCCGCGCGGCTCGAGGGAGGGCTGGTCGATGTTTCGTTCAATCCGCCCGTGCCGTTCGACCCCGGCGTGCTCGACGTGATCCGCGCCGAGACGCAGGCGCTCGGTCTGAGGGGCCGCGACATCGTCTCCGGCGCGGGCCACGATTCTTTCCATATGGCGAAGGTCTGCCCGACCGCGATGATCTTCGTGCCCTGCAAGGACGGGATCAGCCACAACGAAGCCGAGGACATCACACGGGAATGGGCGCAGGGCGGCGCCGACGTGCTGCTTCAGACGGCGCTCGAACTGGCGGACCGGCCCTGAGCCCCGCGCCGCCGGCCAGCCGCGCGCGATGGGTCAAAAGATCCTGAACCCGACGACGAGATAGAGTTCGAATGCCGCCACGGCGGCGCAGACCGCCAGTCCGGCCGCAAAACAGGGGGCCTGCAAGCGCGGTCGGCGCGCGCTTGCAAGGACAAGGCCGCCCAGCGCCGCATAGGCGCACCACAGGCCCATCGCGGCGGCGTTCGTGCCGGGGTCGGGATTGAGCGCCCACGCGCAGGCGACGGCCGCCGCCGTCAGCGGCTCGGCGACGCCCAGCGTCAGGCAAGCGGCGTAACGCCGCCCGCCGGCAAAAAAAGCGCCATGCTCGCCGGCAGGCACAAGGCCGTCGCGATCGCGAGGGACAACACCAGAAGTCGCATGAGCGGCCGCCCGTCGGATGCGGCGTCTCGCGACGCCTTGTTCCTCGCACCGGCCGGCGCGCGCGCTCGGCGAGCGGCCCCTGCGACGTCCCGGCGCACGCGTCGTCGCTTGTCAGCGATGCGCGGGTAATTTAGTATACGGGTACCAGAATATATCAAACGCTGCGGACGGGGAGACAGGCCGCCATGTCCATCACGGAGACTCTGGGAGAAATCCGCCGCCTCAGCAAGTCCGATCTCGATCGCGTGGTCGAGATCGATACCGCCATTGCCGGCCGCTCGCGCCGCGGCTTCTTCGAAAATCGTCTCGCGGTCAGTCTCGCCGAACCGGCGGGCTTCATCTCGCTCGCTTATGTCGAGAACGGCATGATCCAGGGTTTCGCGCTCGCGCACATGCTCGACGGCGAATTCGGCGGACGCCATCCCTTCGCCGTACTCGATGCGATCGGGGTTGATCGCACCGTGCGCAATCACGGCGGCGCGCATGCGCTGCTCAAGGAATTGCAGACCGCCGCGCGCGGCCGCGGCGCGCATGCGATCCGCACGCAGGTCGCGTGGCCGAACGAAACGCTCATGCATTTCCTCGGGCAGGCGGGGTTCCGGCTCGGCTCGCGGCTCGTACTCGGGCGAAGCTGCGCCAAGCAGCCGGGCGAATTTCGACCCGGCGAAGCCGAGACGGACGGGCAGGATCTGTCGGAAGACAGGGTCGAGGTACGCACGCTCACCGAGCGCGATCTTCCCTCCATCATCGGCATCGACCGTGACATAACCGGCCGCGACCGCTCCAGCTATTTCAAACGCAAGGTCAATGACGTTCTGCGCAGGAACGGCGTGCGCATGTCGATGGTCGCCGAAATCGAGAACACGCCGGCCGGATTCGTGATGGCGCGCGTCGACTACGGCGAGTTCGGGCAAGCCGACATCGAAGCGGTGCTGGACACGATCGGCGTCGATCGTGAATTTTCAGGCCAGAGCGTCGGCGCCGTTCTGGTCTCGCAGCTTCTGCGTCAGCTCGCCAATCTGCGCGTCGACAGGATACGCACCGTCGTCGAATGGAACAATGCTGAGCTGCTCGCTTTTCTCGACCGCATGGGGTTCCGCCCGACGCAGAATATGACGCTCGCGCTGCAACTCTGACCTCGCTGGGCCCGGGAGACCGCCATGAGCTTTCAATTCTCGGCGTCGCGCATCCTTCATGACGAACACATGGCGTCGATCGCGCTCATGAGCGAGGTCGAGCGGCTGATCGTCCGCCGCGCCGCGCCGCCGTCGCCCGGCGACGGGGAAACCGCGGCGGTCGCGCGGCGCCTCGCATCGGCGCTGCGCGGCGAGATAACGGCGCATTTCGAATTCGAGGAGCGGGTGCTCTTTCCGTATCTCATGCAATGCGGCGAAGGCGATCTCGCCGAACTCCTGACAGAGGAACATCTGGCGCTCTACAGCCTTTTCGACGAAATCGAGACGACGATCGGCGACTTGCGCGAAGACAGCGCAGCCGTTGCCTGGCGGCGGTTGCGCAGCTTGTGCGGCGAATTGTCGGAACGGCTGCAATCCCACATCGAGAAGGAAGAGCGCGCGCTGCTGCCGGCGCTCGAAGGCGCGTTGACGCAGGAGGTCGACGCCGAACTGAGCGCGCGACACGACCTGTGAGGACGGGCGGCTCCCGCAAACGCGACGAAAGACTTATGATGACGCCGGACGGGGCCATCGGGATGGGGCGGAAATGACCAGCGGGGCGAAAACCAACAAGCCGGCGACGGAGGTCGTTGTCAGGCGTGCGCAGGCGGCCGATCTATCCGCGATCGTCGCGCTCGATGCGACGACCACCGGTCATTCGAAACCAGACTTCTGGCGCGACAAGCTCGCGCGCTTTTCCGATCCCGGCTCGCCCGAGCGCGCCTTTCTCGTCGCGGCCGCAAGCGGCCGCGTCGTCGGCTTCATAACCGGCGAAATCCGCGCCTTTGAATTCGGCGCGGAGCCGCGCGGCTGGATTTTCGCTGTCGCCGTCGACCCGCAAATCCGCGTGACCAATGTCGGCACGCGTCTGTTCGACGAAATCTGCAAGATTTTTCAAGACGCTGGCGTGGAGAAAGTTTCGACCCTCATCGAGCGGGATTCCGAACTCGTGCTCGCCTTCTTCCGCAGTCAGGGCATGATCTTCGGCCGCTATATCCAGATGGAGAAGGAAATCGGCTGAAATTCGCTCGGGAAAACCTGTGCCGACGGCGGCGCGCGCTGGCGTCGGCGGTCCCGAGGCGCCATATGTGGCCAGAAGTCAAACGGGGACGATCGCGTCGAGATGAAGCTGCAGAAGGCGACCATCTGCGGGTTGTATGCGGTGCTGGAGCTCGCGGCTCACGCCGAAGAGCAGATATCCGCGGGCGAAATCGCAGAGAAATACAACATATCCCTGAATCATCTCGCCAAGGTGCTGCGCACGCTGGTGCGCGCGCGCCTGATCGAATCCGTGCGCGGGCCGGGCGGCGGCTATCGGTTCTGCGGCAACCCGAAGCGTGTCACGCTGCTCGATATCGTCGAATTGTTCGAGGATCCCTCGCCCGACCTCGACGCCTCGATCGCCGATGACAACGAGGAGGGGCGCGCGCTGCACAGGGTTCTGACCGACATCGACGACATCGCGGTGACGACGCTTCGCTCCGTGTCGATTACGTCCCTGCTCAAGATCATCGAAAACGACCGCCGCCGCAGCGAACGCGCAGCCGGCCGCGCTGCGCGCCCGGCGGTGGCGGGTTAGCCGCCATCCAGGGCCCGATGGTCGAGCTACGCGACCGAGGACCCGCTATCGGCGCAGAGCCGTCATTGCGAGCGAAGCGAAGCAATTCATCTACCGAAGCTATCCGCATGGATGGATCGCCACGTCGCTTCGCTCCTCGCGATGACGGAAAGCGGTCGTTATCCGACTATTCCGATATGACCGGCGGATCGAGATCTTCCGCCCAATCCGGATCGTCCGGATCGAATTTGTCGAGCCATTGATCGACGAGCACGACATGGTGGCGTTCGTCCTCGGCCATGATCTGGGCGAAAGCCTTGATTTCCGGATCGGTCGCCGCCTCGGCGATCGCCTCGAAATAGCGCGTCGCGCGTTCTTCGTTGTGGCGTGCGAGCATCAACGCCTGGCGCGGCGTCATCTTGTAATGGACGTCGCCGAGATCGATCGCTTCCGGTCCTTCAGGCGCGAGCCAGGAAAAGCTCGCCGGTCTGCCGCCGACGAGCGCATCGCCGGCGCGTCGCTTTATCTCGTCGCGGTGCATGCCTTCGATGTGCGCCATCTTTCGAAAGATATCGGCGATGACGTGATTGTTGTGCGTCTCCATCTGGTCGGCGAGTTCGCCGTAACGCTCCCACGCCTCGATCTCGATCGCAAGCGCCTGCGCGAAAAATTCCGCGACGCTGTCGAACGTGGGGGCAGAGCCCGGCTTGTCGAGACTCTTCATAGGGCGAACTCCGCTTCGAGGCGCGCGACGTCGAGATCGGCAAGAGGCTTCGGCTGATAGGGCGCGCGATGGCCGCGAAAGAGAATGCCGAGATTGAAACCGTCGTCGCTCATCAGGCGCCGCGCGGCGCGGCCGGGGTCGTCGGTTTCGGGAACCATGGCCTCATGCGTGACCTTCTTCCACTCCTTCTGCTGGTCGTCGCGGAAGGTCACGCACGGGCTCAGCAATTGCACGAAGGAAAACCCCGGGGTGCGCACCGCTTCCACGATCAGGCGCGCGCAGGAACCGACGTCGCCGGTGAATCCGCGCGCGATGAAATTGGCGCCGGAGGCGAGCGCGATGACGAGCGGGTTGAACGGGCTCACGCCCGTGCCGCCGGGCGAGATCGCGGTGTCCCAGTCGGGCTCCGTCGTCGGCGACGGCTGGCCCTTGGTCATGCCGTAGATGCGGTTGTCCATGACGATGTAGGTGAGGTCGACGTTGCGGCGGCAGGCGTGCAGGAAATGATTGCCGCCGATCGAAAAGCCGTCGCCGTCGCCGCTCGCGACGATCACGGTGATATCTGGACGCGCGACCTTGAGGCCGGTCGCGAGCGCGAGCGAGCGTCCGTGCACGCCGTGGAAACCGTAGCAATTCGTGTAGGCGGGCAGGCGCGACGAGCAGCCGATGCCTGAGACGACCGCGACTTGCTCGGGCGGCAGCGCGAGTTCGGCCATCGCGCGCTGGAACGAGACGAGCACGGAATGATCGCCGCAGCCCGGACACCACACGGGTTTGACGGCGGATTTGTAGTCGGCGGGCTTGTAGGCGTGCGGCTGCGTCTGGATCATGTTCATGCCTGCGCCCCTTTCCTGATGTAGGCGAGCGCCTCGCCCGGCCGTATCGGCAAGGGGCCGGGCTGTGGGATCGAAACGATTTCGGCGGCCATGTCGTAATGCGCGCGCAGATAGCGCCAGAGCTGACCGCTGTGGCTCTGCTCGATCACGAGCGCGCGTCTCACGCCTTTCAGGGCAGCTTCGAACAGCTTCGGTTGCGGCGGCGAGATCAAGCGTAACGCGATGATCCGGACGCTTATTCCCTCTTCCCGTGCGCGCGCCACGGCCTCGCGCACCGGCGCCGTCGACGACCCCCAGGTGACGATCGCGAGATCGCCGTCGCCCTCGATCTCGGCCCAGTGTTCGCCGAAGTCGAAGCGATCGATCTTGCGCCTGCGCTTGTCCATCTGCGCGACATGGTCCTGCGCCTGGCTCGACGGCGTACCCCTGGCGTTGTGCGTGAGGCCGTCGGCGGTGTACTGGCCGCCGGCCATGCCCGGCAGCGACATCGGAGATACGCCCGACTCGGTCAGTGCGTAGCGCTCGTAAACCTCGATCGGATCGACCGGCGTCAGGCGCTTCGTGTCGAACGTCACGTCCTGTGGCCTGTCGACGACGACGCGCGCCTGCCCCAGCGATTGGTCGGACAGCATGACGACCGGCGTCTGCAACGACTCCGCCAGATGAACGGACCATTGCGCCGTAAACAGGCAATCGGAGATCGACAGCGGCGCGACGACGACATGCGGCGCATCGCCGTGCAGCCCGTAGACGGCGATGTTGAGATCGCTCTGCTCGGATTTGGTCGCGATGCCGGTCGAGGGGCCGGATCGCATGACGTCGACGACGACGACAGGCGTCTCGGATGCAACCGCGAGGCCGAGCGCCTCCGTCATCAGCGACAGGCCGGGGCCGGCCGTCGCCGTCATCGCCGGCTTGCCGCCGAAACTCGCGCCGATGATCATGTTGATGGACGCAAGTTCGTCCTCGGCCTGCAACAATTCGCCGCCGCACTGCGGAATTGTGTGTGCGAGCCATTCCAGGATTTCGGTCGCCGGCGTGATCGGATATCCGGCGACGAATTTGACGCCGCCCTTCAGCACGCCGAAACCCGTCGCCTCGTTGCCCGTGAACGACCAGCGACCGGCGGGACGCGCGGTCGAAATCCGCAGTTTCGGAACCGCGAGCGCGGGCGCGTTGACCGCGCCGAGCCGCACGGCGTCTTCGCTCGCCTTCACCGCTTCCGGCTTCTTGCGCCCGAGCGATGCGGCGACCGCCTCGACGATCGCCGATTCCGGCAGGCCGACGACATGCGCGAGCGCGCCGAGCGCGACCATCGATATGCGCCCGCCCGCAACCGTCTTTGCGAGCTTTTTCATCTCGACATAGCCGACCTGCGCGCCGCTCGCCTTCAGGAACGCGGGCATTTCGCCCGCCGACGGATCGGCGACGATGACGCTTCTGGAGTCGAGCGGCAATTCTGCGGCGAACCGCTGCACGTTCTCGAAATCCAGCGCGAGCAGGATATCGAACTTGTCGTCCGGACATTGCACGGGCTTTGTCGAGAGCCGCAGCATCGCCGCCGCTTCGCCGCCGCGAATCTGCGGGCCGGTCGAACGCGTCATCAGCCCGTAGAGACCGCAACTCGTCGCCGCTTCGAGCAATGTCTGGCCCGCCGTCATCACGCCGGCGCCGCCGGAACCGGTGAGGACGATAGACAGGCCTTCGGCCGCCTGTGACGCGCTCATGACGATCGCCTCCGCATCTCGATCTCCCTGCCCGATCCTTGTTCTTCCCGCTCGTCCCGCGCCCCGATTTGATCTGGCGCAAATTCGAAACGGCCCGGCTTGCATTAATTGGTATTCCAATACTAATTTACATATCAAGAGATCGCAAGGCGGCGCGCCTGCGACAAAAGAGCGGGGAAGCGGATGGGCCAGGAGGTTTCCGCGCATCGTTGGATGATGACGGCTGTCGGCAAGCCGATGATCCGTTCCGACTTCGTCGCCGCCGCGGGCGCGGGCGAAGTCGTCGTCGCGGTCGCCGGATGCGGCGTCTGCCATACCGATCTCGGCTATTTCTACGATGGCGTACGTACGAACCATCCGCTGGACCTGACGCTCGGCCACGAGATTTCTGGCCGGGTCGTCTCCTGCGGCCCGGGCGCCGAAGGGTGGATGGGCAAGGCCGTGATCGTTCCGGCCGTCATGCCCTGCGGGGAATGCGACGCTTGCCGCCGCGGGCGCCCCAACATCTGCCGCAGGCAGAAAATGCCGGGCAACGACATTCACGGCGGCTTCGCCTCGCACATCGTCGTGCCGACGAAAGGCCTCTGTCCAGTCGACGAGACGCGGCTCGCAAACGCAGGTTTGACGCTCGCCGATCTCAGCGTCGTCGCCGACGCCGTCACGACGCCCTATCAGGCGGTCTCGCGCGCCGGCGTCGGGCCGGGGTCGGTCGCCATCGTCAACGGCGTCGGCGGCGTCGGCGGCTATTGCGCGCAGATCTCCAGAGCTTTCGGCGCAACCGTGATCGCCATCGATGTCGATCCCTTAAAGCTCGACATGATGGCGAAGCACGGCGCGGCGCTGGCGCTGAACGCGCGCGAATTCGATCAAAGGGCCCTGAAGGCGAAGATCGTCGATTTCTGCAAGGCGCAGAAGCTGCCGCTCAGCGAGTGGATCATCTTCGAATGCTCGGGCACGGCGGCCGGCCAGACGACGGCCTTCAGCCTGCTTACTTACGGCGCGACGCTCTGCGTCGTCGGCTTCACCATGGACAAGGTCGATGTGCGCCTCTCGAACCTGATGGCCTTCGACGCGCGCGCGCTCGGCAATTGGGGCTGCCCGCCGGAGCTCTATCCCGCCGCGCTCGATCTCGTGCTCGACGGCAAGGTGAACCTTCTCGACTTCGTCGAGCGCCATCCGCTCGACCAGATCAACGCCGTCTTCGATCAGGCGCACGCGCACAAGATCGCGCGCCGCGCCATCCTCGTCCCTTGAATGTCGACAGGAACCACGCCATGACCGAACACAAAGCGCCGGCCGCCCATCTCGTCGATCACGACATCGTCCCGCATTCCGCCGTGCCCGGCGTCATCTACGAGAAGCGCCCGGCAAGGCGCGCAGACGGGTCGACCGTTCCGGGCCTCTACAATGCATGGATATGGCTCGACAATCCCAAGCAGTACAATTCCTACACGACCGACATGGTGAAGGGCGTGATCCGCGGCTTCCGCACCGCCTCCAACGCGCGCGACGTCGTCGCCGTCGTGTTCACCGGCGTCGGAGACAAGGCCTTCTGCACCGGCGGCAACACGAAGGAATATGCCGAATATTACGCGGGCAATCCGCAGGAATACCGCCAGTACATGCGGCTCTTCAACGACATGGTCTCGGCCATTCTCGGCTGCGACAAGCCGGTCATCGCACGCGTCAACGGCATGCGCATCGGCGGCGGCCAGGAAATCGGCATGGCCTGCGACTTCACGATCGCGCAGGACCTCGCCAAGTTCGGACAGGCTGGCCCCAAACACGGCTCGGCCGCGATCGGCGGCGCGACGGACTTCCTGCCGTTGATGGTCGGCGCGGAACGCGCGATGGAATCGGGCACGCTCTGCGAGCCATGGTCTGCGCACAAGGCCTATCGTCTCGGCGTCGCGCTCGACATCGTTCCCGCGCTGAAGGTCGACGGCAAATTCGTGCCGAATCCGCTCGTCGAAACGCAACGCTACCTCGACGAATTCGGCCGCATCGTCCATGGCGAGCCGCTGACAGGCGAAGCGTTGAAAAAGGGCAAGGAGCTGTTGGCGAAGGGCGAGGTCGATCTCTCGCGACTCGACGCCAAGGTCGAAGCGCTCTGCACGAAGCTGATGACGACATTCCCGGAATGCCTGACCAAGAGCTTCGAGGAATTGCGCAAGCCCAAGCTCAACGCGTGGAACATGAACAAGGAAAACAGCCGCGCCTGGCTCGCCCTCAACATGATGGCCGAGGCGCGCACCGGCTTCCGCGCTTTCAACGAAGGTCCGCGCGAGGACCGCGAGATAGATTTCGTCGCGCTGCGCCAGCGTCTCGCCAAGGGCGAGCCCTGGACCGAAAAGATGATCGACGAGCTGATCCCGAAGGCGCATTGAAATGACCGCGCCGGTGAAAACCTGGATCGAGCGCGACGGCAAGTTGCTGCGCCTGCGCCTCGATCGCCCGAAGGCCAACATTCTCGACGCGGCGATGAATGCGGCGCTGGAGAATGCGCTGACGCAGCACGCTGGCGATGCCGGCTTGCGCGCCGTTCTGATCGACGCGTCGGGCGCGCATTTCTCCTTCGGCGCCTCGATCGAGGAGCACTTGCCCGCGCAATGCGCCGCCATGCTCGAAGGATTTCACCGTCTCGTCCTGACGATATTTTCGTCCGAAATTCCCGTGTTGGTCGCAGTCCGCGGCCAGTGCCTCGGCGGCGGACTCGAAGTGGCGAGCGCTGGCCATCTCCTGTTCGCCGCGCCCGATGCGAAATTCGGCCAGCCGGAAATCGTGCTCGGCGTCATCGCGCCGGCGGCGTCCTGTCTTCTGCCCGAACGCATCGCGCCGGCGTCGGCCGACGATCTGTTGCTGTCCGGCCGCGCGATCGACGCGGAGGAAGCCTGGCGCATCGGGCTCGCCCATGACGTTTCCGGGGATCCGGAAGCCGCCGCGCTCGCCTGGTTCGACAGGCATCTCGCGCCCAAGAGCGCGAAAGCGCTCCGATTTGCGACGCGCGCCGCGCGATGCGACGCGGTCGACCGGATCGCGGCGAAGCTGAAGAGAGTGGAAAAAATCTATCTCGACGAACTGATGGCGACGTCGGACGCCGTCGAGGGATTGACTGCGTTCATCGAAAAGCGCCCCGCGCGCTGGAAGGATGCCTGACATGCTCGACAAGCCGAAAACCGCGACGGCCGACATCGTCAAGAGGTGCGAGGAGCTGTTTACGGACCTCAATTTCAACGCCGCCCGCGAATGGAAAGCCGAAAAGCCTGGTCGCATCGTCGTCGGCTTCATGCCCTATTATGCGCCGCGCGAACTGGTGCATGCCGCGGGCGGCCTGCCGCTCGGCGTCTTCGGCGGCGGCGACCAGCTCGAAGTCATCCACGGCGACGCCTATTACCAGAGCTATATCTGCCGCATACCGCGCTCGACCATCGAGCTCGGCGTGTCCGGCCGGCTCGATTTCGTCGACGGCATGATGTTCCCCTCGATCTGCGACGTCATCCGCAATCTTTCCGGCATGTGGAAGCTCATGTTTCCCGAGAAGGGCGCGCGCTACATCGATCTGCCGCACAATTTCGAGGACGATCTCGGCGGCGAGTTCTATGTGAGCGAGCTGAAGGAGACCTGCCGGTGGCTCGAGGCCATGACAGGCAGGCCGATCACCGACGACGCGCTGCGTGCTTCGATCGCGGTCTTCAACGAGAATCGCCGCCTCATCCGCGAAATGTACGAATTGCGCGCCGACCAGCCCTGGAACGCGCCTTCGTCGGAACTCTATCTCCTGCTGCGCGCGGGAATGGTCATTCCGGTCGAGCAGCACAACGAGCTCCTGCGCGGCTATCTCGACGCCGTGCGCGAGCAGTCGCGGCCGATGAAAGACAATTCGCGCGTCGTCGTCTGCGGCGCCTTCTGCGAGCAGCCGCCGCTCAATCTCATCAAGTCGATCGAGCTGTCCGGCTGCTACATCGTCGACGACGATTTCATCCTCGTGACGCGCTGGGAGAATTCGGACGTCGCGCTCGAAGGCGATCCGTTGAAGAATCTCGCGGTCGCCTACCTTCACGATTCCAAGTCGACGCCGCCCAAATACGAGCCGGACGAATCGAAAAAGGGCCTCTATCTCGTCGACAGCGTGAGGAAGAACCGCGCGGAAGGCGTGATTTTCGCATTCGCCTCGTTCTGCGATCCGGGCCTGCTGGAGCGGCCGATCCTCCAGGACGTCCTGAAGAAGCACAACATTCCGCAGATCGCTTTCAAATACGCAGAAAATTCCGGGCAGATGCAGCCCATTCGCGAGCAGGCCGGCACTTTCGCCGATTCGATCAAATTGTGGAGCGGAGCATGACCGTCATTCAGCGCCCGAAAGCCAGGCCCGCCGACGCCATCAAGGACGCCTCTATGGCGAAGCAAAAGGCGATGATGGCCGCCCATTACGATCGGCTCGCCGCGGTCCCCGAGACCGGCGAGAAGGTCGCGGCCACCTTCGTGCCGGGCAATCTCAATGAACTCATCATGTGTTTCGACCTCGTGAACAACCTTCCCGAGGTCAACGCCATCCAGAACGGACTTCGTCGTCAGAGCGGCGCCTACGTGATGGAAGCCGAGAAGCAAGGCCATTCCGAAGACGTCTGCACGTATGTGAAGTCGGACATCGGTATGATGGCGAAAGGAAATATCGGCCCGAACGGCAAGCGGTTGCCGAATCCGGACGTGCTGCTGCTCTCCTATACCGGTTGCTTCACATTCATGAAGTGGTTCGAATTGCTTCGCCGCGAATATGGCTGCGAGACGATCATGTTCCAGACGCCCTACATGGCGGACGGCAAGATCACGCCGGACATGATCACTTACATGGTCAAGCAACTGAAGCAGGACGTGATCCCGAAGCTCGAGAAAGTGTCGGGCGTCAGGTTCGACATCGATCGGCTGCGCGAATATCTGAGGAAGTCCGCGAAGGCCGAGGACGATCTCGTCAAGACGCTGCAATACGCCAAGACGAAACCTTCGCCGATCGACGCCTATTTCGGGGGAATTTATTACATCGGCCCGATTTTCGGCGCCTTTCGCGGCACCGACGACGCGATCGACTATTACCGCTTCCTGCGCGAAGAGGTCGAACAGCGCATCAAGGAAGGCAAGGGCCCGGTGACGCCGGACGGCGACATGGGCAAGGAACGATATCGCCTCGTCGTCGAGGGGCCGCCGAACTACACGAACTTCCGGCAATTCTGGAAAATGTTCTACGACGAGGGCGCGGTCGTCGTAGCGTCGAGCTACACCAAGGTCGGAGGAACCTACGATTTCGGTTTCCGCCACAATCCCGACAAGCCGCTCGAATCGCTCGCCGAATATTGCCTCAACGTCTACACGAACCGGAACCTGCCGATGCGCGTGGACATGCTGACGAATTACGTCGAGGAATACGAGGCCGACGGGCTTTTGATCAATTCGATCAAAAGCTGCAATTCGTTCTCCGCGGGACAATTGCTCATCATGCGCGAGGTCGAGAAGCGCACTGGCAAACCCGCCGCCTTCATCGAGACCGACCTCGTCGATCCCCGCTACTTCTCGGCGGCCAACGTCAAGAATCGCCTCGAAAGCTACTTTCAGATGATCGAGCAGAAGCGCGGCGGCCTGCGCGGCGCGGCCTGAGGAGACACCATGCGCACATTCATCGGTATCGATCTCGGGTCGACTACGACCAAAGCCGTCCTGCTCGACGAGAACCAGGACGTCATCGGACGCGGAATTACGAATTCGCGTTCGAACTACGGAACCGCGGCGCGCGTCGCGAGCGAAGAGGCCCGGATCGACGGGCGTTTCACCTTGTTTCGTCGCGCCTTGCACGCGAGCGACCCCGGTCGCGAACAGGCGCAGGAATTCCTCGCCGCGCTCGAGCGCAATTTCAGGCTCGTTCAATTCCTCGAGCAGCTCGACGATCTCGAAGAAACCTGCAATGGCCAGTTGAAGAGCGAACGCTTCGCCGGCGTCGCCGGCGCGATGCGGGAGGCGATCACGGAAGTTTTCAAGCGGCTCCGTCGCGAGGCGCCGGAACTCTATGCGCCAGGCGCAAAACGCAAGTCGGACTTTTTTCGCGACATCGCCGGTTCGCGCTTTCACGTGCATGCCGAGGCGGTCGCCAGGGATGCGGGCGTTTCGCACGACATCTTGCTCAACGCGTACGACAAGTCGATCATCGAAGTCGAAAATCGTCCGCCTGGCGGGGACCTCAGCGAAAAATTTCGCCGCGCCGTGGCGCGCGTGCTGGAAACCGATCCGCATATCGTGGACGGACAGACCGACAACGCGGGCGTGATCGACAAGACGCTCGAGATAGAGCTCGAAGAGACCTATCTCGTCGGCACCGGGTACGGACGCGTGACGCTGCCGTTCTCGAAGGAACACATTCGCTCCGAAATTCTCTGCCACGGTCTCGGCGCGCACATGATGTATCCGAAGACCCGCACCGTTCTGGACATCGGCGGCCAGGACACCAAGGGCATCCAGATCGACGAGCGCGGCATCGTCGAGAATTTCCAGATGAACGATCGCTGCGCGGCGGGTTGCGGCCGCTATCTCGGGTACATCGCCGACGAAATGAATATGGGCTTGCACGAACTCGGCCCGCTCGCCATGCAGTCGAACCGGCCGGCGCGCATTAATTCGACCTGCACGGTGTTCGCCGGCGCCGAATTGCGCGACAGGCTGTCGCTCGGCGAAAAGCGCGAGGACATACTGGCGGGGCTGCATCGGGCGATCATTCTGCGCGCCATCTCGATCATCTCGCGATCGGGCGGCGTCACCAACGAATTCACCTTCACCGGCGGCGTCGCCAAGAACGAGGCGGCGGTGCGCGAGCTGCGCAAGCTCCTGAAGGAGAATTACGGGGACGTGACGATCAACATCAACCCGGACTCGATCTACACCGGCGCGCTCGGCGCGTCGGAATTCGCGCGCCGCGCGGTCATGGCCTGAGGGAGAATGACATGGCGATCACATCGGGCATCGACATCGGCGCCGGCGCGATCAAGGCTGCGGTCTTCAATGTCGAGAACGGCAAGGAGGAGTGCCTCGTCAGGCGCGTCGAGCGCTTGCGCCAGCGCGACCCGCTGAAGCTTGCGGCGCAGATCTACGACGACGCGCTGGCCGAAGCGGGACTGAAACGCGGCGACGTCGCCTATTGCGCGACGACCGGCGAGGGCGAAGCGCTCGAATTTCATACCGGTCACTTCTATTCGATGACGACGCATGCGCGCGGGGCGATCTACCTGCGCCCGGAGGCGCGCGTCGCGCTCGATATCGGCGCGCTGCACGGTCGCGCAATCAGGATGGACGAACGCGGCAAGGTCCTTAACTACAAGATGACGAGCCAATGCGCGTCGGGTTCCGGCCAGTTCCTCGAGAACATCGCGCGCTATCTCGGCATTGCGCAGGACGAAATCGGCGTCCTGTCGAAACAGGCCGACAATCCCGAGAAAGTGTCGGGCATCTGCGCCGTTCTGGCGGAGACCGACGTCATCAACATGGTGTCGCGCGGCATCACTGCGCCCAACATCCTCAAGGGCATTCACGAATCCATGGCCGACCGCCTCGCCAAACTGATGAAGACCGTCGGCGGCATCGACGGCGTCGTGCAGATGACCGGCGGCCTTGCGTTGGATACGGGCCTGGTCGAAGCGATGAAGGAAGCGCTGGCGCGTGAGAAGGTGAGCGCGCCGATCGAGAGCCATCCCGACGCCATCTTCGCCGGCGCGTTCGGCGCGGCGTTGTGGGGCGCATTCCGTCACGAAAAGCTGTCGCGCATGGCGCAAGCCGCCTGAGTGGAGAGGAGGACGCCATCATGGCCCTGATGATCAACGACGACTGCACCGCCTGCGACGCTTGCAAGCCCGTCTGCCCGAACGAGGCGATTTCGGCGGGCGATCCGCTCTACAGGATCGATCCGATGAAATGCACGGAATGCGTCGGCGCCGAAGACGAGCCGCAATGCAAGCTCGTCTGTCCGGCCAATTGCATCGTTCAGAATCCCGACTGGGAGGAAAGCCCGGAGGATTTGCAGGACAAATACGATCAATTGCACGCGTGAGCGGCTCGGCTCGCGCAAGGATCGTCGGAGATCGGCGATCTGCGCCGAGGGGTTGATTTCGGCCGACCGATCTCGCATCGTCCGCCTCCAAGCGCGGCGCAGAACCCGCGCGCGAGGAGAACAGCGGATCATGATCACCCGTCGCACCTTTGCGCTCGGCGCCTCCACCGCAGCCGCCTTGGCCGCTCCCGCCGTGCGCCGCGCGCGCGCCGACAACGCGCCGATTCGAATCGGCGTCATCAATTCCATGAGCGGCGGCTATGCCGCCTACGCCCAGGAAGGGCATCCCGCCTTCAAATACATCATCGACAAGATCAACGCGGAGGGCGGCGTCAAGAGCATGGGAGGCGCGAAGATCGAGCTCGTTCTCGCCGATGACACGAGCCAGGGCGCGCGCTGTGCGACGGAAGCGCGGCGTCTGCTCACGGAGGAGAAGGTCGACCTTTTGACCGGCACGATGCTGTCGCCGCAAATGCTGGCTGTCTCGCCGGTGCTCGACGAATTGCAGGCGCCTTGCCTGTCGGTGTGGGCCGGCGGATCGAGATCGCCCTGGCTCTATTCGCTCGGCTACGATTACGACCGCGGCTATGCGAAGACCATGGCCGATTTCGCGATCTGGCTCCGCGACAAGAAGGGTTTTGCGCTCAAGACCTGGATGCCCTGCTATTCGAACTACGAAGCCGGCCAGCAGGTCAACACGCATCTCCTGAAGCGCATGGGCGACGCCGGTTTCCAGCCGGTCGGCGAGGCCGCGCTCGACACCAAGGCGCAGGATCAGACCGCCGCGATGATTCGCATACGCGCGGCCAAGCCGGACATCGCGCTCGGCCTGGTGACGCCGCGCGATGGTCTGTTGCTGCATCAGGCGCGCTACAACCTGAATTACCACGGCAGCATTTTCGCTGGCGGCACGGGCGGCTACAGCGATCTGTCGCTCTGGCGCGATCTGTCGCCGGATATCGCCAAGGCCGTGCTGACGCGCAATCTCTTCGCCATGACCGGCTTCAGCCCAGCGGCGAACGTGCCCTCGATGCAGAAGATCATCGCCGAGTTCCGCGACGTGGCGAAGCTGAAGCTGATCGGCCAGTCGGCGATGCAGTCGGCGCAGGCCGCGCGCGTCATTCAACGCGCGCTCGAAATCGCGGGCACGCGCGACAAGAAGGCCGTGAAAGAGGCGTTCGCGAAGGTCGAGATCAAGTTCGGCGATGCGGACCTGTATGTGGCGAAGCCGACAGGCATCAAATTCGCCGATGACCGGCTGCTGACGGACGGCTCGGCGTTTTTCGTGCAATGGATGGAGGACAAGTCGCAGCAGGTTCTCTATCCCGAACAATTCGCCAACGCCCAGCCGCGCCCGCGCAGCAGCTGAGCGCGCGCGGCGTGGACAATCAAACGGCGATTCTCGAGGTCGACCGCGTCGCCAAGCGCTTCGGCGGCCTTGTCGCCGTCGATTCTGTGTCGTTCGACGTTCGCCCCGGGGAAATCCTGGGCATCATCGGGCCGAACGGAGCCGGCAAGACGACCTTGTTCGGCCTGATCTCCGGTTTTATCGCGCCGTCGTCGGGCGATGTGCGCTTCGACGGCGTCTCTATCGTCGGAACGCCGCCGCATCTTCTGGTGCGGCGCGGGCTCGTCCGCTCGTTCCAGATCGTGCAGACTTTCGCCGACATGACGACGCTCGACGTTGTGGCGACCGCAGCCCTCGTGCGGCGGCCGATGAACGAGGCGATCGACTTCGCCGCGCACATCCTGGCCCGCGTCGGCCTTTCCGGCAAGGAGCAGCTCACGCCGAAACAATTGTCGCTGCAGGACAAGAAGCTGCTCGAGGTCGCCAAATGCGTTGCGACCGAGCCGCGCCTCATACTGCTGGACGAGGTGATGGCCGGTCTGACGCTCGCCGAAACGGACGCGCCGCTCGCCGTCGTGCGCGATCTCAACGCGCAGGGAACGACAATCGTGATGATCGAGCACGTCATGCCCGTCATCATGCGTGCGGCGCATCGTATGATCGTATTGAATTTCGGCGCGAAGATCGCCGAGGGAACGCCGCAGGAGATGCTGAGCAACAGGGCCGTCGTCGAGGCATATTTCGGGGATCACGTCGATGCTTGAGGTGCGGGACGTCACCGCCGGCTACGACGGCGTTCCCGTCTTGCGCAACGTGTCGCTCACAGTCGGCAAAGGCGAACTCGTGGGGCTTCTGGGCGCCAACAACGCCGGCAAGTCGACCCTCATAAATGTGCTGTCGGGCATTGTGCCGGTCATGTCCGGGGCGATCCTGTTCGAAGGGCAGGACATCGCGGCGATGAGCGCGCCGCGGCGCGTGGACGCAGGCGTCGTGCAGGTGCCGGAAGGCCGTCTCGTCTTTCCGCAGATGACCGTGCGCGAAAATCTCTTGCTCGGCGGAGTCAATTCCACCGCGCGCCCGAACCGCTCGCGCGCGCTCGAACACGTTCTCTCGCTCTTTCCGCGGCTGGGCGAACGTATGGAGCAGAAGGCCGGCACGCTCTCCGGCGGCGAGCAGCAGATGGTGGCGCTCGGGCGCGGCTTGATGGCGGGCGCAAGGCTCCTGATGCTCGACGAACCCTCGCTCGGCCTCTCGCCCTTGTTCGTGCAGTTCATCTTCGGAATCATCGACAAGCTGCACGCGGAAGGCCTCACGATTCTTCTCGTCGAGCAGAACCTGGCGTTGACGCTGAAACACGCCGACCGCTGTTACGTGCTCGAGCGCGGCGTCGTCGCCGTCGAAGGTCGGGCGGAAGTGGTCCGGGACGATCCGCGCACGCGCGCAGCCTATCTCGGGATGTGACGCATGGAAGAATTGCTTCAGGCGATCGTACAGGGCTTTTTCGTCGGCTCGACCTATGGATTGCTGGCGCTCGGCATGGGGCTCGTCTACGGCGTCAGCGGCATCGTCAATTTTTCGCACGGCGATTTCGTGACGCTCGGTATGTACCTGTGCCTTGCTCTGTTCAGCGCATTCGCACTCGATCCCTATGTATCGATCATCGTCGTGTTGCCGGTCATGACGCTGCTCGGCGCAATCGTCTATCAATATCTGATCCGGCCGATCGCCGGGCGGCATCTCCTCATGATCATCCAGCTGACGCTCGGCCTGTCGCTTTTGCTGCAGAACGCGCTGATGATGACTTTCGGCGGCCAGCCGACCCGCACGCCATCGATGATCGAATCCAAACTCTTCATCGTCGGCGACGTGGTGATCCGAGGCTCGCATCTCGTAGCCTGCATCTCGTCCTTCGCCCTGGCCTTCCTGCTCTATTTCGTCTTGCAATCGACCGACGTCGGCCGCTCCATCCGCGCGGTCCAGCAGGAGCCGCGCGCGGCCGCGTTGATGGGCGTCGACGTCGGCCGCGTGCAGGTCATGACCTTCGCGATCGGCATCGGCATCCTCGCAATAGCAGCGGCTCTGCTGCTGCCGGGCTTGCCGATCCAGCCGAACCAGGGCTTGCGTCTGACCGTCATCACGCTGCTCGTATTCGTGCTCGGCGGCATGACGAATTTCGTCGGCATCATGCTCGGCGGCGTCGTGATCGGCGTCGCCGAGGCCGTTGGCACGATCTACATGACGGAAGTGCTGGGCCAGTTGCTGCCGTATCTTATCTTCATCGCGATCATGCTGTTCCGCCCGCAAGGGCTGGTTTGGAGGAGCTGATGCGGCCGGAGTTTTTCGCACAGCTGCGTTCGCCCGTGCCGTGGATCGTGCTGGCGGTCGCGGCCGTCATGCCGTTCGTTCTGCCGAACTATTACCTGCACATCTTCACCATCACGCTCGTCTATGCGGCGCTGGCTTCGGCCTGGAACATCGTCGGCGGCATCGCCGGGCAGATATCGCTCGCCCATTCGCTGTTCGTCGGCTGCGGCGCCATGCTGTCGAGCGCGCTGCTCGTGCGCTACGGCCTCAACATGTGGCTCGGCGTGATCGTATCGGCTGCGGCCGCCGCGGCGATCGGCGCAATGATCTCCTTTATCGACTTTCGGTTCCGGCTCGGCCATCTCTCGTTTGCGCTGATCACCATGGCTTTCGCGGAAATGGCGGAAATCTACGTAACTGGAACGGAGTTTTTCGGAGGCGCCTCCGGCCTGTTTCTGCCGAAGGACACCGGCGATTTCTTCGCCTTTCAGTTCGGCGGCGGCCGAGGGGCCTTCTGGGCGATGCTCGCGATGACGGCTTTATGCCTGCTCGCGAATCTCGCGATTCTCAATTCGCCGCTCGGCTATTACCTGCGTTCGATCCGCGACAACGAGAACGCCGCGCAGGCGATCGGCGTGGGCCTGTTGCGCAACAAGACGCTCGCCATGACGATTTCGGCGGTCCTGACGGCGATCGTCGGCGCGATCTATGCGCGCTATCTCGCCTTCGTAGATCCCTATCTGCTGGTGTCGCCCACGCTGACGGTGGAAATCATCCTCTTTGCGACGGTGGGCGGCCTCGGCAGCGTAATCGGACCGGCGCTCGGCGCGTTCCTGCTGGCGCCGCTCGGCGAGATATTACGCGGGCATTTCGGCGGCTCGCTGCCGGGGCTGCACTATTTCATCTATGGCGCGATCGTCGTCGCCGTCATTCTCGTCAGCCCGGCCGGCGTCTGGCCGGCGATCGTATCGCGACTAGCGAAACGCGGACGACAGAAGGCTTGAAGCCCACGCGTCGCCGCCGTCGTCGTACGTCCCGGGTCACGCGTTCGGAATGACTGCCGTCACTTCGATTTCGAGCTTGGCGCCGACCTCGACCAGGCCTGCGACCTGCACCAGCGACATTGCCGGATAGACCGCGCCCAGAATGTCTTTGTAGACCTTGCCGATCTCCGCGAGACGATCGAGATATTCCGCCTTGTCGATCACGTACCAGGTCATGCGCGCGATATGCTCGGGCTTCGCGCCGCCGGCCGTCAAGACCGCGACGATGTTCCTCAGCGCCTGTTCGGTCTGGCGCACGAAGTCCGGGCTCTCGAATTCCTCGCGTTCGTTCCAGCCGACCTGACCGGCGACGAACAGCATCTTGCCTTCTGCGAGCACGCCGTTGGCGTAGCCCTTCGGGCGTGGCCAGCCCGGCGGTTGGACGATTCTGTTCATCGAAACTCCCCTCTATCGACGCGCCTGATCGCGCAGAACGAAACGCTGGACCTTGCCCGTCGGCGTCTTCGGCAGCGCCTCCACGAATTTGACTGAGCGCGGATATTTGTACGGCGCGAGCGTGGATTTCACATGCTCTTGCAAGCTCTTCGCCAGCTCGTCCGACGGCGTCTGCCCCGGCTTCAGCACGACATGCGCCTCGACGAGCATGCCGCGCGCCTCGTCCGGCGCGCCGATCACCGCGCATTCCGCGACGGCGGGATGGGCGAGCAGGGCGGTCTCGACCTCGGGCCCGGCGATATTGTAGCCGCCCGAAATGATCATGTCGTCGGCGCGCGCGACGAAGCGGAAGCACCCGTCTTCGTCGATCACGAATGTGTCGCCGGTCAGATTCCAGCCGTCCTTCACGTAGTTCTTTTGTCGTTCGTCGGCGAGGTAACGGCAGCCCGTCGGCCCGCGCACCGCCAATCGGCCGGGCGTTTCGGGCGGCAAATCCCGCATGTCGTCGTCGACGATCTTCGCCTCGTATCCCGTCACCGGCTTTCCGGTCACGCCGCCGCGCGCGTCCTCGAATCGCGAGCCGATGAAGACGTGAATCATTTCGGTCGAGCCCAGACTGTCGAGAATCGGCACGCCCGTCTTGGCGACCCAGTCGTCGAAGATCGGCTTTGGCAGCGTTTCGCCGGCGGAGACCGCGACCCGCAGCGACGAGAGATCGGCGCCTTGCTGCACGGCGGCGAGCATGACGCGATAGGCCGTCGGCGCGGTGAAGACCATGGTCGCGCGATATCGCTCGATATACTGGACGAGATTTGGCGGCGTCGCATTCTCGAGCAGCGTCGCGGCCGCGCCGAACCGCAGAGGGAACACGGCGAGGCCGCCGAGCCCGAAGGTGAAGGCGAGCGGCGGCGAACCGACGACGACGTCGTCCGGCGTGATTTTCAGGATCTCGCGCGCGAAACCGTCGGCCATGACGAGAATGTCGCGATGAAAATGCATCGTCGCCTTGGGCTGGCCGGTGGTGCCCGACGTGAAGGCGAGCAGCGCGACGTCGTCGCGGCCCGTCTTCACGGCCTCGAAGCTTTTCGGCTTCGCGAGCGCCGCCTTGTCGAGTTCGGCCTCGTGCGTGGCGCCGCCGTCGAAATGCACGACGCGTTTCAGATATCGGCTGGTCGTCGCGGCGCGTTCGATGTCTTCGGCGAGGCGGCTGTCGGTCAGCGCCAGCGAGATTTCCGCCTTGTCGATGATTTGCGTCAGCTCGCCGGCGCGTAGCATCGGCATGGTGTTGACGACGACGGCGCCGGCCTTGGTGGCGGCGAGCCAGACGGCGACCATGGCGGGATTGTTGGCCGAGCGCACGAGCACGCGATTGCCGGGCTTCACGCCGTAATCCTCGACCAGCGCACGCGCGAGCTGGTTCGTCCATTCGGATAATTCGCGATAGCTGCGCTGGCGCCCATTGCCGATCAGCGCGACCCGTTCGCCCAATCCGCGCTCCACCAGGCGGTCGCTGAGTTCGACGCCGGCGTTAATGTGATCGGGATACTGGAATTCCGGTCGATCGAGCAAAAAAATCGGCCATTGATCGGTCGGCGGAAGATTGTCGCGCGCGAAGGTGTCGACATGCGCGCTCGGGCCGAGCGGCGCATTTTCGTAGCGCATCGAGGGTGAATCTGCGCGGACCATTTCCCCTCCTATCCTGCCATCACTTCGCCGCCGGCCACCGGCAACGCTTGTCCCGTGATCGAATGGGCCGCCGCCGAGGCGAGCCACAGCGCCGCGTCGGCGATCTCTTGCGGGTCGATGAGGCGGCCCTGCGGATTGTTCTTCGCAAGCTCGCGACGCGCATCGTCAGCCGAGCGTCCGGTCTTGGCGACGATCGTCTCGACCGATTGCGCGACGAGCGGCGTGTCGGTGAAGCCGGGACAGATCGCGTTCACCGTGATCCCCGTCCGCGCGAGCTCCAGCGCCAGCGCGCGCGTCAGACCGATCACGCCGTGCTTGGCCGCGCAATAGGCTGCGACATAGGCGTAGCCCTTCAGGCCAGCGGTCGAAGCTACAGTTATGACGCGGGCGCCGCGGCCCTTGGCGCGCAGATCGGGCAGAACCGCTTGCGTCACCAGAAAAACGCCGGTGAGGTCGACGCCGATCGTGTGCGACCATGTGTCCAGGCTCGTTTTGTCGAACGGCGCGCTCGGCGCTTCGCCGGCGTTGTTGACGAGAATCTCGACGGGCCCGAATTTTTCGCGCGCATGCGCAAGGCCGCGCGCGACCGCGTCCGGCTTCGTAACGTCGAAACCGTCGAGAACGAGCCCGCAGCCGTCCGGCAACGCCGCGCAGGTTTCTTCGAGCGGCGTCTTGCGACGCCCCGCCAGGCTCACGCGCGCGCCGGCTCGCGCAAACGCCAGTGCGATCGCTGCGCCGATGCCCGTGCCGGCGCCCGTGACGAGCACGTGGCGTCCTGAAAAGTTTTTATCGCCCATGCCGCAGTCCCTCACGAACCGGCGGCCGCGCGCTGCACGCCGGTTTCGTACTGCATCTTGCCGGAGAGATATTGCTTCGGCCAGACCATCTCCGTCACGCCGATTTTCGCAGCCTCGTGCAGAAGCCAGGCGGGATCGGCCAGATGCGGCCGCGCGACGGCGCAAAGATCCGCGCGCCCCGCCGCAATGATCGAATTCGCCTGGTCGAGTTCGGAAATGGCGCCGACCGCGATCGTCGCGATGCCGGCCTCGTTGCGGATCTTGTCGGAGAACGGCGTCTGGAACATGCGTCCGTAAATCGGATTCTCTTCTTTCGTCACCTGTCCGGCCGAGCAGTCGATCACGTCGGCGCCGGCCTCCTTGAACATGCGCGCGAAGATCGCTGCGTCCTCAGGCGTGGTGCCGGCCTCGTTCCAGTCGGTACATGACAGCCGTACCGACATCGGCTTGTCGGCAGGCCAGACCGCGCGCATCGCGCGGAAGACCTCGAGCGGAAAGCGCGCGCGCCCCGCATGATCGCCGCCGTATTCGTCGTTGCGCCGGTTCGTCAAAGGCGACAGGAAGCTCGACAGAAGATAGCCGTGCGCGCAGTGCAATTCGAGCCAGTCGGCGCCGGTCGAGACCGCAAGCCGTGTCGCGCGAACGAAATCCGCCTTAACGCGGTCCATGTCGGCGCGGTCCATCGCCTTCGGCGTCTGGCTGTGCGGCAGATAGGGCAGGGCGGAGGCCGAGATGAGCGGCCAGCCGCCCGATGTCAGCGGTTCGTCGATGCCCTCCCACGCCACGCGCGTCGCGCCCTTGCGGCCGGCGTGTCCGAGCTGGATGCCGAATTTCGCGCCGCCGCCATGTACGAAATCGACGATGCGTTTCCAGGCGGCCGCTTGCTCGTCGTTCCACAGGCCGAGACAGCCCGGCGTGATCCGCGCGTCCGGCGAAACGCAGGTCATCTCGCCGAATACGAGCGCAGGACCGCCGAGCGCGCGGGCGCCGAGATGGACGAGATGGAAGTCGTTTGGCGCGCCGTCGATGGCCGAATACATGGCCATCGGCGAAACGACGATGCGGTTCTTGAGCGTGACGCCGCGCGCCTTGAACGGCGTCAGCGCCGGCGGCGTTCGATCGTTGGCCGGCGCGCCGGTCTTGTCGGCGAACGAACGCTCGAAACCCTCGAGCCACGTCTTGTCGCGCAGCCGCAGGTTTTCGTGGCTGATGCGCTGCGAGCGCGTCAGCATCGAATACATGAACTGGTCGGGATCGAGCGTATCGGCGTAGCGACGCCCCACCACCTCGAACCATTCCATCGCATTGCGCGCGGCGTTCTGGATGCGCGCGACGTCGACGCGGCGGATTTCCTCGTAGGCCGCGAGCACCTGCGGAATGTTTCTGGAATCGTGGCCGAACCGTTCGAACTGGCGGGCGAGTTCGATGCCGTCGTCGATCGCGAGCTTCGTTCCTGAGCCGATCGCGAAATGCGCGGTATGGGCGGCGTCGCCCATCAGCACGACATGGCTCTTGCCGTTGAAATGGCTCCAACGCTCGCAGATGAGACGGTTGAAATTGAGCCATGCGGAGCCGCGCAGATGACGCGCGTTTGTCATCAGCTTCGCGCCGTCGAGCGTATCCGCGAACAGTTTTTCGCAGAAGTCGATCGAACCGGCCTGGTCGAGCTTGTCGAGCCCGTGCGCAAGGAACGTCTCTTCCGTGGTCTCGATGATGAAGGTCGAAGTCGTCGCGTCGAACTTGTAGATATGGGCCTGGAACCAGCCGTGTTCCGTGCGCTGGAAATCGAAGGTGAAGGCGTCGTAGAGCTTGTGCGTGCCGAACCAGATGTAGCGGTTCGGACGCACCTGCAGGTCCGGCTTGAAGGCGTCGGCGTAGCGGTCGCGAATGCGCGAATTGATGCCGTCCGAGGCGATGACGAGGTCGGCGTCGGGAAATTCGAGGTCCGACTCGACGTCCTTTTCGAACACGAGTTCGACGCCGAGCCGTTCGCATCGCGCCTGCAGGATGTTGAGGAGCTTCTTGCGGCCGATGCCGACGAAGCCGTGGCCGGTCGTACGCTGCCGTACGCCCTTGAAGATGAGCTCGATGTCGTCCCAGTGATTGAACGAATCCTCGATCTCGGTCGCCGTCTCCGCATCCCATTTTCGCATCGATTCGAGCGTAAGGTCGGAAAACACCACGCCCCAGCCGAACGTGTCGTAGGGCCGGTTGCGCTCGACGACCGTGATGGAATGGGTGGGATCGAGCTTCTTCATCAGGAGCCCGAAATAGAGGCCCGCGGGGCCGCCGCCGATGCAAACGATCCGCATCCGATCCTCCGGCTTCAATTATTTCAAACTTAAAATATATAAACTTGAAACATCCTGTCAAGCGGTCTACGGTGCGCCGGCGCGGCGACTATGCGCCAAGGCGGGATTTTGAGCGACCTGGACATCATCGACATCGAGGCGATCGTTCGCAACGAACCGAAAGGCGGAAAGCGCGAGCTTCGCCTTTGGCTGCGGCTGCTTTCGACCTCGAATCTGATCGCCAGCCAGATCCGGCGGAACTTGCGGGACAAGTTCGATGTCACCCTGCCGCGCTTCGACCTGATGGCGCAGCTCTATCGCGAGCAGGACGGCTTGCGGCTCAGCGAATTGTCCAAACGCATGATGGTCTCGAACGGCAACGTGACCGGCCTTGTCGAGCGACTGGTGCAGGAGGGGCTCGTTCTGCGGGAGGTCGATCCCGAGGATCGCCGCGCCTTCATCGTACGTCTGTCGAAAAGCGGCATGACGAAATTCGCGGCCTACGCAAAGGAGAACGAGCGGTTCATCCTCGCGCTGTTCCAGTCGATCGATCCCGCGACGATCGATGCGCTTATGGGCAATCTCGAGCGCCTGAAGAAATCCGCGCGCGAGAACGCGGCAGGCTGAGGCGGTTCAGACGACAGCCACCGGCGTCGCCGGCGACCCGACGGCGCCCGGCAGGCGCAGGGGCGGCGCGGTAAGCTGGAAGCGCCAGCGGTCGTGCGCGCCGAGCCATTGCGCGAGCTCGGTGAAATACCAGAGCTCGCCGAGATGCACGCCCTGCTTGAACAGGCAATGATTGTGCAGCGGCAGGCCGGGAAACGAATCGCCTTCCGCCGGCCGTGCCGGAAACACCTCGACGGCAAGCCCGTCCGAGCAGATCGCGACGCAATCGCAATCGGTGATCCATTGCAGCAGCCTCTTGTCGCGCCCGTCCAGCGCGGCGCAGGAATTGTGCAGCTTCTCCACATCCGGCTGCTTGTTCATTTCGAGGATCATGTCGCCGTAGCCGGTGTAGAGGCACAGGAAGTCGCCGGCTTCGACGCCGACCTTCTGCCCCTCCAGCGCGCGCATCAATTCGTCATAGCCGACGAAGGTCCGCTTGCGGCCGTAGATGCGGTGCAGATCGACGAGCACGCCGCGCCCCTGCACGCCTGCGGTCGCGAAATTCTCGATGCCGAGCGCATGCGCGCCGAAACCTTCGCTCGCCTCGTTCGGTCCGACGATTTCGACGCCGCCGCGATAGCCGTTGTAATAGACCTTCTCCGCAACGCCGTCGCCGTCGGCGTCGAACATCTGCCCGACATGACAGAGCCCGTCCCATTGCGTCGAATATTGCAGATAGAGCATGACCGCGTCGTCGCATACGACGTCGCAGAACTCGTTGCACACGTGCGAGAACTTGAAGTTGAAATTGAAGCCGGCGCCGGCGCGCTGCTCGTAATGCAGCTTCGGCGGTTTGCGATGCGCGAAGATCGCGTTGCCGCCGGGATAGTCGAGCGGCAGGCTGAGCGTGAACGCAAGCCCTTCCTTCACCTCGCGCGCGGCGGCGACGCGTCTTGCGGGCGTCAGCAGGTTCATCTTGCCGCGCTGGTCGTCGGCGCCGAAGCGGCCCCAGTTCGACCCGTCCGGCTTGTTGACCCAGCGTTGCGCGCTCATGTGCATTCCTTCCCTGATAATTCCGGTTGAAGCGAAGCGCAGAGCCGGTCGCCGAACGCCATTGTCACGAATGACCGATCCCGGCCGGCGGCCGCGCCGCCCGGGCCGATAGACGTGCTGGCGATGCGATCACTTCGTCTTGCTCGTGAATCGCGCGATCCGTTCTTCCATGTCCGGCCCGCGTCCTTCGCCCTTGTAGATTTCGTGCGCGAGACCGGCCGCCAGCGGCAGGCCGTCGGTGTCGACCACGAGCCGCTTGTTGGCGCGATGGCTGAACCAGGAGTTGGCCAGAATTTCCGTGCACAGCGCATCGAGATCGCGGTCGAAACTTTCCTCGGGAAAGCAGAAATTCGCGAGTCCCATCGCCGCCGCCTCGGCGCCCGAATAGGCGCGGCACGTCAGCATCATTTCTTTCGCCTTGGCCGCGCCGACGCGACGCGGCAGCCGCTGGCTCAGCCCCCACACCGGCGTCAGCGCCCAGCGCGCGTGCGTGTCGGCGAATTTCGCGTTCGAGGACGCGACGATCAGGTCGCCCGCGAGCGCCAGTTCGAGCGCGCCGGTGTAGCAATGGCCGTGTACGGCGCAGATCACCGGCTGCGGCAGATTGGCGAGCGCCTCGATCGTCTCGCCCTGGAACCAGGGCTTGGGCGGCTTTTCGCCGGCGGCGATGTCCTTCAGATCGTGCCCGGCCGAAAAGCACTTGCCGGCGCCGCGCAGCACGACGAGGCCGATCCTGTCGGTCTCGGCTGCGATCGCCTCCACATGCGCCCGCAATTCCCTGAACATGGCGACGGTCAGGGCGTTGAGCTTGTCGGGACGGTTGAGCGTGAGAAACGCCGCCCCGTCGCGATCCCGGCGTTGGACGCTCGGCTCCATGTCGGATCCTCCGTTCAGCCGCCGACGCCCGGAATGGTCTGCCCGCCGCCGTGCACGTTGATCTTCTCGCCGTTGATGTAGGCCGCGTAGGGCGAGCACAGGAACCGCACGGCGTTGGCGATGTCCTGCGGCTGGCATACGCGCCCGTAGGGCATATGCTGGTCGAGCGAATGAATGTCGTCGATGCCGGCCGCGCCCTTCACGAGCCGCATCCCCATGTCGGTCTCGACAAGTCCGGGCGCGACCACGTTGACGTGAATTCCGTGCTTGCGCTCTTCCTTGGCCAGCGTATAGGCGAGCGCCTCCATGGCCGCTTTCGCCATGTTGTAGGGAGCGCCGTTCGCGCCCATCTTCAGCGTCGCGACGCTGGAAATCATGATGATGTCGCCGCGCGGGCGCGTGCGCATCGACGGAATGATGCGCCGCGCGAGCCAGTGCGGCGCCTGCGCATGCACAGTCAGCAGCCGCGCGATCTCGTCGGGCTCCGTGTCGAGCACGGAGCGCCCGCGCGACGCGATGCCCGCATTGTTGACGAGAATGTCGACGAAGCCGAAATCGGCGATTGCGCGATCCGCCATCGCGACGACCTGCTCGTGCGATTCCATCGAGGCGGAATAGGCTTTCGCGCGCACGCCGAGCGCCGACAGCGCCTTGACCGATTCCTGCGCGGCGTCCTCGTCGCGCCGGTAGCCGATTGCGACATTCGCGCCGTCCTCTGCCAGCGCCAGCGCGATCGCGCGGCCGATGCCCCGTCCTCCGCCCGTCACCAGCGCCGTTCGCCCTGCGAGCGGCTTCTGTCCCGTCGTCGCCATCCCTCGTCCCCGTTGTTGTCGGCTTAGCCAAGCCTTTCGCAGGATGATAAGCAAGAAACCGCATGGCGAAACTGCGATCAGGCGCATGGCCGCCATGCAAGGGACAAGCGAGGGAGCCCTGCGGCGTGATCATCAAGCAGCTCGTCTATCTCGACGCGCTGGCGCGCGAACGCCATTTTCGCCGCGCTGCGGATTCCTGCGCCATCTCGCAACCGACGCTCTCCGCCGCGATCGCGCAGCTGGAGACCGAACTCGGCGTGATGATCGTCAAGCGCGGACGCCGTTTCATCGGCCTCACGGAGGAGGGCGAGGTCGTGCTCGCCTATGCGCGGCGCATTCTCGCCGATGCGCAGGCGATGAAGGAGGGCGTGGCGGAGCTGCGGTCCGGCCTGCGCGGCACGTTGCGGCTCGGCGCCATCCCGACGGCGCTTCCGCTCGTCGCGCACATCACCGCGCCGTTCTCCCGCAAATACCCCGGCGTCAAGCTGACCGTCCTGTCTCTGACATCGCAGGAAATCCAGTCGCGCATCGACAATTTCGAACTCGACGTCGGCCTCACCTACCTCGACAACGAGCCGCTCACGAACGTGAAGCCGAAGCCCGTCTATCACGAAGCCTATGTCGTCCTCTTCCGCGACGACGGCGCCAATGCGCACGCCAAGACGATGACATGGGCCGACGCCGCGCAACTCGACCTCTGCCTGCTGACGCCGGACATGCAGAACCGACGGATCATCGACGGCATCTTCCGCTCGGTCGGCCATGCGCCGACGCCGACGATCGAGACCAATTCGATCTTCAATCTCTGCACGCACGCCGCGATCCCCGGCATCGCCAGCATCGTCTCGCGCCAGCTGGTCGATTTTTTCGGCCTGCCGCCGGGCACCCGCGCCGCGCCGCTGGTAGAGCCCGCGACAACGCGCACGATCGGGCTCATCGTCGCCGACCGCGACCCGGCGCCGCCGCTCGCGCGCGCGCTGTTCGCCATGACGGAATTCGTGCCTGACACCGCGATCGAAGGCGGCATGCGACGATAGTTTCAGGCTATCGCATTGCAGCAAATGCGCCGATGACTGCTTGCGCCCTGGCTCTAGAACATTGAAATTTCAGCTATTCGAGAAAATATTGATAGTCATAGACTATCAAAAAGTTAAAATTTTCGATTTGCCGTTTTCGCTGCGCGGCATAACAGTCGACTTTTAACCCGTCGCAACAGCGGGAGCGGAGGAAGTATGGCCGTCGCCGGATGGAACGAGGCAGACGCGCGTGAAATCATTGCGCGGCTGGCGCCGATCGAAGGCGCGCTTCTGCCGATCCTCCACGCCTTGCAGGACGAATTCGGTTATGTGGACGCCGCCGCCGATGAAATGATCGCCGACGCGCTCAACATTTCCCGCGCCGAAGTGTTCGGCGCGATCGCCTTCTATCACGATTTCCGCCGCGCGCCGGCCGGCCGCCGTGTCGTCAAGATATGCCGCGCCGAGGCCTGTCAGGCCAATGGCTGTGAGCAACTGATCACGGAATTGCGCGCGCGCCACGGGCTCGCGCCCGACGAGACCTCGAACGACAGGCTGACGATCGAGACGGTCTATTGTCTCGGCAATTGCGCGCTCGGCCCCGCGGCGCTCGTCGACGGCGAACTCGTCGCGCGGCTCGACGCCGACCGGCTCGCAAAAATCTGCGACGGCGGTTCGATCGAGGATGCGCAGGTCGCCGCGGGAGCTTCCGCATGAGCGCGCCGGTTCGCGTTTTCGTTCCTAAGGACGCCGCCGCTTCGTCGCTCGGCGCAGACGCGGTCGTCCGCGCGCTCGTGGCCGCGACGCACGAGCGCGGCGTTGCGGTCGAGATCGTGCGCACGGGTTCGCGCGGCATGCTCTGGCTCGAGCCCCTGGTCGAAGTCGAGACGGCGCAGGGACGCATCGCCTACGGCCCGGTTGCGCCGCGCGACGTTGCCTCCCTGCTCGATGCGGGCTTGCTGAGCGGCGGCGCGCACAGGCTGTCGCATGGCGTAGTCGACAAGATGGACTGGATGGTCAGGCAGTCGCGCGTGACCTTCGCGCGCGTTGGCGCGATCGATCCGCTCTCGCTATCCGACTATCGCGCGCATGGCGGTCTCAGGGGGCTCGAACGCGCGTTGCGCATGAGCGGCGCCGACATCGTCGAGGCGGTGAAGCAATCCGGCCTGCGCGGGCGCGGCGGCGCCGGCTTCCCGACAGGCGTCAAGTGGAAGACCGTGCTGGATGCTGCGGCGCCTCAGAAATACGTCGTCTGCAATGCGGACGAGGGCGACAGCGGCACCTTCGCCGACCGCATGCTGATGGAAGGCGATCCCTTCCTGCTGATCGAAGGCATGGCGATCGCCGGCCTCGCCGTCGGCGCGACGAAGGGATACGTCTACATCCGCTCCGAATATCCGCACGCCTTCCGCGCCATGTCGGACGCGATCGACGTCGCGCGCAAGGCGGGCGTGCTCGGCGCGTCCGTCCTGGGCTGCGGCCGCGCCTTCGACATGGAAGCGCGGCTCGGCGCCGGCGCCTACATCTGCGGCGAGGAAACCTCGCTGCTCGAAAGCCTCGAGGGGAAACGCGGCGTTGTGCGCGCCAAGCCCCCGCTGCCGGCGCTCGAAGGCCTGTTCGGCAAGCCGACCATCGTCAACAACGTGCTCTCGCTCGCCGCCGTGCCGACCATCGTCGCAGACGGCGCGCAGGCCTATGCCGAATACGGCGTCGGGCGTTCGCGCGGTACGCTGCCGTTCCAGCTCGCCGGCAATGTGAAGCGCGGCGGCCTCGTCGAACTCGCCTTCGGCGCGACGCTGCGCGACGTGATCGAAGGATTCGGCGGCGGCACGCGCTCCGGCCGGCCGATCCGCGCCGTGCAGGTCGGCGGTCCGCTCGGCGCCTATCTGCCGGCGAGCCAGCTTGACGCTCCGCTCGACTACGAGGCTTTCGCCGCCATCGGCGCCATGCTCGGCCACGGCGGGATCGTGGTGTTCGACGATACGGTCGACATGGCGGCGCAGGCGCGCTTCGCCTTCGAATTCTGCGCGAAGGAAAGCTGTGGCAAATGCACGCCCTGCCGCATCGGCGCGGTGCGCGGCGCGGAGACGGTCGGCCGTATCGTCGCCGGAATCGAGCGCGAGAAGAATCTCGTCGTGCTCGACGATCTCAACAAATTGATGACCGACGCCTCGCTCTGCGCCATGGGCGGCCTCACGCCCATGCCCGTCATGAGCGCGCTGCGTCACTTCCCCGAGGATTTCCGTCGAGCGCCTCAGCGCCAGGCGGCGGAATAGGAGCGGACAGATGAGCCCGACCGAAGCGGCTGTTCTCATCAAGGAAATCGACTACGGCACGCCGATCCGCGTGTCGGACGAGCAGGTGACGCTGACGGTCGACGGCGTCGAGGTGAGCGTGCCGAAGGGGACGTCGGTCATGGCGGCGGCCATGAGCGCCGGCACGAAGATCCCGAAGCTCTGCGCGACCGATTCGCTGGAGCCGTTCGGGTCGTGCCGGCTCTGCCTGGTCGAGATCGAGGGACGCAAGGGAACGCCCGCGTCCTGCACGACGCCGGCCGAGCAGGGCATGATCGTGCATACGCAGTCCGACCGCCTCGCAAAGCTGCGCCGCGGCGTAATGGAGTTGTATATTTCCGATCATCCGCTGGACTGCCTGACCTGCGCGGCCAACGGCGATTGCGAATTGCAGGACATGGCGGGCGCGGTCGGCCTGCGCGAGGTGCGCTACGGCTACGCCGGCGAAAACCATTTCTCGGACTCCAAGGACGAGTCGAACCCGTATTTTTCCTACGATCCCGCCAAGTGCATCGTGTGCAACCGCTGCGTACGCGCCTGCGAGGAAGTGCAGGGCACGTTCGCGCTGACGATC
>JAGWTW010000022.1 GCA_028868735.1 Hyphomicrobiales bacterium | reverse complement strand
CCTCTCCCCGTAAACGGGGAGAGGGAGATACAGGACCCCGCATGGAGCAGAGCTTTCACTGGGAAAACTATCGCGAGCCGCTCATCTTCCTGATGACGGCGGGTCTGGTCGTGCCGCTGTTCCGGCGGTTGCGCATGAGCCCCGTGCTCGGCTTTCTCATTGCTGGCGCGTTGCTCGGCCCCTCCGGCGTCGGCCGGCTCGCGCAGACATGGCCGTGGCTGCGTTACCTCATGATCGGCGACGTCGAGAAAGCGGCTCATCTCGCCGAATTCGGCGTCGTCTTTCTGCTCTTCATGATCGGGCTCGAACTGTCGTGGGAGCGCCTCGTGCGCATGCGTCGGCTCGTGTTCGGGCTCGGCGCCGCGCAGGTCGCGGCTTCCACGATCGTTCTGACCGTATTCATTGCGCTGTGGCTCGACATGCCGATCGGCCCTGCGCTGCTGTCCGGCGCCGCGCTCGCCATGTCCTCGACCGCGATCGTCATTCCCGTCCTTTCGGAGCGCAAGCGTCTCAATCGCGCCGCCGGCCGCACCTCCTTCGCGATCCTGTTGTTTCAGGACCTGATGGTCGCGCCGCTGCTCTTCGTCATTCCGCTGCTGGATTCGCGCGGAGCAGCCGTGTCGGGCCTGCAATTGTTCTGGGCCTGGGCGCCGGCGGTGGCCGCGCTGTTCGTGCTCGTGGTCGGCGGCCGGATATTGCTGCGTCCGCTGTTCCATCTCGTCGCCGCCGCGCGTTCGACGGAGCTGTTCGTCGCAGCCTGCCTGCTCGTCGTCGTCGGCGCGAGCGTCGCGAGCGCAGCAGCCGGATTGTCGATGGGCCTCGGCGCCTTTGTCGCTGGCCTGCTGCTCGCCGAAACCGAATTCCGCAGGGAGATCGAAGTCACGATCGCGCCGTTCCAGGGTCTGCTGCTCGGCCTTTTCTTTCTCACGACCGGCGCCGCGCTCGACATCGGCCGCATCTTTCAGGCGCCGCTGACGATCCTCGGCGTCGCCTTCGGCCTCATCGCGGTCAAGGCCGGCATCATTTATGCGCTGGCGCGCGCCTTTCGCCTCGGCGCGCCGGTCGCCGGCGAAGTCTCGCTTCTGCTCGCGCCCGGCGGCGAATTCGCATTTCTGATGATCGGCGCCGCCATCGCCGCGCATGTCATGCCCTGGGTGGAGGGCGTCGATCTCATGATCGTCGTCACGTTGACGATGATCGCCATACCTTTCCTCGGCGCCTTCGCGGCGAAAGTGACCGCGGCGCGCCCGCGCGACGAAGCGCAATTCGCCCATCTCGCGCCCGGCGCGGTCGTTGCCGACAACCGCGTCATCGTCGTCGGCTTCGGTCGCGTCGGGCGGCTGGTTTCGGAGCTTCTGACGCGCCACGACATCCCCTTCATCGCCGTCGACGGCGCTGCGCAGCTCGTTTCGCAGGCGCGCGAAGACGGCGTCGAAATCTACTGGGGCAACGCCGCGCGCGCCGACTTCCTGTCGCGCGTCGGCCTGTCGACGGCGCGCGCGCTCGTCGTGACGATGGACGCGCCGCAGGCGGTCGAGGAAGTCGTCACCATCGCGCACGCGGCGCGGCCGGAGCTCACCATCGTCGCGCGCGCGCGAGACGCCGAACATGCGACGCATCTCTACGAACTCGGCGTCACCGATGCGATCCCCGAGACGATCGAGGCGAGCCTGCAACTCGCCGAGGCGCTGCTTGTCGACATCGGCGTTCCCATGGGCTTCGTCATCGCGTCGATTCACGAGAAGCGCGACGAATACCGCAAGTTCCTGCAACCGCACGGCGACCGGCGCCGCGAAAAGCGCGGCATCAAGATGTCCACGCGCGTGCGCGACATGAACAAGCCGAAGAAACAGAGCGAGGCGCAACAGATTGCGTCGCCGCCGCAAACGGAGGAACCGCAGGCATGAGCGTCGAAATCGAAAAACGCGAGCACCGCACGAAGCTCGGCGCGACCGGGCTCGATGTCTTCATGCGCAACAAGCGGCCGAAAGGCGTCGCGCATTTCGGACCGGACCGCACCTTGCTGTTCGTGCACGGCGCGACCTACCCGGCGAGCGTCGCATTCGATCTCCCGATCGACGGCGCTTCGTGGATGGACCATATCGCCGCGCGCGGCTTCGACGTCTGGCTGATGGACTTGCCGGGCTACGGCGGCTCGTCGCGGCCGAAGGAGATGAGCGGCGCGCCGGACGGCGTTGCGCCGCCGACGACGACCGACGTCGCCATCGCCAGCGTCGGCGCCGTCGTCGATTTCATCCGTCGCGAGCGCAGCCTCGACGCGCTCTGCCTGATGGGCTGGTCCTGGGGGACGGCGCTCATGGCGGGCTACACGCAGCAAAATCCGGCGCTCGTGAAGAAACTCGCCCTGTTCGCGCCGCTCTGGATCATCAAGGGCGGCCAGCCCGTCATCGGCGACGCTTCCGGAACGATCGGCGCCTGGCGCAAGGTCACGCGCGAGGAAGCGCACGAGCGCTGGTTGCGCAGGGTTCCGGAGGACGGAAAGACCACGCTGATTCCGCCCGGCGTGTTCGACGATTTCTGGACGGCCGCGCTCGCCAGCGATCCCGAAGGCGCGGCGATGGACCCGCCCTGCATTCGCGCGCCGAACGGCGTGCTGCTCGACGCGCAACGCTACTGGATGCAGGCGAAACCGACCTGGGACCCCGCGAAGATCGAATGTCCCGTGCTGATCGCGATGGGCGAATGGGACGCCGACACGCCGACCTCCATGGCGCAAACGATCTTTCCGCAGCTCACGCGCGCGAAATCCAAGAGGCTCGTCCTGCTGGGCCGGGGCACGCACACGATGGCGCTCGAGAGCGAGCGCCACGCCTTGTTCGCCGAAGTGCAGCGCTTCCTCGAGGAATAGCGCCGCCCACGGTCCCTCAGTCGATCGTCACCGGCACGAAGCGCACTTCGCCCTGCGCATTGGCGACGAGCAGCAGCGCCGACTTCCTGCCGTCGCCCTTCAGCGCCTTGATCGCGGCGACGAGGTCGCCCGTCGATCCGATCGGCTTCTGATTGACCTCGACGATCACCTCGCCGGGCTGGATGCGCTTTTCCGCGGCGTTCGAACCCGGATCGACCTTGGTGACGACCACGCCGCCCTTGACGCTGTCCTTGATCCCGAATTTCTTCCGCGCCTCGTTGTCGAGGCCGGCGAAATCCATGCCGAGCGCGCTCTTCACCGCCGGCGCAGGCGCATCCGCGCCATCGCCGCCGGCCTTGATCTTCGCGATCTTTTCGCCGTCCTCGAGACGTCCGAGCTTGACGCTCTTCGTCACTTCCTTGCCGTCGCGAACGACGACGATGTCGACATCCTTGCCGATTGGCGTCGAGGCGACGAGTTTCGGCAGATCCCGCGACTGCTTCACGTCCTTGCCGTCGAATTTGACGATGACGTCGCCGGTCTTGAGGCCTGCCGGCTGGGCGGGCCCCTTCTCGTCGACGCCGGCGATCAGCGCGCCGCGCGCCTTGCCGAGGCCGAGGCTTTCGGCGATCGAATCGTCCACGTTCTGGATGCGCACGCCGAGCCAGCCGCGCCGCGTCTCGCCGTATTTCTCGAGCTGGTCGATGATCGGCGTGACGGTGTTGGCCGGCGTCGCGAACCCGATGCCGATCGAACCGCCCGACGGCGACAGGATCGCCGTATTGATGCCGATCACCTCGCCGTCCATGTTGAAGAGCGGTCCGCCGGAATTGCCCTTGTTGATGGCTGCGTCCGTCTGGATGTAATTGTCGTAGGGGCCGCTGTCGATGTTGCGGTTGCGCGCCGACACGATGCCGGCCGTCACCGAGCCGCCGAGACCGAACGGATTGCCGACGGCGAGCACCCAGTCGCCGACGCGCGCCTTGTCGCTGTCGGCGAATTTCACGGCCGTCAGCGGCTTTTCCGGCTTCACGCGCAAGACCGCGACGTCGACCTTCGAATCCTTGCCGATGATCTCGGCCTTCAGCTTCTGCCCGTCGGTGAAGATGACGTAGATTTCGTTGGCGTCGGCGATCACGTGATTGTTGGTGATGACGATGCCGCTCGGATCGACCACGAAACCGGAGCCGAGCGAATTCGACTTGCGGGGACGCGGCGCATCTTCGCCCTGCTGCCCGTGGCGGCGGAAGAATTCCTCGAACATGTCGTCGAACGGCGTGCCGGGCTGCAAATGCGGATTGTCGCGGCCGCTGCGCTTGGCCTCGATCGTCTGCGTCGCCGAAATGTTGACGACCGCGCTGCTGACGCTCGCGGCGAGATCGGCGAACGAATCGGGCGCCCCGCGCGCTTGCGCCGGCGCGACAGGCGCGAGCGCGGCGCCGCCGGCGCCGAGCGTCAGGGAAAGCGCGAGCGCGGCGACCGCAGGACGACGCGCGAGCGTCGCAACGCCGGCGAGAATGGCAGACGGGGTCCGCATGTTCAGCTCCATGCCTGGTCAGAACGGGTCATTTTCCGCTCGGGTTGCCGAAATATCTGAAGAAATCGCTCGAGGGCGAAGTCACGAACCGCGTGTCCTGTCCCTTGAGGGCCTGATCGTATGCCTGCATCGATCTGTAGAAAGCAAAAAAATCGGGATCCCTGCCGAACGCCTCCGCGAATATGCGGTTGCGCTCGGCGTCGCCCTGGCCGCGCACGGTGTCGGCGGCCTGCTGCGCCTCCGCCTTCAAAACGATCGCGTCGCGGTCGGCCTTTGCGGTGATCCGCTGATATTGCTCGTTGCCCTGCGCGCGGTATTCGTTGGCCTCGCGCTGGCGTTCGGACATCATGCGGCTGAACACTTTTTCCGAGATCTCGCGCGGAAGGTCCGCGCGTCGCAACCGCGCGTCGACGATCGAAACGCCGAACCGCTGGCTTTCCGATTCGACCTGATCCTTGATCTTGACCATCAGCGCCGCGCGCTCGTCCCGCACGATCTGCTGCTGGTTCGCCTCGCCCAGCACGCGCCGCACGGCCGAGTTCAGCATGGAGGCGAGCAGATTGTTGGCGATCGGGATCGAACCCGCCCCCTGATAGAATTTCAGCGCGTCGACGATCCGGTAGCGCACGAAGGCGTCGACGTCGATTCGCTGGTTGTCGGACGCAAGCACTTCCTGCTTCGGGCTTTCGAGCGCAAGAATCCGGTTGTCGATCTTCACCACGGATTCGATCAGCGGAATTTTGAAATGCAGGCCGGGCTGCGTCACGAGCCCGCGTCCGGCGACCGGCGCGCCGAACCGCAGGACGAGCGCCTGCTCGGTCTGTCGCACCTGGAACATGGAGCCGGAAGCAAGCACGACGACAATAACGGCGATGATCGCGGAAAGGAAACCGACGGGCTTCATTTGGCGCCTCCCGCCTTCTGGTTTCCGCCGAGCGGGAGATAGGGCACGACGCCCTGCGTTCCGTTCTTGTCGACGATGGTCTTGTCGGCCCCCCCGAGCACGCGCTCCATCGTTTCGAGATAGAGACGCTCGCGCGTCACGTCCGGCGCCTTCTTGTATTGCTCGTAGATCTGGTCGAACCGCGAAGCCTGTCCCTTCGCTTCCGCCACGGTCTGTTCGCGATAGGCTTCGGCTTCCTGCTGGATGCGCGCCGCCTGCCCGCGCGCTTCCGGCACCACCTTGTTGGCGTAGCCTTCGGCTTCGTTCTTGAGGCGGTCGCGGTCCTGCTGCGCGGCGGTCACGTCGCGAAAGGCCGAGATGACGGAGGCCGGCGGATCGACGGACAGCAGTTGCACCTGCACGACCTTGACGCCGGCCTTGTAGCTGTCGAGCACGCGCTGCATCAGGTCCTGCACGGCCGGTTCGATCACCTTGCGCTCGGCCGTCAGCAATTTCTGGATCTGCGAGCGGCCCACGATCTCGCGCATTGCGCTCTCGGCGACGGCCTTCACGGTCGCCGGCGGATTGGACACGTTGAACGCATAATCCTCCGGATGCAGATCGTCGATTTTCCAGATCACGCGGAATTTCACGTCGGCGATATTTTCATCGCCCGTCAGCATCAGGCTCTCTTCCGGCACATCCACTTGCGTCCGCGAATCGATCCTCAGGGTCGAACCAATGTCGGTCGCCTGCAAATCGGTGACGGCGAGCTTGATGACCGAACCGACCGGATAGGGAAGATTGTAGTTCAGGCCTTCGTTCGTCTTGCCGGTGAACCGGCCGAAGACGAGATTGAGGCCGACCTGGTTGGTCGCGACGATGTAGAAGCCCGACAGAAGCCAGAGCAGAACGGCCGCCAGCGCCAGTACGGCCAACCCCTTGGCGCCGAAACCGCCGGGCATCGCCGATTGCAGCCGCTGCTGGCTCCTGCGCAGAAATTCCTCGAGATTCGGCGGCGTATTGTTGCCGCCGCCCGCGTTCCACGGCCCCGGCGTTCCCCACGGATTCTGGCCGCCCGGACCGCGCGGCCCGTCCTGATTGCTCCAGGGCATTCCCGTCCTTTCGAACCGCCATCGCGGGCGGCCTGACCTTATAGGCGCCCCGGCATGAGCCGGCAACGTGGCGGGAAAATGGGGTCTGGATGCGGCTGTTGCAATAAGGCGCAGGCGCGAATCGGCGGCGCCTGCGAGCCCGAAGGCGCGTGGCGCTTTATTGTTTGCGCTCCAGAACCCTGATCGTGAAAGCCGCCTCGTCCCTGGGACCGCGTTCCGGCGCGCTGCGCGAAACCTCGCGCCAGACGCTGTCGTCGAGCTTCGGAAACGTCGCGTCGCCCGCGGGCGCAATGTCGACTTCGGTGAGCACGATGCGGTCGGCGCGCGGCAGCAGCGCGCGATAGATCTCGCCGCCGCCGATCACCATCACCTCCCCGACGCCCATCGCGGCGGCGCGTTCGGCGCCGATCGCGACGGCTTCGTCGATGTCGCGCGCGACATGCACGCCCTCGGCGTGAAACGACGCGTCGCGCGTGACGACGATCGACTCGCGGCCGGGCAGCGGCTTGCCGATCGATTGAAAGGTTTTGCGGCCCATGATCATCGGTCGCCCCCACGTCGCTTCGCGGAATCGCTTCAGGTCGCTCGGCAGACGCCACGGCAGCCCGCCGGCGGCGCCGATCACGCCGTTGCGCGCGACGGCGAGGACGAAGACGATTTCGGTCATGAGCGCCTTTCGGGTTTACGCACCTGAGGGAATCAACTTAACTTCGATCCGTCGTCAACCAACCGAAAGGAGGTGATCCAGTGTCTCATTGTCATCAGCCGAAAGCGCTGCGGGCCTTTTGCTGTCGCTGGAACCCCCGTGCGGTGTCCGTGACTGCGTGATTCGCCGTTAGTAAGGCCAAGACAATGCGGGGGCCGCACCGAAAGGTGCGGCCCCTACGTTTTTGGCGGGCGCCGCGCCGAAAGGTGCGGCCCCTACGTTTTTGGCGGGCGCCGCGCCGAAAGGTGCGGCCCCTACGTTTTTGGAGGGCGCCGCGCCGAAAGGCGCGGTCTTTACGTTTTAGGCCGCCGGCGCGCCATACGCACCAGCGCAAGATCGAGCGCCTGCAAAAAGGCCGACCGGTCGCGCGGCGAAAACGGCGGCGGCCCGCTGGTGACCGCGCCGGCCGAACGCAGATCGGTCATCAGATTGCGCGTCGCCAGCGCCGATCCGATATTGGCGGCGCTCCATTCCTGTCCCTTCGGCGAGAGAACGCAGGCGCCCTTCTTCACGCAGCGGTCGGCGAGCGGCAAATCCGCCGTCACGACCACCGCCTCGGCGCCTGCGCGTTCGGCGATCCAGTCATCCGCGACATCGGGCCCGGCGGCGACGATCACACGCTCGACAAAAGGCGCGCGCGGCGCCTGCATGAAGGAATTCGACACGACGAACACGCGCGCGCCGCGGCGCTCGGCGACCCGGTAGATTTCGTCTTTCACGGGACAGGCGTCGGCGTCGACGAATATTGCGAAGCGGGCGGGCGTCGTCACACTGCGACGTCGGCCTTGATCGCCGCCTGCGGCGTATAATCGGCGACCTCGAAATCCTCGATCCTGTAGTCGTCGATGCTGCGCGGCCTCCGTGTCAGCCGCATTTTCGGAAACGGCGTCGGCGTGCGCGCGATCTGTTCGCGCGCCTGCGCGAAATGATTGCGATAGAGATGCACGTCGCCGCCCGCCCAGATGAATTCGCCCGGCGCGAGATCGGCCTGCTGCGCCAGCATCAGCAAGAGCGCCGAGGCGCCGACGAAATTGAACGGCGCGCCGAGCAGAAGGTCGCAGGAGCGCTGGAACATCATGCAGCTCAGCCGTCCGGCGCTGGTGACATGGAATTGATAGACCATGTGGCACGGCGGCAGCGCCATGGCCGCGAGCTCCGGCGGATTCCACGCATGGAACAGAATGCGCCGGCTCGCCGGATTTTCGCGCAACATGCGGACGACGTCGGCGATCTGGTCGTATTCGCGTCCGTCGGCGCCGAGCCAGCGCCGCCATTGCTTGCCGTACACGGGGCCGAGATCGCCCCATTTTTGCGCGAAGGAATCGTCGGAAACGATACGCCGCTCGAAATCGTCCTGCGAAATGGTTTCGCCGCTTTCGCGGCGGTAGCGGTCGAGCGGCCAGTCCGTCCAGATCCGCACGTTTTCGCGCAACAGCGTCTGGAGACTCGTGTCGCCGGTCAGGAACCACAGCATTTCCTTGACCGCGGTCTTCCAGAACACGCGCTTGGTCGTGAGGATCGGCGCCGTTCCGTTCGCGAGATCGAATCGCATCATCGCGCCGAACAGCGCCTTCGTGCCGACGCCGGTGCGGTCGATTCGTTCGTCGCCGCGCGCGAGTACGTCGGCGAGCAGGTCGAGATACTGGAATTCCGGATGGCGCATGGAGTCAGGCTACGCGATTCCGCGCCGCGCCCCAACGCAGCATTGTGGAGACCTCAGCGCGCCGCGATCGCCTCGAGCCGGGCCACGTCGAGCAGCCGCACGCCGTCCGGCACGACGAGGATCGCCTTTTCGCGGCCGAGCTTCGAAATCGCGCGGCTCACCGTCTCGATCGTCAGGCCCAGGAAATCGGCGATGTCCTGCCGCGTCATCGGCAGCGGCACCGTCACCGAATTGTGGTTGAACGCCGCCCAGCGCTTGCGCAGCCCCAGGAGGAAACACACGACCCGCTCTTCGGCGGTGCGGCGCCCGATGATGACCATCTGCTCCTGCGCAAGGCTCAGCTCGTGGCTGGCCAGATCATAGAGCCGGCGCAAGAGATGCGGCCGCGAATCGACGAGATGGGCGAAAGCTTCGCGGCTGAATTTGCAGACCGTGACCGGCTCCAGCGCCTCGGCGCCGAACACCGTCCGTTCGGACATCGACAGGCCGAGGAAGTCGCCGGGAATCGCGAAGCCTACGACTTGTCGCCGCCCGTCCGGGAGCAGCCGGTAGAGCCGCACGGAGCCGCTCGTGACGTTGTAGACGGACTCGGCCGGCTCGTCCTGCGCGAACATCTGCTGGCGCTGCGCGTAGCAGACCGGCCGCGCCAGGGCTTCGAGTTCGGCCAGTTCGTGCTGTTCGAGCGCGCCGCAAACGGACGACGGCCTGATTCCGCAATGTTCGCAGATCGATCCCGGCATCAGGCGACCGCATTCGTGCCCGGCGGGAAGCTCGGGCTTGGCGGAGCGCGGTGCGTCTGGCGCGCGTGGGATCATTGGCCACTATTAACACAAACGCTGCGGGATGGAACCGGGTTCCTATGCTCACGGCGCTGTTATGCGCTGCGATTTCGCGGGGAGCCCGCGGCCGGGGCCTCTTCCGTGCGGGCCCGAGTCGCCCTATATTCAATGCGCCTTCGCAAGAAGGCTATGGCGATAAACAGGCTTCGTAATAAACCATCCGGACCCGGGGGCGGTACCCGGCGCCTCCACCCCAGCCCGTACCGACGCGGGCTGCGGCGGGGGCGAAACAGGATCGACGGGGGCGTAAAGGATGTTCTTTTGCCCGGCATGATACCGCCGTTATCGGGTCAAACCTATAGTTGCCAACGACAACTATGCTCCGGTGGCCGTCGCTGCGTAATGCAGCGCTGGTACTGGGATTCAAGCCCTAGAGGGTAGCACTTCTAGGCGGGGCTCGGAGGCGCCTGGCAACAGAAGCCTCCACTTCGTTTCCGCGCCCGTTGCGCGCCGCAGGGCGCGATCCCGGGCAAGTCCAGCGTGTAGCGTCACCTGAAGGCCCGCAGCAAAGCCGAGAGCATGGCGACCGATCACATCCGATACGACCTTCTCGTCCAGGACGCATTCCGCGACATTTTCCGCAAGGTCCTGACCGACGCCGCCGCCCACGGCCTGCCGGGCGAGCACCATTTCTACATCACCTTCAAGACGCAGGCGGCCGGGGTCGTCATGTCGGACCGGCTGCGCGCCGAATATCCCGAGCAGATGACGATCATACTGCAACACCAGTTCTGGGACCTCCGCATCCACGACACCGGTTTCGAGGTCGGGCTGTCCTTCCGCCGAATCCCGGAGAAGCTCGAAATCCCCTTTGCCGCAGTCACCGGCTTCTTCGATCCGTCGGTCAATTTCGGCGCCGAATTCACGGCTGAAGGCGATCAGGGCGCCGATGGCGAGGACGTCCCGGCGACCAAACCCGCGCTCGTGACCACGGCCGCGCCGGTCGAAACGGCGACCGCGAAGCCCGAGCCGGAAGCCAGGCCCACGCCCCGCGGCAGCGCTTCGGAACCAGCCGTCGCTGCGCCTGCGCAGCAAGACGACGCGCCCGGCGACACCCCGAAAGTGGTTTCGATCGACGCGTTCCGTAAGAAGAACAACTGATCGCCGAGCCCGCATGGGAGAGATCGTCAATCTTCGCCGCGCTCGCAAGGATCGCGTCCGCCGCGAGGCCGAGAACGCTGCGACGACAAACCGCGTCGCTTTCGGCCGTACACGCGCCGAGAAGGACGGGCAGAAGGCGCTGCGCGCATTTGACGAACGCAAGCTCGACGCGCACCGCCGCGAACCCGGCGCGGGCGATGACTGACGCACCCGACGCGCCGCAACGCGTCGTCAAACGCTCTCTGCAGATCGCCGGACATCGCACAAGCGTGTCGCTCGAGGATATTTTCTGGAACGAACTGCGCGCGATCGCGACGATGCGTGAGACATCGGTGGCCGCGCTCGTCGCGGAAATCGATTCCGCGCGCGGCGAGGCGAATCTGTCCTCGGCTTGCCGCGTCTATGTCGTCGAGCGCCTGCGCGAAAAGACCGCCCGCGATCAGTAACGCCCGGCGGTCGACGGATCGGGCGCGGCGCCGCTGTGCGCGGGCGCGAATGCGGCCGGCGCACGCGCCGCCGGGTTTTGCAGCGGCGGGGCGGCGTCCGGCGCGACTGCGCCGCGCGCCTGCTCGCTCCTTGCGCGCTCGAGGCGCTCCTTCTCGGCTCTGTCCTTTTCGGCTCTGTCCTTGTCGGCCTTGTCTTTCTCCGCGCGCGCGGCTTCCTGTTCGCGCAGCATCTCGGCCTCGGCCGCCGCCTTGCGGTCGGCCTCGAGCCGCCGGTCGAATTTCAGCCGACGATTGAAGAAAGCCCGTTCGCGAATGTCGGCTTCGAGCGCGGCGTTGCGCGCCGCCTCGCGCGCGATCGCCCGCTCCGTCAATGCGGCGACCAGCCGGTCGGCCTGCACGCTGCGCCTCGGAGCGCCGATCGGACCGGACCAGGCAAGATCGACGGATGGCGACGGCTGGTCCCAATTCGCAGGCGACTTCGTCGTGAGCGTTTCGCGCAGGTCGACCGCGCCAGTGCGCAGATCGAAATCGCCGCCGATCTGCGCCACGCCGCCTTCGGCCACGGCCTGACCCTGCGGCAGCAAAATGCGCCCTCCGGCGATCGTCGCGTCGCTCTCGAACGAGTCGAGCGTCTGCGGACCGGTATCGAGCGCTGCCGCAAGCGATCGTGCGAGCGCCGCGTCCTGTACATTGCCCTGCCTGTCTGCAGCCGCGATTGCGCCGGACACCGCGTCCGGCGCCGCCTGCGCAATGATCGTGCGATCGAAACGCGCATGCCCCTGCCCCGCCAGCGACCCGACGAGATCGGACAGCGACGCGCCGGCCCCGGAGAAGGACACGTCCGCGCTCGCCCAAGTCGAAAATGGCCCCGAAGACATCCGTACGCCTTGAGGTTTCAGATGCGCCGAGAGCACTGCGCTCGGCCCTTGGCGTCGCAGCGAGAGGTCGCCGACGATCGACCCCTCGCCGACGCGCATGAAAACATCACTCGCGTGCAGCGCGCCCGCCGCGAGCGAAAGATGCGCGCGAGCGTCAGAGCCCTCCACCGCGCCGAAATCGAGGCGAGCGGCCTTCACATCGATTTCGGCGCGCGGAATATCGAACAGGGTCGGCGCGAATTTCAGCTTCGGCCAGAGCGCGCCGGAGGGCGCAGGCTGGCGCGGTCCGACGACAAGCGAAGCGAGGAATGGCGCGGACAGCGCGTCGAAGGAAAGCGCGCCGCCGAGCGCGCCGTCTGCGTTTCGCGAAATTCCGCCGGAAAGCTTCGCGCCCGCGACTGTCGCGGCGATATCGTGGAGCGCGAGCGCGTCGCGCGTCGCCGATACACGGGCCGCGCCTTGTACGGGCGCACGTCGCGAAATATCGCCCGCGCCGAAGCCGAACAATTGAACGAGCGGCGTTGCATCGGCGGCGACGAACGCAAGCTTGCCTTCGGCCGAGGCCCGCGCGAAATCGAAATTCACGGCGCCGTCGAATTCGATCTTCGCGCCGACGATGTTCGCCTGCGCGCGCATCTGCATCTTTTCGCCGGGCGCGCCCTCGCCGCTCGCCTCGATGCTCGCAGCGCCCTGCCCTTTCAACGGCAGAACGGAGAAGCCGACCTGGCGCAACAATTGCGCGGACTCTGTCGACGAAGCGCGCGCAGAAAATCGCGCGCGCCCGTCGTCTGCGGGATGCAATTGCGCGGAGAGCGCCGTCCCGCCCGCAGTGCCGGACACATCCAGCACTGAAGGCGCGCCGTTCTTTGCGACTAGCGCGACGGCGAGATGAGCCGGCGACAAGGCCGGTGCGCGCGATGCGAGCGCATCGCTCGCCGCGCCCGGCGCGATGCGACGCACGAGCTTGGCGAGATCCGCCAGTCTTTGCGCGTCGATGCGCATGTCGAATTTGGCGTCGCTTCCATTAGCGCGACCGGCGACCGTCAGCGTCGCGCCGCCGAGATCGGCGATCCTGAGATCGTCGAGCGTGAGGCCGCCCGTATCGCGCGACACCTTCAACTCGATGCGGCCGGCATCGACGGGCGCGGCGCCGAAATGCGCGATCCTGATCGCTTTCGCGTCCAGCGCGAGCGCGAGGTCGTCGTCGCCTGCGAAACCGCGCAGCGAAGCGAGGTCCGGCAGACCGTCGATGTCGAGCGCGGGCGATGCGAGCGTGGCCGCGAGCTTTGCGCGAGACGCGCCCTGGGCTGGCGTCCATCGCGCCGTTCCCGAAAATTGCGAACGGTCGAACCGCCCCTCGTGAATGTCGGCGTCGAGCGCTCCGTTCGCCGATTTGATTTTCGCTGCCGCTTCGACACGTGAGAACGGCAGCGATGCGATCAGCCGGCCGAGATCGGGAGCGGCTTGGCGAATCCAGCCGCCGAGCGCCGCGGGCTCGCGCGTCGAGCCGGACGCCTCGCCATCGAGGCCGAGCGTGTCGCCTGCGATCACTACGCCCGCATATTTCAGATGCGAGCGAGCCGGCAGGTCCGCCTCGATCTGCAACCCGACAGCCGGTCCCCTCTTTCCGATCGCAACGCCGAGGCCGAGCGCGGAGAGCGTTTCGCCGCCCAGCGTCGCGCTGTCGACGGAAAGCGAAATGCTCGATTTCAGCCCCGACGACGCGAGGACGGAGAGCGTGTCTTTGCGCCCGGCGGCCGGGTAGGCGCGCAGGAACTTGTCGAGATCGAGATTGCGGGACGCGAGCCGCGCGTCGAGCGCGACGCCGGAAAGGCCGTCCGACACGAGGTTTGCTTCTCCTGTCGCGGCAAGCGCGTGATCCTCGTCGCCGATGCGCGCATCGACATCGGTCGCGCGCGCGGCGACCGACGACGCTTCGAGCGCAAAGCGCGCGCGCCACGGCGGACCTTGCGCCGCGAGTATTCCGCTGGCTTGTCCGACGCCTTTGAAGCGCAGCGTGTCGACATCGAGCGACAGATCGCCGTCGAATTCGGCGCGCGCCTTGTCGGCTGCATCTTCGAGCGCAAGCTTGCCGCGCAACCGGCCGTCGTCCGCTGCGCCGGTCGAGAACGCGAAATCGATCTCGCGCGCCCCATGCCGGACGCCGGAGCCGCGAAACGGTCCGGCGAGCGTGTCGGCGGCGGCGCTGACATCGACGTGCTCGACCACGAAGGGCCGGTCGCCGACGAGCCGCAGCGTCGCGTCGGTCAGATTGAGATGTTCGAGCCCGATGCGCGCCCCGCGCGCGGCGACCCTTTCGAAGGCCGCCGGCGCAGCCGCAACCTCGGCGCGGTCGAGCGAGGCCTCGGTGAAGTCGAAGCGGCCCCGCAGAAGCGCCGTCGGCGACAATTCGAACACGGCGGCGCGCGAGGCGAGCGCGAGCCCCGGCCGTTCGACGGAAAGGCCGCCCGCCGTGAGGCGCGGCGCCGGCAGCAGCCGAACCGAGATCGGCCCGTCGAGCGAAACCGTCGCGTCGAGATCCTGAGCCAGCCGCGCTTCGAGGCGCGCGCGCTGGCCGTCCCAGTCGACGAAGGGCGGCACGACGAGCGCCGCCGCAAGGACGGCGACGAGACAGGCGGCGACGATGGTAAGGATTTCGCGCAATTCGCGTCCGGAAAGATATTTTCCGGCATCATACCGCAATTCGTGGCGCGCGCATGGCTGATGCCGGCTAATCGCGGGCCGAAAGCGGCCGTGCGACGCGTTCCAGCGGCCGACGTTCGGCAGCGACGCCCCAGATCGCCTCGACCACGCCGGCCGCCAGCATGAGCAGCGCGCCGACGAGGTAGCCGGCGACGAGCGCCGGCCGCGAACCGGCGCCGATCAGGACGCCGAACACGAAGGGCGCAACCACGCCGCCGACGCCCGTGCCGACGGCGTAGAAGACCGCGATTGCGAGCGCCCGCAATTCCAGCGGAAAGCTCTCGCTGACGGTGAGATAGGCGGAGCTTGCGGCAGCCGAGGCGAAGAAGAACACGACCGACCAGCAGAGCGTCTGCGTTCGCGCGTCGAGCGCGTCCAGCCAGAACAATCCGGCCGTGGCGGCCAGCATGAGCGCGGACGCCGCGTAGGTCGCTGCGATCATCGGCTTGCGGCCGATGGTGTCGAACAGCGGACCGAGCACAAGCGGGCCGAGCACGTTGCCGAGCGCAAACGGCAGGATGTACCAGCCGATCGCGGCCGAGGGCGCGCCGTAGAACTTCACCAGAACGAGCGCATAGGTGAAAAAGATCGCGTTGTAGAGAAACGCCTGCGCCGACATCAGCGCGAGGCAAACGAAGGCGCGCTTGCGGTGCGCGCCGAACATGGAGGCGAGCACTGCCCTGAGCGGCTAGCTCCTGCGCGCGGCGATGCGCAGCGGCGGCTCTTGCGGCGGCGGAAGCGCGTGTCCCTCCGCTCGAAACCGGTCCTCGATCGCCTCGACGATCTCGCGCGCCTCGTCGTCTCGGCCGTGGATCGTCAGCCAGCGCGGGCTTTCCGGAATGAAGGAGCGCAATACGAGAATGACGAGCCCGAGCGTCGCGCCGACCGCGAAGCACAGACGCCATCCTACGTCGATCGCGAAGCGCGTCGGATCCAGCAGGAGGATCGATGCGCCGGCTCCGAGCGCCGCGCCGGCCCAGAACGTGCCGTTGACGGCAAGATCGACGCGCCCGCGAAAGCGTGCAGGCGTCAATTCCTGGATCGCGGAATTGATCGCCGAATATTCCCCGCCGATGCCTGCGCCGGTCAAGGCGCGAAACAGGCAATAGCTCGGCAGGCTCCACGAGAGCGCCGTCGCCGCGGTCGCCGCGAGATACACGCCGAGCGTAACGAAGAACAGTGTCTTGCGGCCGAGCCTGTCGGTAAGCCAGCCGAAAAACAGCGCGCCTGCCACAGCGCCCGCCAGATAGACGCTCGCTGCGAATCCGATGTCGGCGTCCGAGAAATGCAGCGAGGGGCTGTCCTTGAGCGCGCCGGAGATCGATCCTGCGAGCGTGACCTCGAGCCCGTCCAGTATCCAGGTGACGCCGAGCGCGACCACGACGAGAACGTGAAAGCGTCCCCATGGCAGGCGATCCAGACGTGCAGGAATATCCGTCGAAACGACGGCGACGCGGGCGGGCATGGCAGCGCAATTATGGCGCGCCGCCTAAACGTACACCCCGAACAGCGGGCGCAGACGTACGCCGATCGCAGAACCGCAGAAGGCGCAGGCGGCCCATACGACGCCATGCAGACTGCCCGAAGCTATGCCGGAAAAATACGCGCCGATATTGCAGCCTGTGGCGAGCCGCGCGCCGAACCCCATGAGCAGTCCGCCGAGCACGGCCGCGACAAGCGAGCGCTTCGGCATGCTCATGCGCGGCGCGAATGCGCCGGACATGCCGGCCGCCGCAAGCGCCCCGAGAATGACTCCGAAGTCCATTATAGAATTGGCGTCCGCGAAGACGCTTTGCGCGAGCGCGGGTTCGCCGCTCCACCAGTCCCACGCGGCGACTGGATAGCCCGCGAAGGCGGCGATCTTCGCGCCCCACAACGCGAAGGCCGACGTTATGCCCCACGGCCTGCCGATCACGAGCAGGGTCGCGATATTGACGAACGCAAGCGCAAGCGCGCCGATTACGACCGGCCAAGGCCCACGCAGGAAATCGCCGCGCAAACCCGCGAACAGCGGCTGCGTCTCGCCGTGGCGCGCCTGCTCGATCTCCCGCACGATCCCGTAGACGATGATCAAGCCGGCGAGCGCGAAGCCGGTCGCGCGAATCGGCCCTTCGCGCACGACGAGCGAATAGGCGCCGATGTCCGGCCATTGCGTCCAGCCCCAGGGCTGCGCCGTCGCAAACAGCGAGCCGGCGATGAACGCGCCGAGCGTGACGACATTGCCGACGAGGCCGCCGCCGACCTTGTAGAGCGTGCCCGATCCGCACCCGCCGCCGAGCTGCATGCCGATCCCGAACAGGAACGCGCCGACGAGCAGCGCATAACCGACCGGAAACACGAAACCATTAGCCGGCTGGCCAAACAATTCGCCAGCCGAAAGCGCGGGAAAAAACACGACAATCGCAAGCCCCAGCATCACGATCTGCGCGCGCAGGCCGAGGCTGCGACGATCCTCCAGCAGCCGCCGCCACGCCGTCGTGAATCCGAAGGATGCGTGATAGAGCGCGACGCCCGCGAAAAATCCCAGCGGCGCGAGCAGCGCTTGCCGCGCATCGGACGCCTGCACGGCGGCGATCGTGAGCGCGACGAGCCCTGCGAGCGCCACGCCGACGACGGCCGGCTGCACATTCGATTTCTCATCGGCAAGCACAAGCGTCATGACATCGTCGCGTCTGTAGGCATGTCAAAGGTCCGCCGCATCTCCGGCGCTCCTTTTGCAGATCGCGGACGCTTCGGCAAGGCGTGTCCGATGCGCGCCCGCGCCGGCCTGCCGTCGGCGCACGTTCTCGTCACATGCAGATCACGTTCCCGCGCGGCGGATCAACCCATCTGGTCCCACAGCCGCCGCACCAGCATTCCGGCCCGCTTCTCGATCGCCGCCGCCGCGTCGAGCGCGAGGTCCTCGCGATAGCGGCCGGCGACGAGCTGAACCCCGATCGGCCGGCCCCTGTGCAGCGACACGGGCACCACGGCGGCCGGAAGGCCGAGCACATTGATCGCCGAAATGAAGCGCATTTCGTTCCAGAAGATTTCGCGCGAGCGCTCGGCGCTCGAGGCGTCCTCGCGCGGACCTGGCGTCGGCTGCACCGTCGTCGGCGTCAGCACGACCGGATAATCCTCGAAGAACATCTGCCATTTCCGGATGTGCGTGGAGCGGGCCGCGCAGGCGCGCATCCAGCCTGCCATGTCGAGCATCTCGGCCTTGGCGCGCATGCCGCTCCAGGCCGTGTGGAAGTCCGGGGACGTGACAGCGAGCATCGCCGCTTCCTGCAAGACGACCGTCTCGTTGGAGATGATGTCGAGCCAAGTCTGCCAGACGCCGCTGATGTCGGGAAGCTCGACCTCGCCGACGCGGTAGCCGGACCGTTCGAGATCGTCGGCCGCCTGCCTCAACGCCGCGCGCACGGACGGATCGACTTTCATGTCGTCCGGAATTTTCGCCAGCCCGACCTTGATCGGCCCCTTCGGCTTCGGGCCCTGAAGGGGCGCGGGAACCCACCAGGGATCACGCGGATCGCGGCGGCTCATCACTTCGAGACAATGCCTGACGTCGGCGACTGAGCGGGCCAGCGGGCCCTGCGTCGACATGAGATGCGCGAGCATCGGCCGCTCGGTCGCCGCGCTTTCGTTGTAGGCGGGAATCCGCCCCTGCGTCGGCTTGATGGTGGCGATGCCGTTGCAATGGGCCGGCCAGCGCAGGGAGCCGCCGATGTCGTTGCCGTGTCCCATCGCGCCGATGCCGGCCGCGACCGCCGACCCGGCCCCGCCGGAGGAACCGCCGCAGGTGATGTTTTCGTCCCAGGGATTGAGGGTCAGGCCGTGCAGCGGATTGTCGGTGAAGCCGCGAAATGAGAATTCCGGCGTGTTGGTGAGGCCGAGCACAATCGCGCCCGCGCCTTTGAGATTGCGCACAACCGGCGCGTCGGACGGCGCGATCACGCCCAGCAGCGCCTTGACGCCATTGACGTTGGGCCAGCCCTTGTAGTCGACGTTCTCCTTGATCGTGATCGGCACGCCATGCAGCGCGCCGAGCTCTCCGCCTTTCGCCCGCGCCTTGTCGGCCGCTTTCGCGTCGACGAACGCCTGCTCGGAGAAATCGAACACGACGGCGTTGAGTCGTGGATTGACGGCCGCCATCCGCTCGACATGCGCCTTCGTCACCTCGACCGCGGACACTACGCCCGAGCGGATCGCCGCCGCCGTCTCCACCACGCCCCATTGCCAGATCGGGCCTTTGGGAATCCGCGCCTTGGCGGATTTGCGCGGCGCGCTCTTCGCGGCCTTGGCCGGCGCCTTGCGAACCGCGGCCTTGGCGGCGGGGCGCGTCTTCTTCGGCGCCTTGGCTCGCGCCTTCTTGCCCGATGCTTTTTCGGCGGGCGCCTTTTTGCCGGACGATTTCTTCGGGGCGGCTTTCTTCTTCGAAGCGCCCTTCTTCTTCGACGCGGCCTTTCCGCCTCCGTCTTTCGCTTTGACAGCTGTTTTCTTTGCCACGCGCGCCTCCCGGATCGATGCACGAAGGTTAAGGAGGCCCGAGGCGCGTGTCGAGGCGGATGGGAGACGCGCAGGTCGTCGCTGTCCCGAAATCCCTCACGAGCCATTCGACGAGTAGGAACAAACGCAACGCCGTGGCTGCGCAAAACAAGCGGGCTTCACCCCCGCTGCACAAAGCTCTCCAGCACCATCTTGCGGCCGGCCTTGTCGAAATCGACCGTCAGCTTGTTGCCGTCGACTGCGGAAATCGTACCCGGTCCGAACTTCTGGTGAAAGACGCGTCCTCCACGCTCGTAGGACGACGATGCAGAAGATTTCGCGACGAGTTCGCCTTCGATCGTCATCGGTCCGCGCCGGGCAGCCGCGCCCTGCGCTCGGCCCGAACCGAACGGCGATTGCGAACGCTCTCCAAAACCCGACCCGCCGCTTCCGCGTGAATCGTTGGCCCTCGCCTGGGCCCGCTTCCATCCAGGCGTCGAATAGCCCGATCCATACGTGTCCATGTTCTCGAAGCGCGAGAGCGCATAGCCGCCGTATTGCGAGGCGCCGGTCGCCTCCACCACCTCGACATGCTGCGCAGGCAGATCGTCGAGAAAGCGCGAGGGGATCGTCGTTTGCCAGAGCCCGTGGATACGCCGGTTGGTCGCGAAATAGAGCTTCGCCCGCCGTTTCGCGCGGGTGATGCCGACATACGCGAGACGCCGCTCTTCCTCGAGCCCGGCGCGACCATTCTCGTCGAGCGAGCGCTGGTGCGGGAACAGGCCTTCCTCCCAGCCCGGAAGATAGACCGTCTCGAATTCGAGGCCCTTGGCGCCGTGCAGGGTCATGATGGAGACGCGCTCGCCCTCGGCGGCCTCGTCCTTCTCCATCACGAGCGAAATATGTTCGAGGAAGGACGCGAGATCGGGAAACTCCTCCATCGCGCGCACGAGTTCCTTGAGGTTCTCGAGCCGCCCCGCCGCTTCAGCCGTGCGATCCGCGCGCCACATATCGACATAGCCGGATTCCTCGAGAATCGTCTCGGCGAGTTCGTTGTGCGGCTTCTGATCGATCAGCGACGCCCAGCGCGAAAAATCCATCAGGAGATTGCGTAACGTCGTACGCGGCTTCGGTTTGAGCTCTTCCGTCTCGACCATCATGGCCGCCGCGCGCATCAACGGCAGGCCTGCCGCGCGCGCGTGGTCGTGCAGCAATTGCAGCGTCGCGTCCCCGAGGCCGCGCTTCGGCGTGTTGACGATGCGTTCGAAGGCGAGATCGTCCGCCGGCTGCGCGACGCAGCGCAGATAGGCGAGCGCGTCGCGGATTTCCGCGCGCTCGTAGAAGCGCGGGCCGCCGATCACGCGATAGGGCAGCCCCAGCGTGATGAAGCGTTCCTCGAACTCGCGCATCTGGAAGGAGGCGCGCACGAGGATCGCGACCTCGTCGAGATGATGGCCCTTGCGCTGCTGCTGCTCGATGTCCTCGCCGATGACGCGCGCTTCTTCTTCCGAATCCCAAACCCCGCACACCGTCGGCTTCACGCCCTCGTCGCCGTCGGTGAACAGCGTCTTGCCGAGCCGGTCCTTGTTGTGCGCGATAAGTCCGGCGGCGGCGCCCAGTATGTGCCCGGTCGAGCGGTAATTGCGTTCGAGCCTGATCACCTTCGCGCCCGGAAAATCCTTTTCGAAACGCAGGATGTTGTCGACGTCCGCACCGCGCCATCCGTAGATCGACTGGTCGTCGTCGCCGACGCAGCAGACGTTGTCCCTGCCCTGCGCGATCAGCCGCAGCCACAGATATTGAACCGTGTTCGTGTCCTGATACTCGTCGACGAGTATGTATTTGAACCGCTCCTGCCAGGCGCGAAGGACATCCGGATTTTCGCGAAACAATCGCAGGGCCTCGAGCAGAAGGTCGCCGAAATCGGCGGCGTTCAATATCTTCAGGCGCTCCTGATATTGCGCGTAGAGCGCCGCGCCCTTGCCGTTGGCGAAACTTTCGGACTCGCCCGCCGGAACCTTGTCCGGGGTCAGCCCGCGATTCTTCCAGCCGTCGATAGCCCAGGCGAGCGTGCGCGCCGGCCACCTCTTGTCGTCGATATTCTCGGCCTGGATGATCTGCTTCAGAAGCCGGATCTGGTCGTCCGTGTCCAGAATCGTGAAATTCGACTTCAGCCCGACGAGTTCGGCATGGCGTCGCAAAAGCTTGGTGGAAATCGCGTGAAACGTCCCGAGCCAGGGCATGCCCTCCGCGACGGGGCCGGCGAGCGCGGCCACGCGCTCCTTCATCTCGCGCGCGGCCTTGTTGGTGAAGGTGACGGCGAGAATTTCGGACGGCCGCGCGCGGCCGGCGGCGATGATGTGGGCGATGCGCGTCGTCAGCACGCGCGTCTTGCCGGTGCCTGCGCCGGCCAGCACCAGCACCGGGCCGTCGATCGCCTCGACGGCCTCGCGCTGCTCGGGGTTGAGCGTCGTCAGCCACGGCGCGCCGCGCGCTTCCAGCGCGCGCGCGGCGATCCCGCCGGGAGCGGGGCCGTCATGGGGCGCGGGCAGAGGGGCGTTCGACAAGGCGGGTCCGGCAGTTGAGGGGCGAATCGGTCAGGCCAATGTGGGGGCGCGGGGTCGATATGTCACGGGCGGCAGGGCTCGCTCGACCTTTCGGCCGGCGACGCATCCTCTGGCCCCTGGGGCGTATGCATGGCCGCGCATTCGCAGGCGATCGCCGCCCGGAGATCTTCAGCGCGCACATGAAGGGCGTCGATCTCTATCTCGATCCGGCCATGGCGGGCATCGAACAGGCGCAGGGCTTGCGCGAGACGCTCGCCGCCGCGCTGGCCGCGCTCGACCTGCCCCCGCCTAGCGCGGCGCGCCGGCGCCGTCGTGGCCCGCGGCCTCCAGATCGGCCAGCAACATGCGCAGGTCTTCGCAGGGCAGGACCGCGTCGCTGACGAAGGCCCGCACGCGACGCGCAAGACCGGCGTCGAGGCGCAGCGACGCACCCCCGCGGCCGAACTTGCGGAACGCGGGCAGCAAACGAATCTCCGCGCGAAGAACATCTTCTTCGCTGGTCGACCAGTCCTCGATATCGATCGGTCCGAGCATGGACAGCGCCTCGCTGTTTTGTCGCGCGAAACCGCGTCACGTGCGAGTGCAAAAAGTCATTTCTCCCGCACAAAGTGCGCGCATTTGCATCGCCGCGCCAAGCATGTAGCCTCCGGCGCTTCCCCGGGGAGGACAGACTAATGGCGATTTCGCTCTACGACGCATCCGTGGCAGGCTTCATCCAGTCGCTGCAGGGCGTCGCGCATTTTCTCGAAAAAGGCCGCGCCCATTTCGCCGACAAGGAGGGCGCCCTCGCCGAAATCGTCGACGCCCGCCTTTGGGCGGACATGCTCCCCTTCCGCTTCCAGATCGTCTCGGTCGTCCACCATTCGCAGGGCGCGATCGAGGGCGTGAAGAAGGGAACCTTCTCGCCGCGCGTCGAACTCGGTCCGCAGGACTACGCAGGCCTGCAGAAGATGGTCGCCGACGCGCTCGCCGCGTTGAAGGCGATGACGCGCGAGGAGATCGACGCGCTGGAAGGCAAGGACATGGCCTTCGAGTTCCGCGACGTGAAGCTGCCCTTCACCGCCGAGAACTTCCTCATGTCCTTCTCGATCCCGAACCTGCAATTCCACGCCACGACCGCCTACGACATCTTGCGATCGAAGGGCGCGCCGCTGGGCAAACGCGATTTCACCGGCCCGATGCGGATCAAGAAGTAGAGTCCCGTCGCCCGCCTCGACGGGCCTTCTCCCGGGTTGTAGATTGGCCGCAAATTCCAATCCGTCCGGGAGGATATCTTGACCGAACACAATCCCGCCGTGGCGCGGCTGACCGCCCGCCCGTCGCAGGCGACCATAGACGCCACCGTCGGCAAGCTCGCCGCACGCTTCGGCAACCGCCTCGTCACGTCGCAGGCCGTGCGCGAACAGCATGGCCACATCCTGAGCTGGACGCCGAACCAGCCGCCGGACGCCGTCGTCTTCGCGCAATCGACCGAGGACGTGTCGGACGCGGTGACGATTTGCGCCGCCGCCGGCGTGCCAGTCATCGCCTTCGGCACCAATACCTCGCTCGAAGGCCACACCAACGCGCCCTACGGCGGCGTGTCGATCGACGTGTCGCAGATGAACCAGGTGCTGGAGGTCCATTCCGAGGATCTCGACGTGGTGGTGCAACCGGGCGTGACGCGCAAGGCGCTCAACGAATATCTGCGCGACACAGGCCTGTTCTTCCCGATCGATCCGGGCGCCGACGCCTCGATCGGCGGCATGTGCGCGACGCGCGCCTCGGGCACCAACGCCGTGCGCTATGGCACGATGAAGGACAACGTACTCGCGCTCACCGTCGTCATGCCCGACGGCAAGATCGTCAAGACGGCTCGTCGCGCGAAAAAATCCTCAGCCGGCTACGATCTCACGCGCCTGTTCGTCGGGTCGGAAGGCACGCTCGGCATCATCACCGAGATCACGTTGCGGCTCTACGGAATTCCCGAGGCGATCTCGGCCGCGACCTGCCAGTTCCCCTCGATCAAGGCGGCTTGCGACACGGTGATCGAGACGATCCAGTCCGGCCTGCCGATCGCGCGCATCGAACTCGTCGATACGATGACGGTCCGCGCGTTCAACAATTACGCCAAGCTCGGCCTCGTCGAGGCGCCCATGCTGTTTCTGGAATTCCACGGCACAGAAAAGGGCGTCGAGGAACAGACGCAGCGCTTCCGGGAGCTCGCCGAAAGTCACGGCGGCGGCCCGTTCAACTGGACGACCAAACCCGAGGAGCGCACCAAGCTCTGGCAGGCGCGCCACGACGTGTATTGGGCGCATCAGACCCTGAAACGCAAACCGGAGATGACCGGTTTCTCCACCGACGTCTGCGTGCCGATCTCGCGGCTCGCGGATTGCGTGACCGAGACGATCGCCGACGCCGAGCGTCTCGGCATCGTCGCTCCGGTCGTCGGCCATGTCGGCGACGGAAATTTCCACACCGGGCCGCTGTTCGACCCCAACGATCCGGAAGAACTCGCCAAGGCCAAGAGCTTCGTCGAGCGCCTCGTGCGCCGCGGCCTCGAAATGGGCGGCACATGCACGGGTGAGCACGGCGTCGGCCAGGCGAAAATCAAGTACATGCGAGAGGAGCATTCACCGGAGACGCTGAACGTGATGCGCGCGATCAAGCGTGCGCTCGATCCGCAGAACATCATGAACCCCGGCAAGGTTCTGGACGCCTGACCGCTGCCGGCGGCGGTCCTGCTTGCCGCCGTCGCCGCCGACAACTAGCCTTCCGCGATCATCCCGGGAGGCCTTCTTGTCCGCGGTCGCGCTCGACAATCCACACCCGCTCGCCACGCCCTTCATCGCCGAGCCGCCGCTGTCGGCGCTCCGGCACATTCCCGGCACGGAAGGCTGGCCCCTCGTCGGCTCCACCCTGCAATTGCTGGCCGATCCCAAGGGCGAGGTCGAACGGCAATACGCGCAGTTCGGCCCGGTCTATCGCTCGCGCGCGTTCGGCGGCCGCAGCGTCGCATTGCTCGGCCCGGAAGCGAACGAATTCGTCCTGTTCGACCAGGCCCGAACCTTTTCCTCCACCCACGGCTGGGGACTGATCCTGGATCGCCTGTTTCCGCGCGGCCTGATGCTGCTCGATTTCGACGAGCACCGGCTCCACCGCAGAGCGCTTTCGGTCGCGTTCAAGGCCGGGCCGATGCAATCCTATCTGGCGAGCCTCAATGCGGGCATAGCCGAGGGCGTCGCCGGCTGGCGTGAAAAGGGCGAGGACATCGTGTTCTACCCGGCGATCAAGCAGCTGACCCTCGATCTCGCGGCGGTCTCTTTCCTCGGAACGGGGGTCGGGCCGGACGTCGCAGCGGTCAAGCGCGCGTTCATCGACATGGTCGCGGCCGCCGTCGCCGTCGTGCGGCTCCCGCTGCCCGGCACGCAAATGGCGCGCGGCGTCGCCGGCCGCGCCTTCATGATCGATTATTTCGGCAATCAGATCGAGGCGCGCCGCGCGAGCGACGGGCAGGACATTTTCACCCAGCTCTGCAAGGCCACGACCGACGACGGCGCTCTTCTGACGCGGCAGGAGATCATCGACCACATGAGTTTCCTCATGATGGCGGCGCATGATACATTGACCTCTTCGCTGACGTCCTTCGTATATTTCCTCAGCGTCGATCGCGACTGGCAGCAGAAGATCCGTGACGAGATTTTCGCGCTCGGCCTGGAGAAGGGTGAGCCGCTTCCATACGAGAAACTCGATTCGCTGCCGTTGACGGAGATGGCGTTCAAGGAGTCGATGCGCCTTATTCCGCCCGTGCCGTCGCTGCCGCGTTGCGCCATGCGCGATACGCAATTCATGGGGTTCAATCTGCCGGCCGGCACGCGCGTGAGCGTCAATCCGCTGTTCACCCATCGCATGCCCTCCATCTGGATCGACCCGGACAGGTTCGACCCGACGCGCTTCTCCGACGACGCCTCGCGCAATCGGCACAGATTCGCATTCGTGCCCTTCGGCGGCGGCGCGCACATGTGCCTCGGATTGAATTTCGCTTACATGCAGGCGAAATGTTTTGCTTATCATCTCTTTTCGACGACCGATGTTTCAGCTCGGCCGAACTATGCGCCGGACTGGAAGCTCTGGCCGATCCCGCAGCCGCGCGACGGCCTGCGCGTGAAATTCAAACCGATCGCGTGACTGCATGATCCGCGCGCTCGCGCTGCTGCTATCCTGTCAGCTCCTCGGCGAGATCATTTCGCGCGCGCTGGCGCTCCCGGTGCCCGGTCCGGTCATCGGCCTTGCGCTGCTCGCCGCTGGCGCGATCCTCCACGCGCGTATGACCGGCGCCGACGCATCGGCGATCGAGTCAACCGATCTCGGCAAGGCCGCAAGCGCCCTGCTCGGCTCACTCGGTCTGCTGTTCGTGCCGGCGGGCGTCGGCATCGTGCAGCAAATGCCTGTCGTCGGCGCCTATGGCCTCGCGCTGTTCGCCGCGCTCGTCGTCTCCACTGTCGTCACGCTGATCGTCACCGTCTATGTCTTTCTGATCGTCAAGCGCCTGACGGACCGCGGCAAGGCGCCATGAGCAATCCCTTCGCCATCTGGGTCTATCTTGCGACGACGCCGCTCTTGTGGCTGACGCTGACGCTCGCCGTGTGGGTCGTTGCGGACCGGATCGCGAAAGCCAGCGGGCGCCATCCCCTCGTCAATCCCGTCCTCATCTCGATCGTCGTCGTGGGCGCGATTCTCGTGGTCACGCACACGCCCTACGAGATCTATTTCCAGGGCGCGCAGTTCGTTCATTTTCTTTTGGGTCCAGCGACGGTGGCGATCGCCGTGCCGCTCGTGCGCCATCGCGCGCTCGTCATGGCGAACCTGCTGCCGATGGCGGCCGCGCTCGTCGCAGGCGCGCTCGTCGCTGTCGTTTCCGCGCTCGCGGTCGCCGCCGCGCTCGGTGCGCCGCATGAGATTCTCGTTTCGCTCGCCCCGAAATCGGTGACGGCCGGCATCGCCATGGCCATATCGGAGCGGCTTGGCGGGGTTCCGGCCCTGACCGCCGTCCTCGTCATTACGACGGGCGTCATCGGCGCAGTCATCGTGACGCCCCTCATGAACGCCCTGAAGATCACCGACTACGCCGCCCGCGGCTTTGCCGTGGGTCTCGCCTCGCACGGCATAGGCACAGCTCGCGCCTTCGTGGTCGACGAAGTCGCAGGGACCTTCGCCGGGATCGCTATGGGTCTCAACGGCGTTGCGACGTCCGTGATCGTTCCCCTGTTGATAGCGATGCTATAGACGGGCCCGCGGTCGACCGACCATCTGGATTTTGCTACTTTCACATCGAGTTGCGCCGGAATTGCCCGCAAAGAGCGAAGATCGAGACGTGCCGCAGCCGCAGACCGCGCTTCCCCCGGGATCGCCGACATGACGACGGCGAACGAAGATATGTTCGGCGCTGTGGCCGGCGCGCGCGCGTCCGCTGCCCGCCGCTGGGCGCGGTCGGCGCTGACGCGCGTGGTCGAGCAACGCGCGCGCTCGCCGGTTCTCTTTGGCGTCCTCGTTGGAATGTACGGCGCGATGCTCGCGCTCATCGTGCAGTTCGCCTTCTTCGGAACGGCGTATAAATATCCCTATCTCCTTTCTTGTTCGGCCGTGTCGCTCGGCGCGCTCGTCGCGGGGGTGGAGGGAGGGTTGGTCGCCACGGTGGCGAGCGTCCTTCTCATCCTTCTTTTCTTCGATCCCCCGCGTGAGCCGGCCGACCTCGTCGCCCTCGGCATATTCGTGATCACCAGCTTCCTCGTTTCCGTCGCCGCGGAAGCCTTCCACCGCGCCCGCGCGCGCGCCTTGCGCTTCGAGGCTGCGGACGCTTTGCAGAACCGACTGTCGCGCATTGTCGAGACCTCGCTCGAGGCGATCTATTCCGTCAGTCCCGAGGGGGTCGTGCTCACCTGGAACGACGGCGCGGAAAAGCTCTACGGATATTCCGCCGCCGAAATCATCGGCCATTCGGTCGCCAAGCTCGCGTCCCGCGGCGCGCGCGCCGATCTTGTGCAACTCAGCGAGTTCGCGAGAGCCGGTCGACCCGTCTCGAACTTCGACACGCAGCGCGTACACAAGAATGGGACGCCCCTCCTCGTCGAATTGACCGCGTCGCCGATCGTCAGTCCGTCTGGCGTGCGCGTCGGCATGTCCGTGATCGCGCGCGACGTCGCCGAACGCCGCCGCGCGGCGGACGAATTGCGGAATGCGCTGTTGCAGATTCAGGCGAAATTCGAGAACGCCGCCGTCGGCATGGCCGACGTCGCGTCAGACGGCAAATGGTTGCGCGTCAACCAGAAGCTCTGCGCGATCGTCGGCTATTCGAGCGAAGAATTGTCACACATGACCTTCGCCGACATCACCCATCCCGACGATCTCGAGGCTGATCTCGCCCAGCTGCGAGATCTCCTCGCCGAACGCATCACAAGCTATTCGATGGAAAAGAGGTACATCCGCAAGGATGGGGCGGTCGTATGGGTTAATCTCACTGTCAGCCGCGTCAACAAGCCCGACGGCGCGTTCAATCACCTCTTGTCGATCGTCGAGGACATCACTGAGCGCAAGAATGCCGAGAGCCACGTGCGCCTGCTGATGGCGGAGGTGAACCATCGCGCAAACAACCTTCTGGCTGTCGTGCAATCGGTCGCGCAGCAGACGGCGTCTGTCTGCGATCCGAAGACCTATGCGGCCAATCTGCGCGAGCGGATCCAGAGCCTGGCTGCAAGTCAGCGCCTTCTTGTCGAAACCGAATGGCGCGGGGCCGACATCCAGGCTCTGGTCGAGGCGCAGCTCGCCATGTTCAAGGACCTGATCGGGACGCGCATCTTCATCTCGGGCCCGCGCGCGACGCTCACGGCGGGCGCCTCGCAAGGCGTCGGCATGGCGCTGCATGAACTGGTCACCAACGCCGCCAAATACGGCGCGCTTTCGAACGACAAAGGCCGAGTTCTGATCTCCTGGTCGCTCGGCCCGGACAAATTCACCATGAGCTGGCGCGAGGAGGGCGGGCCAGCCGTCGCTCCGCCGTCACGCCGCGGTTTTGGACGCCTGGTGCTCGGACGCATGGCGGAAAGCGCCGTCGGCGGCCGCTCCAGTCTCGAATTCAACGAGGCGGGGGTCGCCTGGACGCTGACGAGCGACGGACATTCGATGCTCGAACGCGCGCTTTAGGCGCGAGGCGTTCTAGCGAGCGCAAATCGATTCGTGCGGCGTGCAGGCGACGCCAGGCGTTGAACAGCCGTCCTTTGTGCAAGCGACGCAACCGTCGGTCCATTGAGCGCAGGCCGGATGCGTTTGGCCCCAGGCCTGAACGGCGATCGTCTCCTGCGTTGAGTTTTCCTGTCGCGCCGGAGGCGCCGTGTCCGCCGCCAGAGCGGAAGTCACGAGAGTCGAGACAAGAGCCACGGCGACGACGAACGGTTTCATGCGGTTACGTTATCGCTTCCCCGCGCATTTGTCGTCCGGCCTGTGCGCCGGCGGCGCGGCGCGATCACGCATTTGCGACGGCGGCGCGAGAACCGTCGCCTCGTCGCGGCCGTATCTGTCCACAGGAAGCTTCGAACGCGCGCTGCGCGCCGAGCCTGTGAGGTCACATGGGACAGATGACTGCGACGCCGCACCACAGCCGCTTGCCGGCCATTGTCGAGGCGGTGGTGGGGCTCCTGATCCTGCTCGGGCTCGCCACCACGATTCTTGCCGTTCGTTCGCCGTCCGCTCCGCCAACGATCGTTTCTACGCAAGACATCCCGGCGGATCGCCCGGATCTCGTCTACTGAGGCCGATCCGCGATGACACGAACCCCCGCGCGTGGTAGGCCGCCGCCATGCTGGAAGGACTACCCCCCAATGGCGCGGCTTTCGTCATGCGGCTCGAAGCGGACGAGGCGACCGCGCGCGCGGTCGCCGATCTGATCGTCGAGACCTTCGATCCGACGGAGACCGCGGCCGCCGCATTCGAAAAAGCGCCCTCGACCGAAAGCTGGACGAGCGACGTCTGGGTGGCTGAAGTCTTTTTCGGCCCGGAGCCCGACGAGGATGCGATCCGCGACCTCGTGCGCAGCGTGGCCGGCGATGCGGCTGCCAAAGGACTCGTTTTCGGCCGCGTCAGCGAAAAGGACTGGATCGCCGCCTCGCTCGAGGGGCTGGCGCCGGTGCGCGCCGGCCGGTTTCTCGTGCACGGCTCCCACGACCGGCATGCGCCGCGTGCGAACGACATCGGACTGGAAATCGAGGCGGCTCTTGCCTTCGGCACCGGCCACCATGGCACCACGCTCGGCTGTCTCCGCGCGCTCGACGCGATCGGCAAGCGCCGGCGCCCGGCGCGCATTCTCGACATCGGCACAGGCACCGGCGTGCTTGCGATCGCTGCCGCGCGCCTGTGGCGCATGCAGGTCTGGGCCGGCGACATCGATCCGGTCTCGACCGAGGCAGCCGCCGCCAATGCGCGATTGAACCGCGCCGCGCCTTTCCTGCGCCCGGTGACAGCGCGCGGAACGATGCATCCTGCGTTGCGAGGGAACGCGCCGTATGATCTCGTCTTCGCAAACATCCTGGCGAAGCCGCTTCGGCTGCTCGCTCCGCAGATCGCCACGGTCGCATCCGACGATGCAGAACTCGTATTGTCCGGACTGCTCGGCCGCGACGTCGCCGGCGTCTTGTCCGCCTACGCCGCGCAGGGATTTCGCCTCGCAGCGCGCGGCGACATCGAGGGTTGGGCGACCCTCGTGATGAAGAAGGGCGGAGCCGCGCCCCGCCCTGTCTCGATTGACTGACGCGTCTTCAGAACGCGCGCAGGTTCTCGTGATGCACGAGCTTGTCGTTGATTTCGCGCTCGACAGAGTCCGACCAGCGGCCGGCCGAATATTGCGCGACGATCCGCTCGGCTTCCGCCTGACGCGAGGCCTTCACCGCCTCGATGAATTTCGTCCACAGTCCCGGCCCGGGCGCCGTCCGCTTGATCGGAGCGCCGTAGGCTCTCGAGGGAATGATCATGGTTGCCATGGATCTGCTCCTTCTGCAGTTCCCTGACGTTTCTGTCCCCGACTCGGCTTGTCGCCGTTGTCATCATGTTAGGCCTGCATTTATGTCGGGAATATTGATTTTGCCATGCCGTCCGAGCATAGCTGAAGCTCTTATGCTGCAATGCAGCATATTTGATCGGCAAATTGCTATTTCGGCCGGTCGATCTAGGCTTCGCACATGCCTTTGAAATTCGAATCCCGCTTCCAGTCCTTTGCCGAGACGAGCGATCCCGCCCGCTCCGGCCCGCGCCTCGCGGCGCTGCGCAAGGAGCTGGACCAGCGCAAGCTGCACGGTTTCATCGTCCCCCGCGCCGACGAGCACCAGAACGAATATGTCCCGGCCGCCGCCGAGCGCCTCGCCTGGCTCACCGGCTTTACTGGCTCCGCCGGCGTTGCGGTCGTCCTGACCGACAAGGCGGCGATCTTCGTGGACGGCCGCTACACGGTCCAGGCGCGCGAGCAGGTGGATACGAAGCTGTTCTCGCCGCAAGATCTCGTCGCGGCCCCGCCGTCTCGCTGGCTGGCCGAAAACGTGGCGAAAGGGGACCGCATCGGCTACGATCCCTGGCTGCACACGCCCGCGCAGGCCGAGGGCTTGCGTCGCGCCGTCGAAAACGCGGGGGCGGAACTGGTCGCAGTCGACGGCAATCCCGTCGACGCCGTGTGGACGGATCGGCCGGCGGAGCCGGCGGCGCCGGTCGTCCTGCACGCCGACCGCCTCGCCGGCGAAAAGGCGCCCGCCAAGCTCGCCCGCATCGCCGACGCGATCGGCAAGCGCGACGCGCTGCTGATCTCGGATCCGCACGCGGTCGCCTGGGCTTTCAACATTCGCGGCGGCGACGTCTCGCATACGCCGCTGCCGCTCGCCTGGGCGCTGATCCCCCGCGCCGGCCGCCCGCAAATCTTCGTCGCCGCCGCAAAACTCTCGAACTCCGTGCGCGTCGCGCTCGAAGACCTGGCCGATGTGCGCGAGCCGGCCGCGCTCGAAGCCGCATTGAACGAGCTCGCGCGCGAAAAGAACAGGGTCCTGTTCGATTCCGCCACCGCGCCGGAAAAACTCGTCGCACTCTATCGCGAGGCGGGCGGCGCTGCCGATGTCGCGAGCGATCCTGTCGCGCTGATGAAGGCGAAGAAGAACGCCGGCGAATTGCGCGGCGCCCGCGCGGCGCATCTGCGCGACGGCGCGGCGATCGTCGAATTTCTCGCCTGGTTCGCGCGCGAGGCCCCCACGGGCAAGCTCACCGAGATTTCCACCGCGCAGGCGCTCGAGACGTTTCGCCGCGCAACGGGAAAGCTGGCGGAAATATCGTTTCCGACGATCTCCGCTTTCGGCCCGCACGCCGCGCTGCCGCATTATCGCGTGACAGAGAAGAGCAACGCGCGGATCGCGAAGGGCAACGTCTATCTCGTCGATTCCGGCGCGCAATACGCTGACGGCACGACCGATATTACGCGCACGATCGCGGTCGGCAGACCGACGGCCGAGATGCGCGCAAAGAATACGCGCGTGCTGAAGGGTCACATCTCAATTGCGACCTCGGTCTTTCCGCGGGGAACGACCGGCGCGCAGCTCGATTCGTTCGCGCGGCGCGCGCTGTGGGACGTCGGAACGGATTTCGATCACGGAACCGGCCACGGCGTCGGCGCCTATCTGTCCGTGCATGAAGGACCGCAGCGCATCTCCAAGCTCGGCGCGATTCCGCTGGAAGCCGGCATGATCCTGTCGAACGAGCCCGGCTATTACCGCGAGGGCGCCTTCGGCATCCGCATCGAAAATCTGATCGTCGTCGAAAAACGTCGCATCGAAGGCGCCGAACGCGAAATGCTGGGTTTCGAGACGATCACCTTCGCGCCGATCGACAGCGCGTTGATCGACGCGAAATTATTGACGCGCGAAGAAATCGCGTGGCTCGACGCCTATCACAGGGAGGTATGGGAGAAGCTCGAGGCGAAGGTTTCGCCAGACGCGCGAAAATGGTTGAGGGCGGCGACGCGAAGGCTGGCCTGAGCCTTCTCCTCGCGTGCGCGCAGGAGGGTTCACCCCTGCCCCGTGCGGCGAAACCACTCGTCTTCCGAGATCACCTCGATCCCGAGCTCCTGCGCCTTCGTCAGCTTCGACCCGGCGCCGGGTCCCGCAACGACGAGATCCGTCTTCTTCGACACCGAACCCGACACCTTCGCCCCGAACCGGTCGGCCTGCGCCTTCGCCTCGTCGCGCGTCAGACGTTCCAGCGAGCCTGTGAATACGATCGTCTTGCCGGCGACGGGCGAATCGCTTGCGACCTCCTCCATCGGCAAAGGCTGCACTTCGCGCAGCAGCGCGTCGATCGCCGTCTCGTTGTGGTCTTCCAGAAAGAAATCCGCGACCGCTTCGGCGACGACGTCGCCGACGCCATCGATATCGTTGATTTCCGCCCGTTGCTCCGAACCCTCCGTCGCCTTTCGCGCGCAGGCGCGCAGCGCATCGAAGGTTCCGAAATGGCGCGCGAGACGGCGCGCGTTTGTCTCCCCGATGCGGCGGATGCCGAGCGCATAGACGAACCGATTGACGGGAATCCGCCGCCGCTGCTCGATCGAGGCGAACAGATTGCGCACCGACGTTTCCCCGAAGCCCTCCCACTCGCGCAGATCGAATTCGCCGCGCTCCATCCGCTTCTGAAGGGTGAATATGTCCGCGGGCTGCCTGACGAGACCTTTCTCGTAGAAGAGCTCGATCTGCCTGTCGCCGAGCCCCTCGATATCCATCGCCAGCCGCGAACAGAAATGCTTCAGCCGCTCGATCGCCTGCGCCGGGCACGTAAGCCCGCCCGTGCAGCGGCGGACGACGTCCATTGCGCCTTTTTCGTCTTTCTCCTGCACGACGGCGGAACCGCAGACCGGGCACTTCGTCGGAAATTCGTATTTCGGAAGTCCCGCGCGCGGCCGCTTCTCGAGAACCACTTCGACCACCTGGGGGATAACGTCGCCAGCGCGCTGGATCACGACCGTATCCCCGATCCGAATATCCTTGCGCTCGATCTCGTCGGCATTGTGCAACGTGGCGTTCTGCACGACGACGCCGCCGACGGTGACGGGTTCGAGCCGCGCGACCGGCGTCAGCGCGCCGGTGCGCCCGACCTGGATTTCGATGTCGCGTAGCACGGTCCTCGCGCGCTCGGCCGGGAATTTGTGCGCGACCGCCCACCGCGGCGCGCGGGAAACGAAACCGAGGCGATCCTGAAGCGCGAGATCGTCCACCTTGTAGACGATGCCGTCGATGTCGTAGCCGAGCGATGAACGCTTTTCTTCGATCTCGCGATAATGCGCGATCATCTGCTCCGCGTTTCGGCAAACGCGCGTCAAAGGATTCGTCTTGAAACCCGCACGATGCAGGAAATCGAGCATGCCGCCCTGCGTCTTTGCCGGCAGATCGGAAACCTCGCCCCACGCATAGGCGAAGAAGCGCAATGGTCGTTGCGCTGTGACATTCGCATCGATCTGGCGCAGCGAACCGGCCGCCGAATTGCGCGGGTTCGCATAGATCATCCTGCCTGCCTCGGCTTGGGCTTCGTTGAGTTTCGCGAAATCGGCGCGGTTCATGTAGACCTCGCCGCGCGCCTCGAACACGGCCGGCGCCTCGCCCTTCAGCCTGTGCGGGATTTCGCGGATCGTGCGCACGTTGGCGGTGACGTCCTCGCCCTCGAATCCGTCGCCGCGAGTGGCGGCCTGCACGAGTTCGCCGCGCTCGTAGCGCAGCGAGCACGACAGCCCGTCGATCTTCGGTTCGGACGTGAAAGCGAGCGGGGCGTCATCCTTCAGCCCCAGGAACCGCTTCACGCGTCCGACGAACTCGTGCACCTCCTCGTCCGAAAACACGTTACCCAGCGACAACATCGGCACGGCGTGCTTCACTTTACCGAACTTCTGGCTCGGCGCCGAACCGACCTTTCTGCTCAACGAGTCGGCGCTGCGCAATTGCGGAAACGCCTGCTCGATCTCGTCGTAGCGACGGCGCAGCGCGTCATAGTCCGCATCCGATACTGTCGGCGCGTCTTCCTGATAATAGCGTCGGTCGTGCGCGGCGATCTCGTCGCCGAGCTTTTGATGTTCGGCGCGGGCTTGCGCTTCCGTGAGCTGGTCGATGGGCGTCGATTTCATGCCGGAAATCTAGCGCGACACGTCCGTCATTGCGAGCCGAAGGCGAAGCGATCCAGGGGCGCGTCCCGGCTCTCGATCGCTTCGCTACGCTCGCAATGACGGCCTAGCGCAGGCGCCCTTGCCACTTTCTGAAAGCCACGACCGCCCACACGGCTTCCACCAGCCCGAACGGCCAGGCTCCCTGCAAAAACCCGTAAACCGAACCGAGCATGCAGGCGCAGGCGAAAAGCAACGTGAAATACGGACTGCGCGCTTCGAGCGCGTAGGTCACCAGCATGGCGGTGACCGCGAACAGGCCGAAGGCGGTGAGAGCATCCATCAGAGCCTCAGTGTGCGCCGCGACGCCGCTCTGAACGATTCCTCAGCATGAGCGCGAGGACGGTCCGCACATGCCTACCCTGCCTGCAACAGCCGCGCCGCAGCCGCCCGCGCTTCTTCCGTGATCGTCGCACCGGCCAGCATGCGCGCGATCTCCTCCTGCCGCTGCCTGGCGTCGAGCGGGGCAAGATGCGTGGCGACACGTTTGCCCTTGTCGGCGTCCGCCTTGGCGATGCGAAAATGCTTGCCCGCGCGCGCCGCCACTTGAGGGGCGTGCGTCACGGCGAGAACCTGCACGCGTGAAGCGAGCCGGGCGAGCCGCTGGCCGATCGCGTCCGCCACCGCGCCGCCGACGCCGGTGTCGATCTCGTCGAAGACGAGCGTCGGCGCGGAGCCCTTGTCGGCGAGCGTCACCTTCAGCGCCAGCATGAAGCGCGCGAGTTCGCCGCCGGACGCCACTTTCATGAGCGGCCCCGGCCGCGCGCCAGGATTGGTCTGCACCCAGAACTCGACGCGGTCGATTCCATCCGCCGTGGCGCCCGCCGCATCGGCGTCGATCTGCGTGAAGAATTGTGCGCGCTCGAGCTTCAGCGGCGCCAATTCGGCCATCACTGCCTTGTCGAGTTTCTTCGCGGCGGCCGCGCGCGCCTTCGACAATGCGGCCGCCTTGTCGGCAAACTGCGCCTTCGCGCGCTCGGCCTCCGCGGCGAGTTTCACGAGCGCGGATTCGCCGGCAGCGAGCGCCGCGAGGTTGGCCGCGAATTTTTCGGCCAGCGCCGGCAGCGCATCGACCGCGCATTGATATTTGCGTCCCGCCGCACGCAGTCCGAACAATCGCTCCTCGACGCGCTCCAGTTCGCGCGGATCGTAGGCGGCTTCCTCCAGCGCGCTCTCGAGCACGGCGCGCGCGGCCTCGACGCTATCCAGTGCGCTCGACAAGGCCGCAAGGCTCGGATCGATCAGCGTTGGCGCCTGCGCCTGTCGCCGTTCGAGACGCCGCAACGCCGCCGCCAGCGCCGAGATGGGCGAACCGTCGCCGCCGACCGTTTCGAACGCTTCGCGCAGATCGGTTGCGACCTTCTCGGCCTGCATCATCTGCTGGCGTCGCGTCGCGAGTTTCTCTTCCTCGCCGGGCTCGGCCTTCAGTTTCGAAAGCTCGGCGTGCGCGTGCGTGAGATAATCGGCCTCGGCGCGCGCCTTGCCGAGGCGCGCCTCCTCTGCCGCGCGCGCTTCCGCGCTCTCGCGCATCCGCCGATGCGCAGCGCGCACGTCGTCTGCCTGTTTCGTCAGACAGCCGAACGCATCGAGCAGGCCGCGATGGGTCGAGGCGTCCGTCAACGCGCGATCGTCGTGCTGGCCGTGAATCTCGACGATGGACGCGCCGATCGCACGTAGCGCCTGCGCGCTCACGGCCTGATCGTTGACGAAGGCGCGCGTACGCCCGTCCGCCATCTGCACGCGCCGCAGAATGAGGTCGCCATCGACGTCGATCGCCTGCGCGCGCGCCGCTTCGCGGGCGGGATGGGCGGGCGGCAGATCGAATACGGCCGTCACCTGGCCTTGCGTCTGTCCGGAGCGCACGAGCGAGCCGTCGCCGCGACCGCCGAGCGCGAGCGTGAAGGCGTCGAGCAGGATGGATTTGCCCGCGCCGGTCTCGCCGGTCAGCACGGTAAGCCCGCGATCCGGGTCGAAATCGATGCGATCGATCAGGACGATGTCGCGAATGGCGAGTTGAACCAGCATGGGTCCGACACGCCTCGCGTAATCAGCCGACGGTCTTCCGGAACGCCTTGGAAATCCAGGAATCCTGGCTTTCCTGCGGCTCGAGATTGCCGGTCTTCAGGAGCGCGTAGGCGTCCTTGTACCATTGCGAATCCGGGAAGTTGTGGCCGAGCACGGCGGCGGCCGTTTGCGCCTCGTTGACGACGCCGAGCTTGAGATAGGCTTCGACGAGACGATAGAGCGCCTCTTCCGTGTGGCGCGTGGACTGGTATTTCGCCAGCACTTCGCGGAAACGATTGATCGCGGCGGTGTAATTGGCCGACTGAAGGTAGAACCGGCCCACTTTCATCTCGCGGCCGGCGAGCTGATCCTTGGCGACCTGAATCTTGTATTTCGCGTCCGCGACATATTCGGACTTCGGGAATTTCTCGACGAGTTGCGAGAAGACGATCAGCGCCTTTTCGGCGCGTTCCTGATCTTTGTCGGCTTCCGGGATCTGATTGTAATAGGACATGCCCGCCAGATAATAGACGTAGGGCGTATCCTTGGCGCTCGGATAGAGACCGATGTAATGGTTGGCGGTCGCGACTGCGTCGTCGTACTTGCCTTCGGTGTACTGCGAATAGGTCTGCATCAGCAGGCCCTTCTGTGACCAGTTCGAATTCGGATACTGCTTCTCGAGTTCGCCGAAATCCTTGCCGGCGCCGTCGTAGTCATGCTTCTGCAGACGCACGAGGCCCGTGTCGTAGAGCTGGTCGGCCGGCGTGTCCTTCAACAGTTTCGTCTGGTACTTCTCGCCGCCGAACAGGCCGGAGAACGGGCTCGTCACGCCCTCGAGCCCGGAGCAGCCGGCGAGCGGCAGACAGGCGGCGACCGCCAGAACAGCGCTGCGGCGCCGGTCGGCGGAAACCAGGGCGTAAATCCGTTGAAACGCGCTCTGCATCGTCGAAACTCGCGGCCTGTGGAACCCGGGCCTCTGCGGGGGGCCGCCGGAAGCCCACCCCATCCCTCGAAAAACCCCGGACCCAGTCGCCCGAGAGCGCCGCAACCCCGAGTGCGTACGTACCCGCCCCCGCCTCCACGAATCGCGCGCAAGCGCGCTCGCGGCTGTATCAGGGACCGCGCCTCATACCGCAAATTGCGGCGCTGCGCCACCTTTCGGCGACGCTCATGCCCCGCGATTGTGGCGTTCTCACGATGCCCGGCGCGATCAGCTGCGTTCGGGCGCGAGCGCCAGCTGCGTAAACCGTCCGATGTCGGGCCGCACCTCGCCGCGGCGCGCCGCCTGGACGCCCGACAAACGCCACGACGACCGATCGGCGAACAGCGCCTGCAGCACGGCGTGGTTGAGCGCATGGCCGCCGCAACGCGACCGGAACAGCCCGCTGATCGGCGCGCCCGCGAGGGCGAGATCGCCCACTGCATCGAGCATCTTGTGTCGAACGAACTCGTCCCGGTATCGCAAGCCGCCGGGATTGAGCACGCCGTCCTCGCCGATTGCGATTGAATTCTCGAACGACGCGCCGAGCGCGAAGCCCGCGCGCCACAAACGTTCGATGTCGCGCAGGAAACCGAAGGTCCTTGCGCGCGAAAGCTCGCGGCGGAAGCTGTCGGCGTCGAGCGCGAGGCGCTTGCGCTGACGGCCGATCGCCGCATGCGTGAAATCGATCTCGACGTCGAGCGTGAGCCCGCCTTCGGCAGGCGAGAGTTCGGCGAAGGCGGCGCCGCGCTCGACCCGCACCGTCTTCAGGATTTCCAGGCGACGGCGCGGCGCAGGCAGCGCCCGCACGCCCGCCTCGTCGATCGCCTCGACGATGGCGACGGCCGATCCGTCGAGAACCGGCGCTTCGGGTCCATCGATTTCGACGTGCGCGTTGTCGATCGCGAGGCCCGCCAGAGCGGCCATCACATGCTCGACCGTCGCCACGGCGCCAGCGCCGAGGCGCAGCGACGTGCACAGTTCCGTCGCGCAGACGTTCGACCAGAGCGCAGCCGAGACCGCGTCGCAATCTGCACGCGCGAACGAAACGCCCGCGTCAGCTTCGGCTGGATAGATCGAGAGACGTGCGGGCTTGCCCGAATGCACGCCGACGCCTTCGAGCAGCACGGGACTGCGCAGCGTGGCCTGAAATTCCACAGAACGGAAGGCGCTCGCGCAGGTCTCGCGGTCCGCCGCGACGCAGCGTCTATCTTTTGCCTTGAGACGGGTCATCCGCTTCCGTTGTGTCGAGGGGCGCATGCACAGATGCGCGGACTACACAGCCGACATCGACGCTTTGGGGGGCGCGCCCTCCCGAACGCCGGCAAACTATCTGCTGCCCGACTCCCCGCCAAATCACGGATTGTGAAAGATTATTAACAGCGCTGAAAACAGAATTTCGCGAGAAAGTTCTTTGGCTTGGCTTGAAGCTGAAAGGCGCCGGGCGGATGCCCGGCGCCTTTCGAAATCACATGGACTGGCGGCGCAGGAAGGCAGGAATCTCGAGCTGCTCTTCCTCGGCCGGACGCTGGGGCGCGTAGCGTCCGTGCTGATCGACGCCCGTCGCCGGGCGCGGGCGCGCGGCAGGCTTCGCGTAGTCGGCATGAGCCGGCGCCGTCTGCGCCGGCCGCGCCTGCGGCTGGGCGACAGGAGCCGGACGCGGCATTGCGACCTGCGGTTCGCGTTGGCTCTTGGCGGATTCCTCGCGGCTCGTGGCGAAGGAGGCGAGCCGCTCCAGCAGCGTGCGGCGACGCTGCTCGACGCCGGCCGTCGTGGTCGGCTGTTCGCCGGCCCGATACGCGCGCAGCTGATCCTGGATTGGCAGCGGCAGATCTTCGATCTGCGGCATGCGCTGCGGACGGACAGGCTGTTCGGCCGCGGGCGGCACGAAAGCCGCCGGCCGGGCCTGCTGGGGTTCGGGCGCAGGCTGCGGCGCCGGCGGATAATAGGCCGCAGGCTGTTGCGGCATTTCGGCCAGGTGGACGAGATCGCTCTGGATCGGCGCAGGCGGCGCCATCGGCGCCGGCTGCGGCTCTGGCGCGCGCTGGATCGGGGTGACGGCGATCGGGGCCGGCGCAGGCGCGACAATCGGCGCGGGCGCGACGACCGGCGCGGGCGCAGCCGCCTGCACGCGGGCGGCGGCCTGCACGCGCAGGCGTTCGGCGGCTTCCGCGATTTTCGCTTCGGCTTCGTCGAACGCGGCGGACTGGGCGGGCTTGTCGATTCCGGTCGCCACGACCGAGACGCGGATGACGCCGGCAAGCGATTCGTCGAATGTCGCGCCGAGGATGATGTTGGCGTCCTCGTCGACCTCCTGGCGAATGCGGCTCGCCGCCTCGTCCACTTCGTAGAGCGTCATGTCGGCGCCGCCGGTGATCGAGATCAGGAGCCCCTTGGCGCCCTTCATCGAGACTTCGTCGAGCAACGGGTTGGCGATGGCGGCTTCCGCGGCGTGGATCGCACGCTGGTCGCCGGAAGCCTCGCCTGTGCCCATCATCGCCTTGCCCATCTCGCGCATGATCGAGCGGACGTCCGCGAAGTCGAGATTGACGAGGCCCTGTTTCACCATGAGATCGGTGATCGAGGCGACGCCGGAATAGAGCACCTGGTCGGCCATTGCGAAGGCGTCGGCGAAGGTCGTGCGCTCCGTCGCGATCCGGAACAGGTTCTGGTTCGGAATGACGATGAGCGTATCGACGTGCTTCATCAGTTCCGAAATGCCGGCGTCGGCCGTGCGCATGCGGCGCGCGCCTTCGAACTGAAACGGTTTCGTCACGACGCCGACGGTGAGGATGCCGAGATCGCGCGCGGCGCGCGCGATGACGGGCGCCGCGCCCGTGCCGGTCCCGCCGCCCATGCCGGCGGTGATGAACAGCATGTCGCAGCC
>JAGWTW010000139.1 GCA_028868735.1 Hyphomicrobiales bacterium | reverse complement strand
TTGGGCAATCTTCAGCGACCATACGCCCAGCTCTTTCTAAAAGCAGGCTGACGCTCAGTCGCGGGTGCGCCGACGCGTGATCGCCTCCAGAAACGCGGCCAGATCGTCGGTGACGAAATCGACGTGCGGTTCGCCGCCGCTCGAAAGCTCCCATTGCTCGCGCTCGACCTCGTCGCCGGAGCGCGGCACAACGAGCGTGGTCGTCATCCCGCGGGCGTGCGGAACCACGAGATTGTGCGCGATGTCCTCGAACATGGCGGCGCGTGTAGGATCGACGCCGTGGAGGTCGAAGAAGCGTTCGTAGGTCTCCGCATGCGGCTTCGGCAACAGATCGGCTGCGACAATGTCGAAGACATCCTCGAACAGGTCGCGAATGCCGATGCGTTCGGCGGTGCGCAGGGCGTGTTCGCGCGAGCCGTTGGTGAGAATGAGCTTGCGTCCGCGCAGTTTCGCGATGCCCTGCGCCAGCGAATGATCGGGCTTCAGCGACGAGCGGTCGATATCGTGCACGAAGGCGAGAAACTCCGCCGCCGTCACTTCGTGCTCGGTCATAAGGCCGCGCAGCGTCGTGCCGTAGCGCTGGTAATAATATTTCTGCAGGGCGCGCGAGGACATGCCGTCGAGCCCGAACAATTCGGCGAGGAAGAGCGTGATGCGCTGGTCGATTTTCGGCCAGACGTCGGAACTCGCCGGATAGAGCGTGTTGTCGAGATCGAACACCCAGGTCTCGACATGCGCGAAGCGCTGCGCGATCGATGTCGGCAGATGCGGATGCGCGACCGGGAAATTCTCTCTCACAAACCCTGCTTCATCTGGTGATCAGCGTTCCCGCGCCATGGTCGGTGAGAAGCTCGACGAGCACGGCGTGCGGAATCTTGCCGTCCACGATCACGACGCCTTCGACGCCCTGCTCGATCGCATAGATGCAGGTCTCGACCTTCGGGATCATGCCGCCGGTGATGGTGCCGTCGGCGATCAGGCTGGGAATGTCGCCGACGCGCAATTCCTTGATGAGCTGCTTCTCCTTGTCGAGCACGCCCGGCACGTCGGTTAGAAAAATGAGGCGCTTGGCCTTCAATGCGCCCGCTATGGCGCCTGCAAAGGTGTCGGCGTTGATGTTGTAGGTCTCCCCGTCCGCGCCTTGCGCCACCGGCGCGAGCACCGGGATAAGCTCGCGGCCGAGCACCTGATCGAGCACCGTCGTGTCGACTTTCGAAGGTTCGCCGACGAAACCGAGATCGACGTGCTTCTCGATGTTGGAATCGGGGTCCTGCACGGCGCGGCCGACCTTGGTCGCCGTCACCATGTTGCCGTCCTTGCCGCAGAGGCCGATCGCGCGCCCGCCCTCGGCGTTGATGAAGCCGACGATCTGCTTGTTGATCGAACCGGCCAGAACCATCTCGACGATCTCGACGGTCGCCTTGTCCGTGATGCGCAGACCGCCCGCGAAATGCGATTCGATGCCGAGCTTCTTCAGCATCGCGCCGATCTGCGGACCGCCGCCGTGCACGACGACGGGATTCACGCCGGATTGTTCGAGCAGCACCATGTCGCGGGCGAAATCGCGCGCGACCTTGTCGTCGCCCATGGCGTGGCCGCCGTATTTCACGACGACGATGGCGTCATCGTAGCGCAGCATGTGCGGCAGGGCGCTGACGAGCGTCTCGGCCTGCGCGTGGGCTGCATCGTGGGGCGTCGCGTCGGTCATGGCGGTTCCGGTGTTTCGGGCAGGCTTATCTAGCGTCCCGGCGCCACGATCTCAATGCGCGCCGCGCTCGGCCAGCAATTGCGCGACCGCGGCGCGCAGTTCGGGCACGCCTTCGCCGCTGCGGCTCGACGTGAACAGGACGTGCGGAAAGGCGGCGCGCCTCTTGGCGATGCCCGCCTCGACCTCGGCGATCCTGGCGTCGATCTCGCCCTTTTTCACCTCGTCCTTCTTGGTCAGGACGACGGCGTAGGAGACGGCCGAGGCGTCGAGCGCATCGAATGTGGCGAGGTCCGGCGGCAGGAGGCCGCGCCGCCCGTCGATCAGCACATAGACGCGCAGCAGGGTCGCGCGGCCGCGCAGATAATCGTGCGTCAGCACGTCCCACGATGCGGTTTTCGTTTTGGAGACCGCCGCATATCCGTAGCCCGGCATGTCCACGAGCCGGGCGCGCTCCAGATTGTTTGCGGGCGCGCTTTCCGCGTCCTGTCCGGTCGCGGCGCGACCGAGCGCGAAAAAATTCAGCTGCTGCGTGCGGCCCGGCGTATGCGACACGCGCGCGAGCGTTTTGCGGCCGGTGAGCGCGTTGAGGAGCGAGGACTTGCCGACGTTGGAGCGCCCGGCGAAGGCGAATTCGGGCGGTCCGGCGGGCGGCAGGTCATTGGCGCTCGCCGCGGCCCAGATGAAGTCGCAGGGGCCGGCGAAGAGTTTTCGGCCGGTTTCGGTAAAGTCGGGGACGGTCGGTTCAGTCACGGAGCGCGGCCTTCCGCGTGCGTCATGCCCGCGCGTGTCGCGGGCGTCCACGCCGGCCCGCTCGTACAAATCTCAACCGTCGCCGGAACGGCTTGGCGTGGAGGGCCGGGACGAGCCCGGCCGTGACGGATTGAAGTATGGCGTTACGCCGGCTTGCGCCGGAAGGTCTTCAGGAGATTGTCCCAGAGTTCGAATTTCACGCCGGCGCGCTTCATGATGAACCATTGCTGCAGCACCGACAGCGTGTTGTTCCAGGTCCAGTAGATGACGAGGCCGGCGGGGAACGAGCCCATCATGAAGGTGAAGATCACCGGCATCCAGGCGAACATCTGCCGCTGCACCGGATCGGTCGCCTCGGGGTTCATCTTCATCTGCACCCACATCGACACGCCCATGATGAGCGGCCAGATGCCGAGCCAGAGGAAATGGCCGAAAACCGGAATCTGCGTCGGGTCGAACGGGATGAGGCCGAACAGGTTGAAGACGTTGGTCGGATCGGGCTGCGAGAGATCGCGAATCCAGCCGTAGAACGGCGCCTGCCGCATCTCGATCGTGACGAACAGTACCTTGTAGAGCGAGAAGAAGACGGGGATCTGGATCGCCATCGGCAGGCAGCCGGCGACGGGATTGACCTTCTCCCGCTTGTAGAGCTCCATCGTCTCCTGCTGCTGCTTGACCTTGTCGTCCTTGTAGCGCTCCTGCAGCTCCTTCATCTGCGGCTGCAGCGCCTTCATCCGCGCCATCGAAAGGTAAGACTTGTTGGCGAGCGGGAAGAAGGCGAGCTTGACGATCACGGTGACGGCCAGAATGGCGAGACCGAAATTGCCGAGGACGTGATAGAGGAAGTCGATCAGGCGGAACATTGGCCGCGTGATGAAGTAGAACCAGCCCCAGTCGATCAAGAGATCGAAATGCGCGATGCCCGGGTTCTGCTCGTAGCGGTCGAGCAATTGCGTGACCTTGGCGCCGGCGAAGACATGCGTCGTCTCGACGCCGGACTGGCCCGGATCGATCGTGCGCGCTGGGCCCAGCACGTCGGCCTGGTAGGACTTTTGCGCCGGCGTCGCGCCGCTGCCCGAGAGACGCCCGTCGAATGGAGTTTTCTGATCCGGCGCGACAGCCGCGGCCCAGTATTTGTCGGTGAAGCCGACCCAGCCGCCGACGCCGTTCCAGCTCTTCTGGCCGTTGGTTTCCTTCTCGATCTTGGCGTAAGTGTATTCCTGCACGCCGGAATTGCCGACGTCGGCGATCAGGCCTTCGTGCAACGCCGAATAACCCGACGTCGGCGGCGTGCCGTGGCGCGAGACCAGAGAGAACGGATAGAGCGTGACGGGGGCGGCGCCCTTGTTCTCGACCGTGTCGTTCACGGTGAACATGTAGTCGTCGTCGATCGCGATCTTGCGATGGAACACGAGGCCGCCGCCGTTGTCCCAGGTCAGTTCGAGCGGGGTCGAGGGCGTCAGCCGGTCGCCTTGCGCGGTCCAGAGCGTGTCCGCGCCCGGCAGCGCCGTCTTGGCGCCGGCGGCAGGAACGTAGCCGAGTTCGACGTAATACGGCTCGGGCGAACCCGACGGCGACAGGAGCGTGATGATCGGACTCTTGGGGTCGATCGTCTCGCGATATTTCTTCAGGCGAAGATCGTCGATCCGCGCGCCCTTGAGCGCGATCGATCCTTCCACGCTCGGCGTGTCGATGGCGACGCGGGGGCTCGCAGCGAGCGCGTCCTCACGCGTCCTGGCGGCAGTCGGCGCGCTCGTCGGGGCCGTGGAAGGGCCGGCGCCCTGCGGCGCGGGCGCGACGGCTTCGCTCTCCGCGCCGGGACGCTGCGGCAGGCTCTGCTGCTGGGCGATCTCCGCGCGCTGCTTTTCGAGCTTCGGCGCCGCGAAGAAATATTGCCAGCCGACAAGGACCAGAATCGACAGGCCGATCGCGAGAAACAGGTTCTTTGTGTCGTTCATGGATGACTGGGCCTGGGCTTGCGGCTCCGCTCGCGCAGCGGCGAGGCGAGGGCGGCGGCGATTTCCTGTTTCAGATCCGCGAAGGGCGCGGCAAGCGCCTCCCGCCGGGCGATGAGCACATAATCATGCCCCGGCGCGCCGGAAAGGGCCGCGCCTAGCCGAAGCGCCTCCTTGAGGCGGCGGCGAATGCGATTTCGCCTGACGGCGCTCGGTTCGGTCTTTTTGGAGACAGTCAGTCCGAAGCGTGGCGGCTCATCGTCGTCGCGCGGCCTCGCCTGCAGGACAAAACTGCGGGCGTGGCGGCGCGCGCCACGGGCGGCCGCGACGAAATCCTTGCGGTTTTTCAGCCGGAGGGGAGCCGCGCCGCCGGTCGTCATGTCAGCTCCGATCCATAAAGCCCCGCCTCGACGGGGGGCTGTCGCGTCAGGCCGACAGGCGCTTGCGGCCGCGCGCGCGACGGGCGGCGATGACCTTGCGGCCGCCGACGGTCGCCATGCGGGCGCGGAAGCCGTGACGGCGCTTGCGCACGAGCTTGGAGGGTTGATAGGTCCGCTTCACCGGTTTTCTCCGAATTTTTCGCGGAAACGCGCGCCATGGCGCAAATGACCGCGCCCGACGCCGGCGCCGCCGAAATCGCTGCGGGCTTATAGGAGAAAGGCTGCGCGCAAGTCAACGCGAATCCCGTGCGCGGCGCCGGCAAATCCGGACGGACGCGCCAGAATCGAGACGTCCGACCAGAGGGACCCCCTAAAGGACGACCGGAGGCGTGCGGCTGGGACGACGCCGTGCGGGGCGGTCCTCTGCGCCGTCGGCCCGCGGGCCTGCGCCGCCGATCCGTTCCGGCTGACCTCCACGACCTTCGCGGACGCGCCCTTCCGATATCGGCCGCCGGAAACCGGCCCGGAACGGCCACGCGAAGGCGGCGGCGGGCTTTGTCGGGTGTTTCAGAACGCCCCGTGAGCGCCGGCCTTAATTGCCCCCGACCAGCCGCGCGATGACGCGAGCCGTGTAATCCACCATCGGCACGACGCGCGCATAGTTCAGCCGGGTCGGGCCGATCACGCCGAGCACCCCGACGACGCGCTTTTCGTTGTCGCGGAAGGGCGCGGCGATCATGGACGAACCGGAGAGCGAGAACAGCTTGTTCTCCGAACCGATGAATATCCGAACGCCCTCGCCGTCTTCGGCGCGCGACAGCAGGTCGATCACGTCGGTCTTGGTTTCGAGGTCGTCGAACAGAAGGCGGATGCGTTCGAGGTCTTCGAGCGCGGTGAGATCGCCGAGCAGGTTCGCCTGCCCGCGAACGATGAGCTGGCGGCGCTGGCCTTCGAGCCCGGCCCAGCTCGCAAGCCCGGCCTCGACCAGGCGCGCGGTCAATTCGTCGAGTTCGGCGGCGACCGCCCGTCGCGCCGTCTCCATCTCCCCGCGCACGTCGGCGAGCGTGCGGCCGCGGATGCGCGCATTGAGATAATTGCCGGCCGAGACCAGCGCGGATTGCGGCAGATCGCGCGGGATCGCGAGAACGCGGTTCTCGACCGAGCCGTCTTCGGAGACGAGCACCGCCAGCGCGCGCTCGAGATCGAGCCGCACGAATTCGATCTGCCGCAGCCGCCGGTCGTCCTTCGAGGTGACGACGACGCCGGCGCCGCGCGTCAATCCGGACAGCAGGCTGGAGGCCTGCCCGAGCAGCGCGTCGAGATTGTCGCCCGCCGGCCGCGCGCCGACCTGCGATTCGATGCGGGCGCGCTCTTCCGGCGCGAGATCGCCGATCTGGAGCAAAGAATCGACGAAGAAGCGCAGACCGGTTTCGGTCGGCAACCGGCCGGCGCTGGTATGCGGGGCGAAGACGAGCCCGAGCTCCTCCAGATCCTGCATGACATTGCGGATGGAGGCCGGCGACAGCGTCATCGGCAGGATGCGCGAGAGATGGCGCGAGCCGACCGGCTCGCCGGAATCGAGATAGCTTTCGACGATCGAGCGGAAAATCTCGCGCGAGCGCGCGTCGAGCTGGGCCAGCGCGCCCGCTTCGCCGCGTCCAAGGCTTTCGCCGATCCTCCCGCCGAACGACATGCGCCCAAAATGGCGGGCGCGCGCCCCGCTTGCAAGCGCGCCGGCGCCGCTATTGACGGTCTCGACGCAGGTCTGACATGCTAGCACGAGATTTGCTTCGACGCCTTGCCGTCGTCGCCAGACCGGGTCGATCGCCCCATGACAAAGAAGGCTGCGCCGGCCCGCAAGAGACTGGCCGGGGAACGGGAACGCCGCACGTCCAAGGCCGATCAGGTCTATCTGGACATCAAGGAATCGATTCTGTCCGGCGCGCTCGCGCCCGGCGGCGCCATCGACAAGATCGCGCTGTGCGAACGGCTCGGCGTCTCGCGTTTTCCGGTGACGGCCGCCATCAACAGGCTGGCCTTCGAAAGGCTGGTCGTGATCGAGCCGCAGCACGGCTCGTTCGTCGCCAAAATCTCTTCGAGCGACGTGCGCGAGTGGATGCTGATCCGCCGCGCGATCGAAGCCGAAATTTCGCGCGAAGCCGGCCGCGCGAAACTGGCCGAAGATTCCATGCGCGCGCTCGAGCGCAACCTGCGCTACCAGCAGGCGGCGGCCGAAGCCGACGACGTGGCGGGCTTCTACGCGCTCGACGTCGAATTTCACAAGATCATCGTCGACGGACTCGCCCTGCCGCATGCGCGCGAGATTCTCGACAGCCTGCGCTCGCATCTCGAACGCGTGCGCCGCATCGTGCTTTCGCCGCCCGGCCGGCTGCCCAAGGCCTATGCGCAGCACCGTCACGTCTACGACATGATCGAAAAGCGCGATCCGGCCGCCGCGGCCGAAGCCATGCGCGCGCATCTCGACGACACCACCGCCATGTTCGAACGCATCGCCGCGGAACACCCCGAAACATTCACAGGCTGAACCATGGACGCCCGCACGCCGCGCGCATTGAAACTCAATGCGGCCGATAATGTCGTCATCGCCGTCGACGCGTTCGCGCCGGGATTTTCGTTCGAGGGCGCAAGCGCGCGCGAGCGCGTGCCGCGCGGCCACAAGATGGCGCTGCGCACGATTCCGGCCGGCGAGCCCGTGCGCAAATTCGGCCAGATCATCGGTTTCGCCGCGCAGGAAATCCCCGCGGGCGCCTGGGTGCACGAGCACAATGTCGAAATGCGCGATTTCGCGCGCGACTACGCCTTTGCGCAGGATGCGCGCGACGAGAAGCTTTTGCCCGAAGGCGCGCGCGCGACCTTCCAGGGATTCCGGCGCGGCAACGGAAAGGTCGGGACGCGCAATTACATCGCGATCCTCACGAGCGTGAATTGTTCGGCCTCGGTCGCCCGCTTCATGGCGCAGGAGATCGAGCGCTCCGGCGTGCTCGCCGGCTATCCCAACATCGACGGCGTCATCCCGCTGGTGCATGGCGGCGGCTGCGCGCTCGACGTGAAGGGCGAGGGCTACGACGTCCTGAAGCGCACGCAATGGGGTTATGCGACCAATCCCAACGTCGGCGGCGTCGTTATGGTGGGACTCGGGTGCGAGGGGTTCCAGATCGGCCGCTTCAAGGAGGCTTACGGCGTCTCTGAATCCGACACGTTTCGCACCATGACGATCCAGGAAGTCGGCGGCACGAAGAAGACGGTGATGAAAGGCGTGGAGGCGATCGCCGCCATGCTGCCGATCGTCAATGCGGCGCGGCGCGAGACCTGCCCGGCGTCCGAACTCACGCTCGCCCTGCAATGCGGCGGCTCCGACGGCTATTCCGGCATCACCGCCAATCCCGCGCTCGGCGCGGCGGTCGATATTCTCGTGCGCCACGGCGGGACGGGAATCCTTTCCGAGACGCCGGAAATCTACGGCGCGGAGCATCTGCTCACGCGACGCGCGGCCAATCGCGAAATCGGCGAAAAGCTCGTCTCCATGATCCGCTGGTGGGAGGATTACACGGCGCGCAACAAGATGGAGATGAACAATAATCCGTCGCCCGGCAACAAGGCCGGCGGATTGACGACCATTCTGGAAAAATCGCTGGGCGCGGCGGCCAAGGGCGGCACGACGACGCTTCGCGCCGTCTACAATTACGCCGAACCGGTGACCGCCAAGGGCTTCGTCTACATGGATACGCCCGGCTACGACCCCGTCGGCGCGACAGGCCAGGTCGCCGGCGGCGCCAATCTGCTCGCCTTCACCACCGGCCGCGGCTCGGCCTACGGCTGCAAGCCGACGCCCTCGCTGAAGCTCGCGACGAATTCCGAAATCTACCGTCACATGATCGACGATATGGACGTCGATTGCGGCGAGGTGCTCGACGGCGTCAGCATCGAAGCCAAGGGGCAGGAGATTTTCGAGACATTGCTGCGCGTCGCCTCGGGCGAGCGCACAAAGTCGGAGCAGCTCGGCTACGGCGACGCCGAATTCGCGCCCTGGACCATCGGCGCGACGATGTGAGGCGCGGCCGCGCCGGCCTCACCGCGCCGGCGCGCCGGCTTTCAACCACGCCGCCAGCGTCGCGCGTTCATCATCCGTCATGCCGGCATCGACGCCCGGCGGCGGCATGACGCGCGTCCAGATCGCTGCGCGCGCGATATCCTGCGCATGCGCGCGGATCAGCGCCGGCGTGTCGAGCAGCATGCCGCGCGGCGCGGTCGCGAGCCCCGCCCATGCCGGGCGTTTTGCGTGACAGGCGACGCAGCGCGCGGACACGATGTCCTCGACCTCGCCGAAATCGGGCGACATCACCGATGCGATGGCGTCGATCGCATTCGTCGGCCGCGCGCGGGCGAGCGTCTGTTCCGCGCCTGCAAACGAGAGCCAGACCATCAACGCCGCGCCCAGAATGGCGACAGCCAACGTCCACCACAAAGCGCCCTGCCCGCGATGACGCGCGATGAAGAAATGCCTGATCGCCGCGCCGACGACGAACGAGAGCGCTATGACGATCCAGTTGTAGCGGCCGGCGAAAGCCAGCGGGTAATGCGTCGAGAGCATCAGAAACACGACGGGGATGCCGAGATAATTGTTGTGCAGCGCGCGCTGGCGGCTTGCGGCGAAGCGCGCCTCGTCCTGCGGCTCGCGCGCGCGCGCGGCGGCGAGCATCCTGCGCTGGTTCGGAACGAGCACATGCGCGACATTGGCGGCCATGATGGTGCCTGTGATCGCGCCGATCTCGATAAAGGCGCCGCGCCCGCTGAATATGTCCGCGTAGACGTAAGAGAGCGCGCCGAGCAAAATGAAAATCGCGGCTCGACGCACAGGTTCGTCCCACGCGCGCTTGCAGATGAAATCGTAGGCGAGCCAACCGACGACCAATCCCGCGAGCGCGAGCGCGACGGCCTGCCACGGGAGGAGCGCGGCCTTTCGTAAATCGATGAGGTAGAGATCCGCCTGCCAGAAATAGCGCAGCGCCATCAGCGCCAAGCCCGACAGCCAGACGACATAGGCCTCCCAGCGGAACCAGCCGATCTGCGGCT
>JAGWTW010000214.1 GCA_028868735.1 Hyphomicrobiales bacterium | reverse complement strand
CAGAAGACCTTGCAGAGAACTTCGCCGCCGACGTTCGCCTCGCGGGCCGCATGGTCCGCCATGACGCCCTTCGGTGTCGAAACGATGGTGATGCCGAGGCCATTGGCGACGCGCGGCATGGCGTCGACAGCCGCGTAGACGCGACGGCCGGGCTTCGAGACGCGCTCGATCGTCCGAATGACGGGCGCGCCTTCGAAATATTTCAGCTCGATCTCGAACTCCGTGCGGCCATTGCCGAACTCGGTCGTCGAATAGCCGCGGATGAAGCCTTCGTCCTTGAGGACGTCGAGCACGTGGCCGCGCAGACGCGAGCCCGGCGTCGTCACCTTGGACTTGCGACGCAGCTGCGCATTGCGGATGCGGGTGAGCATATCGCCCAAAGGATCAGTCATCGACATGGCTGTCTCCTCACCAGCTCGACTTGACGAGACCGGGGACGAGCCCCTTCGAACCGAGCTCGCGCAAAGCGATACGCGACATCTTCAGCTTGCGGTAATAGGCGCGCGGGCGGCCTGTCACTTCGCAACGGTTGCGGATGCGGTTCGGCGCGGAATTGCGCGGCAGCTGCGCGAGCTTCAGCCGCGCTTCGAACCGCTCTTCCATGCTCAGATCCTGGTTGTCGGCAATAGCCTGCAACCGCGCGCGACGGCCGGCGAATTGCTTCGCCATGCGCATCTTGCGCTTGTTGTTCTCTACAGCGCTCTTCTTGGCCATATGGTTCGCCTTCTGGTGTCCGCGTTTGAGCTAACGGCTCACTGCCGGAACGGGAAATTGAACGCGCGCAGCAGCGCGCGGGCTTCTTCGTCGGTCTTCGCCGTCGTGCAGACGATGATGTCCATGCCCAGCACCGACTCCGCCTTGTCGTAGTCGATCTCCGGGAACACGATGTGCTCCTTGATGCCCATCGCATAATTGCCGCGGCCGTCGAAGCTCTTCGGATTGAGGCCGCGGAAGTCTCTCACGCGCGGCAACGCGATCGTCACCAGGCGGTCGAGAAATTCGTACATGCGCGTCTTGCGAAGCGTAACCTTGGCGCCGATCGGCATGTTCTCGCGCACCTTGAAGGTCGAGATCGCCTTGCGGGCGCGCGTGACGACCGGCTTCTGGCCGGCGATCAGGGCGAGATCGCCCGCAGCCGCCGCCACCTTCTTGGTGTCGTTGACCGCTTCGCCCACGCCCATGTTGAGGACGATCTTGTCGATGCGCGGCACTTCCAGCGCGTTCTTGTAGCCGAACTGCTCGATCATCTTCGCGCGGACCTGCTCGTCGTAGAGCTTGCGCATGCGCGGCGCATAGCCGTCCGGCAGCTTCGCGGCGGCCTTGCCCTTGCCTTCGCCCTTCGCAGCGGCCTTCTCGGCCTTCGGCTTGGCGACCTTCGCGGAATCGCGCGGCGCGCCAGCGTCCTGCGCCTTGGCGTCGGCCTTCGGCGCCTTCGTCTTCTTTTCGTCAGCCATCGATCAGATCTCCCGAGCGCTTCGCGAACCGGACCTTGCGGCCGTCATCGAGCGTCTTGAAGCCGACGCGCGTCGGCTTTCCGCTCTTGGGATCCGTCAGCGCGAGATTCGAAAGGTGGATGGAGGCTTCCTTGGAGATGATGCCGCCTTCCTGCTGCATGGTCTGGCGCTGATGGCGCTTGACCATGTTGACGCCGCGCACGATCGCCCGCGCCTCGGTCGGCATGACCTGCACGACCTCTCCCGAGCGGCCCTTGTCGCGGCCGGTGATGACGACGACCTTGTCGCCCTTCTTGATCTTGGCGGCCATTACAGCACCTCCGGCGCCAGCGAGATGATCTTCATGTGGTTCTTCGCGCGCAATTCGCGCGGCACCGGTCCGAAGATACGGGTTCCGACCGGCTCGGACTGATTGTTGATCAGCACGGCCGCATTCGTGTCGAAACGGATGACGGAGCCGTCGGCGCGCTTGA
>JAGWTW010000021.1 GCA_028868735.1 Hyphomicrobiales bacterium | reverse complement strand
GAAGCTCGTCGCGAAGCAGGTCGGGAATGGACTTGCCGATCAGGATCGACTTGGCCGCCGGCGCCGCGCCGGCGGCGGCGTGACCGGATTCCGGCCGATCCAGCGTGTCGGCGGATTGAGAATCGATAATCGTCATGCGTGCCGGCTACCCGTTCCGCCTTGTTCCGCTCGTTACTGCGCAGCCGGGGCGGGCAGGTCCGCCGATCCGGCCGGGACGCGCCTGTCGCGCCGGACAAATCGCCCCCGCGTCCTCGATCCCGCCCGCGCGCGAGGCTTAGCACAAGTCGGCGCCCCGTCCTATCCCGCGCGGCGGCTGAACGGGGCCTGAACCGCGCTCAGGCCCATGACCCTTTGCCGCTCGAGAACGCGAGCACGCGCCCCTGGTAGACCGGCGCCTTGCAGGCTTCCGCCGGCGCGACGCCGCCGATGAGAACCATCAGCGCGCGCGCCACGCCGCCGTGCGCAACGACGACCGTCGTCCCGTTGCGCTCCTCCAGCCATGCCGCGACCCTCGTCGTCAGCGCCGCATAGCTTTCGCCTCCGGGCGGGGTGAAGTTCCAGACGTCGCTCTGGCGCGCGGAGACAGCGCCGGGTTCGCGTCCGCGAATTTCCGGCCAGGTCATGTTTTGCCAGACGCCGAAATTCAGCTCCATCAGGCGCGCGTCGGTCACGAAGCCAGCTCCCGGCAGGCCTGCCGCGTCGCGAGCGATCGTCGCCGTATCGGTCGCTCGGGAGAGGGGAGATACGCACCAGGGCGTCGCCGGCAAATCGAGCCCTGCGCCCATGAACAGGCTTTCCAGCGCCCGTCCGGCCTCCGCCGCCTGATCGCGGCCGATCGGCGACAGCGGGGTGTCCAGCTGTCCCTGGATGCGGCCTTCCGCATTGAAGTAGGTTTCGCCGTGGCGGAGGAAGAAGAGCGGAGCGTCGCGCACGATCAATGAACAGGGTCCGGAAATGCGTTCCGCCCTTTTACATCACATTTTCCGCGCTTCGGTCGATGCTGCGGCGCGGCTGTGGAAAACGTCCCGATGGTTCTGGCGACGATCAGACTGCTCCCACAGCGGGCGCAGGCCGCCCGAGAAAATCGAGGGGTTGCTTGCGGCGGACGGCCGCGCTTGCGACAAATGGCGTCCTTTGCTCGATCGCCCGGAAATTCCGATGTCTGCATCCGACCTTATAGCCTCCAGCGCCAACGCCGTCGTCGCGCGCCTGCGCGCGGGCGAGATCACGCCGCACGATTGCCTCGACGCATTGGAGGCGCGGATTTCCGAAGTCGACAACAAGATCAACGCGCTTCCGATCCTCTGCTTCGACCGCGCACGCAAACATGCGGATGCGCTTATGAAGAAGCCGGCTGCCGAGCGCGGCCTGCTCGCCGGAATGCCCGTTCCGATCAAGGATCTGTCCTGGGTCGCGGGCGTGCGCTCGACGTCGGGCTCGCCGATCTTCAGGGATTTCGTCCCTGAAGCGTCGGATATTGTCGTCGACACGCTCGAGTCCGAAGGCGGGATCGTCTACGCTAAATCGAACACGCCCGAATTCGGCGCCGGGGCCAACACCTTCAATCCCGTCTTCGGCGCGACGCTCAATCCCTGGAACACGTCGCGCACATCGGCGGGGTCTTCCGGCGGCGCGGCTGCGTCACTGGCCGCAGGGGAAGCCTGGCTCGCGCACGGGTCGGACATGGGCGGCTCGCTGCGAAATCCTGCGAGCTTCTGCGGGATAGTCGGTATGCGCCCGACGCCCGGCCGCGTAGCGTCCAACCACCGCGCAATCGTCGACCAGACTCTCGGCGTTCAGGGCCCGATGGCGCGTACGGTCGAGGATCTCGCGCTTCTGTTCGACGCCATGGCGGGAGAAGACCGGCGCGACATGCTGTCGAAGCCGCGTCCTGCCAAATCCTTCCTGTCGGAAGCGCGGTCCGGCTGGCTGCCGAAGCGCGTCGCCTATTCGAAAGACCTCGGCATTACGCCGGTCGATCCCGAAGTCGCGGAAATTACGCGCGCGGCGGCGCGTCGGTTTGCAGAAGCCGGCGTGATCGTGGAGGAAGCGACGCCCGATCTCTCCGGCGCGCACGATTGCTTCCGCGTCTTGCGCGCGCGGAACTTCGCCACCGCCCTGGGTCCGTTGCTCGAGCAGCATCGCGACCAGTTCAAGGCCGACATCATCTGGAACATCGAGGACGGTTTCAGGCTGACAAGCGACGAGATCGCGCGCGCCGAACGCCATCGCGCGCTGCTGACGCAGAGGATGGACGCTTTTCTCGGCAAATACGACCTGCTTTTGTGCCCAGCGACGATCGTCGCGGCTTTTCCGGTCGAACAACGCTATCTCACGCATTGCGCGGGCTACGAATTTCCGAACTACATCGAATGGCTTGCGATCGCTTACGGGCCGACGCTGTGTGGAACCCCTGCCTTGTCGCTCCCCTGCGGCTTTACGAAGGAGAAGCTGCCGGTCGGCCTGCAAATCGTCGGCCCGAGCAACGCCGACGCGCGCGTCATCGCCGGCGCGAGGGCGCTGGAGTCGATCCTGGCGCTCGACACGGTCAAGCCGATCGATCCGCGCGAGGGCGCCTGATCAGCGCAGGCTCCACTGGCAGATGCGGCCGCCATGCCGGCGCGCCTCGAGGTCGAGGTGCACGTGGCTTTCGTGAAAGCCGTCCGACCCCGGGCCGAGTACGGTGGTGAACCGCACGCAGGCGCTGGTGCGCAGCAAGGTTGCGACGTTGATGTCATTGCCCTTGTCGGCGAAACGCAACACGCCGCCGCCCGCGAAGCTGACGCCGGCGAAATCGATGGCGTCGCCGACGCCGTGCTCCGAGAGTTTGGCGCCGGGCTGCTTGTTACGCCCGCGGCAATCGTAGGCGTCGAGATCGTCGATCCGCGCGACGCGCCTGTGTTCTGTCTCGAGCACGGGAACGACATCCTCGGCGAGCCAGCTCGCGACGCTGGTCGCCAGTTCGCACCGCATCAGCGGAGCGGGGGCGAGCGCGATCTTCCGTCCGTCCGCAAGAACGACCGCGCGTAGCAGGACCGGCGCAGCAATTCCGCAACCTCTCTCGCCGACGACCGGCGCGGCTTTCTCGGCTACCGCCTGGCCTTTCGCCGTCAACGCGGCGCAGGCGGCGCCGTCGGCGGCCGTGGCGGCGGGCGGCGTCGCTGCTGGCGCAATTGCAGAGTCCGGCGCGCGCCCGAGATCGCCGGGACGCTCCGGCGGGATCGGAATATCTGGAAGCAGGGACTGCGGACCAAACTCGCGCGGCCGCGGCGGGGGGGCCGGCGCCGCGCTGCAAACCGTCGCCGAAACAAGCCACAGGCAAAGAAGAAGGCCGCGCCGCATCTAGTCGAAACTAGGCGCCGGCGCGGCCTCGGCAATGTCCTGCGCCGGGCCTGCACAGGCAGGCCCGGCGACGAGACAGATCAGTATTTGGCGAGGACCGGAGCGCCAAGGCCCCAGTTGAAGCGATAGTTCACGCCAGCGCGGATGACGTGGGCGCTGACGTCGGTCGGAACCAGTCCGGTCGTCAGGCCGGAGAAGGGCGACACATAGGCAAGCGTCTTCTTGCCGAGATCCGCATAGAGATATTCCGCCTTGATCGACCAGTTGTTCGTCAGCGCGTATTCGGCGCCGACGCCGGCCGTCCAGCCGAACTTCGTTCCGCCGTTGTTGGGGCTGCGCTGACCGTAATAGCCGTAGAACGGCATCGACAGAACGTTCGGAGCGATTGCATTGCCGAATGCGCCGCCCGCGGTTCCGTAGATCATCAGGCGGTCCCAGGCGTAGCCGAGACGGCCGCGCACCGTTCCGAAGAAACCGTCACGGGCCGGGGACGAGGACGTAAAGCCGGTCGAGACCGTCGTTGTCGAGCGATAGTCGACGTCAGCCTCGAGCCCGACCACGAAATTGTTCGACAGCTGCCAGTTGTAGCCGGCGGTGCCGCCGATCAGAAATCCGCCACCGGATTCGCGGCCGGAAGCGACTGCCGTGGTCAAGGTCGAATTGTTGATGAAGCCGCCGCCGTTGACGCCGACATAGAAGCCCGACCAGGAAAAGACCGGCATCGGCGCGATATAGGAAGGCGGAGGCGCCTTTCTGGAAGGAAGGTCCGCAGCCATCGCAGTACCTGCCGCCACCGTAAGGAGCGCGCCGGATATGAAGCTTTTTGCGATTTTCATTTTTTCCTCGAATCTGCGCCCAACGCTCCCAGCCCCCGAGGTTCTACAGCGAATGGACGGCCAAAGCTCGCGAAAATCCAGCAGCAGCGATCTGAAAGCCTCAGGGCGTTGCATGAACGCAACAAAGCGCATGCGTTTTTGCAGCCTGGCTCAAGCTGGCGAAGCCTTTGTCTACTGGGACGACGGCGCGTCGGTGGCGCGGACGAGGTCGCGGGAAAGCAGCAACAATCGTTCGAATTCGTCCAGGTCTTCCGGCTTCATTTTACCCAGCGTTTCAGTCACGAAGCCCTGCTGGGCCTCGATGCCCTGCTGGGCCGCGGTCCGTCCTGCCGGGGTCAGGAAGATCGCATGCGATCGTCTGTCGCTGGCGATCGTCCGGCGCTCGACGAACCCGGCAGCCGCAAGCCTGTCGATCAGCCCGGAGATGTTGCCCTTGGTGACGTAGAGGCGCTCCGCAAGATCCTGCTGGCTGAGCCCTTCGCGCTCGGTCAACGTCGTCAGGACGTCGCATTGGGCAATCGAGAGGCCGACCGCCTTGAGGCGGTTGCTGACCGCGATCCTGATTCGCGTCTCGAGCCTCAGGAACCGGAACCATACGCGCGATGCATCCGCCAATGTCGGCCCGCTCCTTCGAATCCTGCCGCTCAAGGCTATTTGCGCGCTCGCGGGGCGATATGGCAAGTCAGGTCAAGCGGCTTGAGCCGACGTCGCATGCGCAGCGGCCACGATCCGGCCGTCATGGACCTGCCAGGACGCCAGCGCCGCCGGGCGCCCGAATGCGTAGCCTTGCATGAGATCGACGCCCGCCGCGCGGAGCGTTTCGATCTGGTCCGGGCGCTCGACGCCCTCGGCGACCGTCCTGATCGCGAAAGTTCGGGCCAGCATCGTCGTGGCCGAGACGATGGCGGCGCAGCCGGGGTGCGCATTGATGCCGTCGACGAAAGATTTGTCGATCTTGAGCCGATCGAACGGAAACATCGTCAGATAACTCATGGACGCATAGCCGGTGCCGAAATCGTCGAGCGCGATCGAAACGCCCAGGTCGCGCAGCGCATGGAGGCTGTGGATGTTCTGATTGTCTTTCTGCAACAGGGTCGACTCGGTGATCTCGAGTTCGAGGCGGCGCGGCGGCAAACGCGAATCCGCGAGCGCGCGTCCGACCCGATCGGCGAAGTCGCCGAGCGAAATCTGGAGGGACGAACAGTTGACGGCGATGGTCACGTCCTCCGGCCAGCAGAGCGCATCCACGCAGGCCCGCCGCAGCACCAATTCGCCGAGCGAAGGCACCAGCCCCGCTTCCTCGGCGATGCGCACGAAATGCGACGGCGGGATATTTCCGCGCAAAGGATGCGTCCAGCGCGCGAGCGCCTCCATCGTGACGATGCGATGCGACATCGCATCGACTATGGGCTGATAGTGCACCTCGATGCTGTTTGCCGAGATGGCTTCGCGCAGGTCGCGCACGAGATCGGCGTCGCTCTGGAATTCGGTCTCCAGTTCCGGCTCGAACCGGCAAGCGCGGTTACGTCCCTCGCGTTTGGCCTTGTAGAGCGCAAGATCGGCGCGGCGCAGCGTCTTTTCGATGTCGCGACAATCGGGATCGACCTCTGCGACGCCGATGCTCAGGGACGCCGACACGCGACGCGGCCCGATTTCGAACGGCTCCAGAGCACATGCGAGAAGCCGCTGTACGAGCGCGCGCGCGTCCGATGACCCTTCGGGCGTTTCGACGAGAATCGCGAATTCGTCGCCGCCGAAGCGCGCGACGTCTGCTTCGCCGGCGGTTTCGAGAAGCCGCTTCGAAAGCTGCCGCAACATTTCGTCGCCGCCGCCATGGCCGAGCGTATCGTTGATCGTCTTGAACGCGTCGAGATCGATCAGCAACAGGGAAAGACGTCCGGCCGGGCAACGCTCGACCGCTTCTCCGAGGCGCCGGACGAATGCGGCCCGATTGTGGAGGCCGGTGAGGGCGTCGTGCATGGCCAGGAATTCGATGCGCTCCACGCGCTCGACTTCCTCGGTTACGTCCTGATGCGTCGTAACCCAGCCGCCAGTCGCCGGCATACGGCGTCGGCGCAGCGCGATCGAGCGGCCATCCGAGAGCCGGATCACAAGCCTGTCTACCTCCGTTCGCGCAACGACTTGATCGAAAACGTCTTGCGGCAGTTGCGAAAGCAGGCTCTTTTCCGACCGTTTGGCGATCACTTCGTCGATGGTCATCCCAGGACGGATTGCGTCGGTAGGGACGCCATAGAGGTCGGCATAGTTCGTATTGGAAACGACGAGCTTCTCGTCGCGGTCGAACATGGCCAGCCCCTGCGACATGTTCTCGAGCGCCGTCTCCAGCCTCTCGTTGGTCGTCGCGAGCTGGGCCTCCCGCTTTTGCAGACGGACGCGGCTTGCCTCCATTGCATTGTATTGCGCGCGCAACAGGCGAAAGATCATGCCGAGCATGCCGATCAGAACGAAGGCGGCGATCACGACCATCGTCGTGCGCCGCCGCCAGGCCGCGAGCGCGGCTTCTTCCGTGATCGTGACCGTGATTACGAGCGGATAGCGGGCGAGCGGCCGCACGGCGACGTAGCGCGGCGAATTGTCGAAAATCCCGGGCGACCGGTAGACGCCGCCGCCTCTCTGGACCGTGGCGCGCCAGTCCGAGCCGGATGGCATCGCCGACCCCATCTGGACCGCTCCGGCCGGACGGCGGAGGTAAATGACGCCGTCGTCGCGCGACAACACGAACGACTGGCCCGGAATTTCGGAGAGCGATTGCGGCGTCTGAACGAAGAATTCGGGTTGTGCGCCGATCATCGCGACGCCGAGAAATTCCTTGCTCGGCGTGTAAATGCCTCGGACGAAATATATCGTGCCGCGGCCGGTGTATTTGTTGATTACAGGAGCGCTGACGATCATGTCGTCGGAGCTTTTCGCGCGCAATTGCCTGAAATAGTCGCGATCGGCGACGTTTACATCCGGCGCGGGAAAGTCATAGGTGCTGGCGATTATGTCGCCTTTTGCATCCGCCACCGCGATGACGTCGGCTTGCGGCAGGCGCGCCAGGGCGTGCCCGATCTGCCGGTGAAACGCGAGCGTGGTCCCTGCGGCGCGGAAAGCGTCCGGCGAAGTTCTGTCGACCTGATGCGCCGCGATCGTTCTCAGAGACACTTCGACCGCAAGCGCGGCGTTCGAAACCTCCTCAGCGATCACGCCGGCGTAATTGCTCGCCGTTCGCGTAGCGGCGGCGATCTCGTCCGAGCGCTCCTTCCAGCGAAGCAGACCCGCGCTGATGACGGTCAGAAGCACGACAAGGCCGACGGCCCCTGAAGTTCGGGTATAGATGTCCGGCCGGGCCATTCGAATTTCCAGGGTTAATGGCCGCTAACGATAAACGCCGAAGTCTGAAAAGGGCGTTACCGGAACCCGAAAAAGGACGTGATCTCGGGCGCTTAAAGGAGGGAACGAAGGCTTGAGCGCCGACATGGACGCCCGCCTGCCTCTCCTGTAGAAGCTGTCGCCATAACAGCTCCACGCGAGCGAGGGTTTCGGAGGGGAGAACGATGCTCGGGTTGATGCAGGACTGGCCGCTGCTGCTGCACAAGATCATCGACCACGCCGCCCTGCAGTACGGCGGGCGGGAAGTGGTGACCCGCTCGGTCGAGGGGCCTATCCATCGAACGAACTACAGCCAGATCCGGGACCGCTCGTTGCGCGTCGCGCAACGCCTCGCCAAGGATGGGGTAAAGCTGGGCGACCGTGTCGCCACCCTCGCCTGGAATACCTGGCGTCATCTCGAGGCATGGTACGGCATCGCCGGGGTCGGCGCGGTCTATCATACCGTCAACCCGCGCCTGTTCCCCGAGCAGATCGCCTGGATCGTCAATCACGCGCAGGACCGCGTGATGCTTCTCGACCTGACCTTCGTCCAGTTGATGGAGAGCGTGCAGGACAAGACGCCGAGCATCGAGCGCTTCGTCGTTCTCACCGACAAGGCGCACATGCCGCAGACCAAACTGCGCAACGCCATCGCGTATGAGGACTGGATCGCCGAGGTCGACGGCAAGTTCGAATGGGTCGAATTCGACGAGAACACCGCGGCGGGCCTCTGCTACACGTCCGGCACCACCGGCGATCCGAAGGGCGTGTTGTATTCGCATCGGTCCAACGTGCTGCACGCGTTGCAGGCCTGCATGAAGGATACGCTTTCGGTTTCCGCGCAGGATTCGGTTTTGCCGATCGTGCCGATGTTTCACGCCAACGCCTGGTCGCTGGCCTTCTCGGTGCCGCTCGCCGGCGCGAAGATGGTTATGCCGGGCGCCAGGCTCGACGGCGCTTCGGTCTACGAATTGCTGGAGGCCGAAAAGGTCACTTTCTCCGCGGCCGTGCCGACTGTGTGGCTGATGCTGATGCAGCACATGCAGACGACCGGCGCGAAATTGACGACGTTGAACCGCGTCGCGATCGGCGGGTCTGCGTGCCCGCCCTCGATGATCGAATATTTCGAGGAGCGCGGCGTCACGGTCTATCACGCCTGGGGCATGACGGAGATGAGCCCGATCGGCACGGTCGGCGCGATCAAGCCGCAACTCGCCGGCCTTCCGCTGAAGGACGTCCTCGGCGTGAAGTCCAAACAGGGCCATGCGATCTTCGCCGTTGAAATGAAAATCACGGACGACGAAGGAAATCGCCTGCCCTGGGACGGCCACAAGTTCGGCCGCCTGATGGTCAAGGGGCCTGCGATCGCTCGCCGCTATTTCAAGCGCGAGAACGAGGAAATCCTCGATGCGGAAGGCTATTTCGACACGGGCGACGTAGCCACCATCGACCCGAACGGTTACATGCAGATCACCGACCGCGCCAAGGATGTGATCAAGTCCGGCGGCGAGTGGATTTCCTCCATCGATCTCGAGAATCTGGCGGTCGGTCATCCTGATGTCGCCGAGGCGGCCGTCATTGGCGTCGTCCATCCTAAATGGGATGAACGGCCGCTGCTCATCATCGTGCCGAAGGAGGGCAAGTCGCCGGACCGCGACGGCATCCTCAAGTTCATGGACGGCAAGATCGCGAAGTGGTGGATGCCGGACGACGTGCAGTTCGTGACGGAGATACCGCACACTGCGACGGGCAAGATCAACAAGCTGAAGTTGCGTCAGGATTTCAGCAGCTACAAGCTGCCGACGGCCTGATCGCAGGCGCGCCCTTGCGCGGGAAGTAAAGCGGCCGACGTTCGCGCGGGCCGATTTGCGGGACGAAGATGCGGCGCCAGATTGTCGAAGAACCGATGTCAGTCTCGGCGGTCTGGAGTCTCCGGCTGTCGGTCTTCGCGCTCGCCGTGGCGGCCGTCGCGGCGCTCGTCATCAGGTTTCGCATCGTCGATGCGCCGGCGGGGCTCGCCGTATTCGGTTCTGCAATCCTGCTGGCGTGCGTCGCGCTGCTTCTGGCGCTCTCCGCTGCGGTCGTGATCTGGCGCACCGGACGACGTGGCCTGTCTTCGGCGATCGGGGGCGCGGCGCTGGCGCTGGCTTTGCTGGCGTGGCCCGGCTTTCTGGCGGCGCAGGCAATTCGCCTTCCGGTGCTCAACGACGTCACGACCGACATCGCCGACCCGCCGCAATTTTCGCTCTCGCGCGTTGCGACCGAAGCGCGCGCCGGCCATACGCCGACCAATCCGTCCGCGCTGCAGCGCGAACAGCAGCGTGCGGCATATCCGGGGGTGCAGGCGATTCTGCTCGAGCTCGAGGCGGACGAAGCCTATCAGGTTGTGCTCAAGGCCGTGCAGGCGAGCGGATGGAAGATCATCGATCAGTCGCCGCCCGGCGGTCGCGGCGGTCTCGGTCATGTGGACGCCGTGGCGCGCACGTTCGTCATGGGATTTCCGGACGACATCACGATCCGGATCAAGCCGCTCGCCGGTCAAACGAAGATCGACGTGCGTTCGGTCTCCCGCTACGGCCGCAACGATTTCGGCGTGAACGCGCGCCGCATCGAGCAATTCGCGCAGGAAATCCAGAATCAGATCAATACGAAGTGAACCTCACGCGAGTCTGTAGCGCCCGCTCGTCGTGATCGGCCCGTCGGCGATCGCCACTCCGCGCGTGACGAGGTCTTCGATATGCGCGAGGACGCTGAGCGCGGCGGCGTTGACGAGACGGGGATCGAGATTTTCGTAGATGCGCGCGACCATTTCGGGGATCGTGTGGTCGCCGGCCTCGAGTCGCCGGACAATGGCCGCTTCGCGCTGGCGGCGATGGGATTTGAGCGCGCGCACGTAGCGTTGCGGCTCCATCACCGGTCCGCCGTGACCGGGCCAGTACAGGGCATGGTCATGCTCGCGCAGCTTGTCCAGCGAAGCCATGTATTCGGTCATGTTGCCATCCGGCGGCGCGACGATCGACGTCGACCAAGCCATGACATGGTCGCCCGAGAACAGCGCGCGTTCCTGCGGCAGCGCGAAGGCCAGATGGTTGCTTGCGTGTCCCGGCGTTTCCACAGCAACGAGCGACCAGCCGTCGCCTTCGATGCTGTCGCCTTCCTTCAGCACGCGCGAGGGCGCATATGTGAGGTCGTGCGCAGAATCGAGGCCGCTTTCGGCCGCGTTCTTGCGGGCGAAAGGCGCGCAGCCGACGACGGGAGCGCCAGTGCGTTCGGCGAGTTGGCGCGCGCCGGGGGAATGATCCTTGTGCGTGTGCGTGATCACGATTTGCGCGACGCGTTCGCCCTCCAGCGCACGAAGGATCGCTTCGAGATGCGCTTCGTTCTCCCGGCCGGGATCGATGATGGCGACATCGCCGCGGCCGACGATGTAGGTGCAGGTCCCCGTGAACGTGAACGGTCCGGGATTGTTTTCGACAAGCCTGCGCACGAGCGGCGAAATCTGCTGAACCTGATCCGACTTCACGTCGAAGGCAGTGGAATGGACGAGTTTTTCGTCTGAAGAGTCGTCGGTCATGGCTTTTCCTGATGGTCGATACAACCATCGCTTCGGCATGGCGCTTGTCAATGGGGCGGCCGGCTCGGGCGCTCCTGCGACTTCAGACAATCACTGAAAATTGCGGCCGCCCGGCAATACGCGGCGAAGATCAGGCTCGAGCCCTGACAGGAGGTCCGGCGCCTTCTGCTTCACCCGGTCGTTCTGCGGCCGCCTTACCTCGTCTGCGCGCGCGAGAACGTCGATTTCGCCGCTCGCCCGCGACAGCCGGCCGAGCAGTGGCGTCAAATCCTCTATGCGTTCGGCGACGATATGGATGACGCCGGATTCGTTCTGGTATTTTCCGGTCACCGCGACGAAGCGGGCGCCGATCACGACCGGCCGCAGCTTTTCGAAAAGCTTCGGCCAGACGATGATATTGGCGACTCCGGTCTCGTCCTCCAGCGTCATGAAGACGACGCCGCTCGCAGACCCCGGCCGCTGCCGCACGAGAACCAGCCCTGCAGCCGTTATGCGGCTGCGCTTGTTCCGGATCAGCTCCTCGCAGCGCAGGATCCCCTTCGCAGCGAGTTCGCGCCGCACGAAGGAGACGGGATGAGCCCGCAGCGACAGCTTCAGGCGCCGGTAGTCTTCGATCACCTCTTCGCCCGGCGGCATCGCCGGCAGGTGGGCGTCGGGCTCCGTCGCGCAAAAGGACAGGGGACGCAGCAATGGCAAATCGTCCTTGTCGCCGGCGCGGTTCAAACCTTTCACCGCCCACAGCGCATCGCGACGATCGAGGCCGAGGCTTGCAAAGGCGTCCGCGCCCGCGAGAAGTTCGAGCGTCGATGTCGAGAGCCCCGTGCGCAACCAGACGTCGCGAACCGAATCGTACCCGCTGCCGCGCAGGCTCACGAGCTTTTGCATATCTTCTTGCGACAGCCCCGAGACCTGACGGAAGCCGAGCCGCAGCGCATGATTGGTTTCGATATGCCGGGCCATCCAGGCATGGCGCGTGTGGAGGACGCCTTCATCCCTGGGGGAAGAGTGGAGGATTTCCAGCACGCAATCCCAGTCCGATGCGTTGATGTCGACCTCCCGCACGTCGACGCCGTGATCGCGCGCGTCGCGCACGATTTGCGCCGGCGCGTAGAAGCCCATCGGTTGAGAATTGAGAAGCGCGCAAGCGAATGCGTCGGGATATCTGCATTTCATCCAGGCCGAGGCGTAGACGAGCAGCGCGAAGGACGCTGCATGGCTTTCGGGAAATCCGTAGGAGCCGAACCCTTCGATCTGCTTGAAGCAACGCTCGGCGAAATCGCGATCATATCCTCGTGAAATCATGCCTTCGATCATTTTGGTCTGGAACGTGCCGATCGTGCCGACCCGCTTGAAAGTGGCCATGGCGCGGCGGAGCTTGTCTGCTTCGTCGGGCGAGAAACCAGCCGCGACGATCGCGATCTTCATCGCCTGCTCCTGGAAAAGCGGCACGCCGCAAGTTTTCGCCAGAACTTGTTCGAGTTCCTTCGAAGGATAGGAGACCGGTTCGATGCCCAGCCTGCGCCTGAGATAAGGATGGACCATGTCGCCCTGGATAGGCCCCGGCCGCACGATCGCCACTTCGATGACGAGATCGTAGAACTTGTTCGGGCGCAGCCGCGGCAGCATCGACATTTGCGCGCGGCTCTCGATCTGGAAGACGCCGATCGTATCGGCGTTTGAGATCATGTCGTAGACGCACCTTTCTTCCGCCGGGATGGTCGAAAGAAGGTGCTTGCGGTCGTAATGGCGCGCGAGAAGATCGAGACCCTTGCGCAAGGCGGTGAGCATGCCGAGCGCGAGCACGTCGATCTTGAGAATGCCGAGCGCATCGAGATCGTCCTTGTCCCATTCGACGGTGGTGCGGTCTTCCATCGCCGCCGGCAGGATCGGCACGACTTCGTCGAGCCGATCGCGCGTGATGACGAACCCGCCCGTGTGCTGCGACAGGTGGCGTGGAAAACCCACGATTTCGTGGGCGAGCTCGAGCGCCTTGGCAAGGCGCGGCTCGTTTGCGTCGAAACCGAGGCGACGGCTTTCTTCTGCATCGGTCGCCTCGCCGCGGCCCCAGACCGCGCCCGAGAGCGCCGACAGAACGTCCTCCGAAAAGCCGAGCGTCTTCGCGGTCTCGCGGATGGCGGAGCGGCCGCGGTAGGTGACGACGCTGGCTGCGAGACCCGCGCGCTCGCGCCCGTAGCGGGCGTAAATGTACTGAATGACTTCCTCGCGGCGCTCATGCTCGAAATCGACGTCTATGTCGGGCGGCTCGCGCCGCTCGGCGGAAATGAATCGTTCGAACAGGAGATCGTGTTTGGTCGGATCGACCTCGGTGATGCCGAGGCAGAAGCAGATCGTCGAATTCGCAGCCGAGCCGCGTCCCTGCGCCAGAATGCCCTTGGAGCGCGCAAAACGCACGATATCGTGCACGGTGAGAAAATAGGCCGCGTAGTCGAGCGCGGCGACGAGTTTCAATTCGTGCGCGATGATCGCAGCGATCTTGGGCGGCGTTCCGGACGGCCAGCGCACGCGGGCCCCTTCCGCCACGAATGCTTCGAGCGCGTCTTGTTCGCTCGCAAAGCCTTCGCGGGCTTCCGCCGGATATTGATAGGACAATTCGTCGAGCGAGAAAGAGATGCGATCGAGGAAATGTCCGGTTTCGGCGATCGCGTTCGGAGCGGCCGCGAACAGGCGCGCCATTTCGTTCGGCGCTTTCAGATGACGTTCGGCGTTGAGGCCGAGAAGCCGCCCGGCTGCGTCGAGCGTCACGCCCTCGCGGATGCAGGCGACGACGTCGGCGAGTTCGCGCCGCTCCGGCGCATGCATGACGACATCGTTGACGGCGATTGCGGGCAGACCGTTTTCGCGCGCGATGTGCAGGCGCCTTGCGAAGTTTCGACGCATGTTGCGGCCGTAGGCGGCGGTCAATCCGAGCCACAGACGGTCTCTGGCGGCGGCGCGAAGCGAGCGAAGAGGCGCATCCCGTAGATCGGGACGCGCGGCGCCGGGAGCCGACGAGTCTTCCAGCACGATCAACAATTGCCCATCGATGAATTGCAGGAGATCGTCGCGCCGCAGCAGCGCTTTTCCCTTTTCCGCGCGCATGTTCGCCTGCGTGAGCAGGCGGCAGAGCCGGCCCCAGGCGGCGCGGTCCTGTGGATAGGCGAGAATGTCGGGCGTTGCGTCCTCGAAAACGAGCCGCGCGCCGGCGACGACGCGAAATGCGCCGATCTCGTCGCGATGCTCGCGCGCATAGACATGCGCGCGCACGACGCCGGCGACCGAATTGCGGTCGGCGACGCCGATGCCGGCATGGCCGAGCGCGGCCGCCGTCGCCGTCAGCTCTTCCGGATGCGATGCGCCGCGCAGGAACGAGAAATTCGTCGCCGTTGCGAATTCGACGTAGGTCATCCGAACACGCCGTGCACGAACCAGCGGGGCTGGGCGGTTTCGCGCCCGAACAGGCCTTCGCGAAACAGCCAGAAGCGGCCGCCCGATTTATCCTCGACCTGGAAATAGTCGCGCGTGAGGCCTGCGTCGCGCCACCATTCCGGCGCTATGCGTTCCGGCCCCTCGTAGGCGGCGATCTCGTGGGTCACCCGCCGCCAGCGAAAGCGCAAGGGCGGCCCGTCGGGCACGGCCGCCATAGCCTCCACGGGTTCGGGAGCGTCGAACAGGCGCGTAGGCCTTGCCTGGGCGCCGTCGAAGACGAAGGCCGGCGCAACCGATCCTCGTCCGTGGGCGGCGGGCGACGCCGTCGCCGCGAATTCCGGGATATGCGTGTCCTGGAAATACAGGCGTTGCACCCTTCGTATCCCGAACCGCGCGCCGAGACGATCGACGAGGTCGACCATCTCGCGCGTTGCGTTTCCGTATGTGGAATCCCCGGAGACGAGCCCGGTCTGCATCGTCCCCCGAAAGGATTCGACATGCGTCGCCGCGAGCCGGATCACGTCGAAGCCATAGCCTGTGTCGAGGCCGTCTTCGCCGAGCGCGTCGATCTTTTCATGCAATAGCCGGGCGAGGGCGACGGGGTCGCGTTGCGGCCGGCTCGTGCCCGCCTCCACATGGCGCACGGCGCCGTCGACGCGGAAGAAACTCGCGAGGATGCGACGTGCGCCTTCGCCATGCCGCTCCAGAAGAGCGCACAGATCGCGCGAAAGATCGGCAAGAGCCGCTTCGATGTCTTCGGCGCGCGCAAGCCCTTCCGCAAAGCGTCGTTCCGCCATGTAAGCGGCCGCCTCGAACCGCGGCGAGATCGGATCGCGCGCAGCCCCTGTAATGGCGTCGAGTCGGGCGATCAGGTCCGAACCGAAACGTGCGGCGAGCGGCGCGCGCGGACGCGTCAGCAGGTCGCCCACGCGCGTCAGCCCCGCGGTACGCAGGCCCGCGACGGTTTCGTCCGGTATGCGCAAGGCTGCGGCCGGCAGCAGGCGCAGGATTCTTGCGGCAGTCCTGTGGTCGTCGTTTGCAAGAATGCGCGTCGTCGAAAAACGCGCGAGCGCCCAGGCGAGCGCCGGATTGGAAGCGATCGCCCAGCGGGTATGAAAACCCTGTGCGCAAAGGCGGCTCTTGATCTCCGCGCCCATCGTCGCCTCGCCGCCGAACAGATGCGCGCAGCCCTCGATGTCGAGCATGGCGCCGTCGGGTGCGTCGAGACCGGCAAGCGGCGTAAAGCGGCGCAGCCAGTCTGCGACGGCCGCAAGCGTTTGCGCTTCGGCCCGGGTGTCGGATTCGCGCAATTCGAGATCGGGCCGCATGGCGCGGGCGGAGGCCAGCGCCATGTCCGGCCGCAGCCCGGCCTCGCGCGCCGCGGGATCGACAGCGACGAGCTTTTGCGCGCTGCCGGCCTTCGCCCAGACGGCGAGCGGGGGCCTGTCACGCTGAAAGCGCGGCGCGCCCTCCGACCGTCTGATCCGGTCGGTCGACAGAAAGGGGAGATAGACCGAGAGAAAACGCATCGTACGCAACCTCATGAACTCTTTCAGAATCCAGCCCCGACATGCCGCGCGCTTTCAAAATGCGCAGCCGTACGCCCGGCGCGCCGGGCAGACCGAGATGGGCGCCGCCGACCGGTATCGAAGCGCTGGATCGTCGCGCGATCTCCACGCGCGTCTCCGCTGTCGAAGAAAGACGCGCGCCTGCGCCCGCCAGCGCGACGGGCGCGAGAAAACCGGCCCCGCCGCCTGCGCGCGCGGCGAGCGTGAGCCGGCGCGATACGTCGAGCGAGTAGAGACGGGCGTCGATCGCGCTTTCGGCGACGACGGCGCCGACGCCCTTGCAACGCAAGGCGTCCTCCATCGCCCGCAGCGTCTCGCGCGGCCCCTGGGTGCGCACGATCAGGAGCCGCGCGGGATCGACGCCCGCCTCCAGGAGGCCCGGTCCATAGGGCGCGCCCGTTTCGCGCACGAGAAAATCCTCGATTACCAGCGCCATGCCGGTCCTTCCCCGCTCGTGCGCGAAAACTGCGGCGAGCCGGAGCGCGAATCCGAGCGCGGAAAACATGTCCGGCGGAGAGGCCGACATGATCTCGTGAAGATTGCCGGCAAGGCGCGCGGGCGAGAGCAGGGCGTCGAGCGTCGCCCGCTGTCCGGAGGCGGAAAAACGGCGGACAGGCGCAGGAGGCTCCGCGCTTCCGCGGCCTTCGACGCGGGCGATCTCGCGGCGCAAAAAAGCCATGCGTTCCGAACTGCCGCCAGGCGACATCGGGCCAACCCCTTTGTTCTATGTTTGTTCTATATTCCGGCCGCCGCCGACGGGAGTCAAGTGTGGGTTTCAACGCAGCCTTCACATAACAAAAGCGAATAGCGGTGCTGAAAAATCTAAATGACGCCAAACCTGCGCACTGCTAATCCGAAGGCGTCGGACTCTTGATCGGACCGTTTTTCAAAACGGCCGCCGACGAACAGGATCGCAGCGCCGCCCAGACGTGCGCGCGAAGAGGGAATGGAGGAAAGCATGTTCGATAGGCTCACCCGCAGGCAGACGATCGCCGCCTTCACCCTTGCCGCAACCGCCTTAACTCCGCTTGCCGCACGCGCCGAAGACACGGTCAAGATCGGCGTCATCCTGCCGATGACGGGGCCTTCGGCCTCGACGGGCCGCGAGATCGAGGCTGCGATCAAGCTGTTCCAGGCGCAGAAGGGCGACAAGGCCGGCGGCAAGAAGGTCGAGGTCATCATCAAGGACGACACCGGCGTCGCCGACATTACCAAGCGCCTCGCACAGGAACTGGTCGTCAACGATCACGTCGCAGCCATCGCCGGTTTCGGCCTGACGCCGCTCGCGCTCGCGGCGGCTCCGATCGCGACGCAGGCGAAGGTGCCTGAAATCGTCATGGCGGCCGGCACCGCGATCATAACGGAAGCTTCGCCTTATATCGTGCGCACGAGCTTCACGCTGCCGCAGAACACGATGCCGATCGCCCAATGGGCGCTGAAGAACGGCGTCAAGAAGGTCGTCACGCTCGTGTCCGACTACGGTCCCGGCATCGACGCGGAAAAGACCTTCGTCGAAACCATCAAGGCCGGCGGCGGGCAGGTGCTCGATTCCTTGCGCGCGCCTTTGAAGAATCCGGAATTCGCGCCCTTCCTGCAGAAGGCCAAGGATCTGAAGCCGGACGCGCTGTTCCTGTTCGTGCCGTCGGGTTTCGGCGCCGCATTGATGAAACAGGTCGTCGAGCGCGGATTCGCCGCCGACAATATCAAGGTCATCGCGACCGGCGACGTGACCGACGACGAGCAGCTCAACAATATGGGCGACAGCGTGCTGGGCATGATCACCTCGCACAATTATTCGGCCGACCACGATTCGCCGGAGAACAAGGCCTATGTCGCGGCCTTCGAAAAAGCCAATCCCAACATGCGGCCGAACTTCATGTCCGTGGGCGGCTACGACGGCATGGCGCTTTTCTATGGCGCGCTCGACAAGACCAAGGGCGATACCGACGGAACGAAGCTCGTCGACGCCATGAAAGGCATGGCCTGGACGAGCCCGCGCGGTCCGATCTCGATCGATCCGGCCACGCGCGACGTCGTCCAGAACGTGTATATCCGCAAGGTCGAGCGCAAGAACGGCCAGCTGTACAATGTGGAGTTCGAAACGGTTCCGAACGTCAAGGATCCGTTCAAGGCGGCCAAGGCCGGCAAGTAACGCGAAGGCGCGGGCGCGGTAGCGCGCCCGCCCCCGGAGATCGCTCGTGCTTACGATCCTGTTCGACGGGCTCGCCTACGGCATGCTTTTGTTCGTGCTCGCCGTGGGTCTGTCCATCACGCTCGGCTTGATGAATTTCATCAACCTCGCGCATGGCGCATTCGCCATGGCGGGCGGCTACATCGCCGTGGTGATGATGCAACGCTTCGGGCTGTCGTTGTTCTGGGGACTGCCGGCTGCTTTCGTTATCTGCGCTATCGTCGGCGCCGTGCTCGAGCGGACGCTCTATGTCCGCCTCTACGATAAATCGCATCTTGAACAGGTGATGTTCACGATCGGCCTCGTCTTCATGTCGATGGCGGCCGTCGATTATTTCATGGGCGCCAGCCCGCAGATTGTCGACGTGCCGAAGATTCTGGATGGCAATCTCGAACTCGGCTTCGTTTCGATCAACAAATACCGGCTTTTCGTGATCGTGTTCTGCGCTCTGCTGACGGTCGTGTTGCAGCTCGGCCTGTCGAAGACGCGCTTCGGCTCGCGGTTGCGCGCTGCGGTCGATGACGCGCGCGTTGCGCGAGGGCTCGGCATCGATGTCACCAAGATATTCGCGCTTACCTTCGCCTTCGGCTCGGGGCTCGCCGGTCTCGGCGGGGCGCTGGGCGCGGCGATCTTCAGTCTCGATCCGCAGTTTCCGCTGAAATTCATGATCTATTTTCTGGTCGTGATCGCTGTCGGCGGCACGAGCACGATCACGGGTCCGTTCTTCGCGTCCATTCTGCTCGGCGTCGCCGATGTCGCCGGCAAATATTATACCCCCGAGATTGGCGGTCATAAGATCGAGATCGGCGGCTTCGTCATCTACACGATCATGGTGCTCGTCCTGATCTTCAGGCCGCAAGGCCTGTTCGGCCGCGCGCCGGGCAAGTGAGCGCGCGATGATCGAGGCTGATGCAATGTCGACGGGGCGCAGAACCAGCCAGGCGATGTCCTGGTTTGCGAATCGCGCGCGCTGGCGATGGCCGGAAATCGCGCTCTGGATCGCCGCCTATGCGCTCGTAATTCTGTTTCCCAGTCGCGCGCTGCTCTTCAACGAGGTCGCCATCCTCGCGCTGTTCGCCGTCTCGCTCGACATTGTGCTCGGCTACGCCGGCATCGTTTCGCTCGGGCATGGCGCTTTTTTCGGTCTCGGCGCCTATGCGGCCGGTTTGCTCGCAAAGGCCGGCGCGGGCGTCGCCCCGCTCAGCGATCCCACGCTCGGACTTTTGTTTGCGGCGCTCGTCTGCGGCTTTGTCGGCTACATCACGAGTTTTCTCGTGTTGCGCGGCGCCGATCTCACGCGCCTCATGGTGACGCTCGGCGTTGCGCTTATCTTCGCCGAACTCGCAAATCGCATGGCCTGGCTCACCGGCGGCGCCGACGGCCTTCAGGGCGTGGCGCCCTCCAAGATCCTGGGGCTGTTCGATTTCGATCTCTACGGGCGCAACGCCTATCTCTATTCGCTGACCGTTCTTTTTCTCCTTTTCGTTCTCGCGAGAAAAATCGTGCAATCGCCCTATGGCCTCAGCCTGCGCGCCATCAAGGGCAATGCATTGCGCGCGCGCGCCATCGGAATTCCGGTCAATCGTCGGCTCAATGCGGCCTATACGCTGGGCGCCGCCTATGCAGGCGTCGCCGGCGCTCTTCTTGCGCAGACGACGTCGTTCGTCTCGCTCGACGTGCTCGAATTTCACCGCTCGGCCGACGTCATGCTGATCGTGATCTTCGGCGGCGTCGGCACCCTCTACGGCGCCATCGTCGGCGCTGCCGCCTATAAGGCTATGTACGACATACTGGCGGCGGCGACCCCGCAATACTGGCAGTTCTGGCTGGGCCTCGCCCTGGTGCTGCTCGTTCTGTTCGTTCGCGGCGGTATTCTCGGTCTTGTCGCCGAGGTCAGAAGGCGCATCGCGGGGCACGGCAAATGACCGCCGTCCTCGCTACGAAATCGCTGGTGCGACGCTTCGGCGGCCTGACCGCCACCAACAATGTCACTTTCTCGTTGCCGGTCGGCGCGCGTCACGCGCTCATCGGTCCGAACGGCGCCGGCAAAACGACCTTTGTGAACCTCCTGTCGGGCGTCCTCGCGCCGACCTCGGGGCGCGTCATTCTCGACGGCAAGGACGTAACGGCCTGGCCAGCGGAGAACCGTGCGCGCGCGGGCCTTTCGCGGACCTTCCAGATCAACCAGCTCTTCGCCGATTTCACGCCGCTCGAAACCATCGGTCTCGCCTTGTCGGAAGCGCATGGCGAAGGCGCCGAATTCTGGCGGCGCGTCGGTACGCATCGCGACGTCGTCGACGAAGCTGTCTCGATTCTCGAACGTCTCGACCTCGGCGACGTTATGGAAGATCGCGTCGGCTCTCTGCCCTATGGCAAGCAGCGCCTGCTCGAAATCGCGATCGCCGTCGCGCCGAAGCCGAAAGTGCTCTTGCTCGACGAACCGGCCGCCGGCGTTCCCGAAGGCGAGCGCGAACAGATACTGGACATCATCGCCGCCCTGCCGGAAGAAATGGCGCTCGTTCTGATCGAACACGACATGGAGCTCGTGTTCCGGTTCGCCAGGACGATTTCTGTCCTCGTCGGCGGCGCGCTGTTCGTGGAAGGCTCTGCGAGCGAAGTCGCGCGCGATCCCCGCGTGCGGCAGGTCTATCTCGGCGAGACGGAGATCGATCATCATTTCGACAAGCCGGGAGGCGCGTCATGAGCGACCTTCTGCGCGTCGACGGACTGACTGCCGGTTACGGCGAAGCGGTCGTGCTTTCGAACCTGTCCTTCGCCGTCGCTCAAGGCGAGGCGCTGGCGCTGCTTGGCAGAAACGGGGCTGGAAAAACGACCCTGTTGAACACAATTGTCGGGCTGACGCGCCGCCGCGCCGGCACGATAACGCTCGCAGGCCGCGATCTCAGCACTCTGCGGCCGGACCAGCGCGCCAACGGCGGCGTCGGCTGGGTGCCGCAGGAGCGAAACATCTTTCGTTCGCTGACCGTGGAAGAGAATCTGACCGCGGTCGCGCGGCCCGGCAAATTCGACGTCTCGCGCATTTATGAGATGTTTCCCCGTCTCGCCGAACGCCGGGACAACATGGGCAACCAGCTTTCCGGCGGCGAGCAGCAGATGCTGGCGGTCGGCCGCGCGCTCGTCCTCAATCCCCAGATTTTGCTCCTGGACGAGCCGCTGGAGGGCCTTGCGCCGATCATCGTCGACGAATTGCTCGCGGCCTTGCGCCGGATCATTGAGACGGAGAAAATGTCCGTCATTCTCGTCGAGCAGAGCGCCCGTAAAATTCTGCCGCTGACCGATCGCGCAATCATTCTCGAACGCGGCGCGATCGCCTGGAGCGGCGACAGCAGCGCGTTGCTCGAGGATCGTGAGGCGCTGGCGACGCTGCTCGCCGTCGCCGAAAAGAAGTAGACGTCACAGGGAAGGAAAGTCACATGTCCGTACGTCCGCCATTCCGCGCCGATCAGGTCGGCTCGCTTCTGCGCACGGCGCCGCTCAAGGAAGCGCGCGAAAAACGCGCGAAGGGGCAGATTTCGGCTGCTGAACTGACTGCTGTCGAAGACGCCGAAATCAAGAAAATCATTGCACGACAGGAGGCCGTCGGCCTCGAAGGAATCACCGACGGAGAATTCCGCCGCTCCTGGTGGCACTATGATTTCCTTTGGAATCTCGACGGCATCGAGAAGGTTTCGGTCGATCAGGGCATCCAGTTCGCTGGCGTGCAGACCAAAGCCGAAGCCCCGCATGTCATGAGCAAGATCGGCTTTACGAAACATCCTTTCGTCGACCACTTCAAATTTCTGAAGTCCAATACCAAGAAGACCGCCAAGCAGACCATTCCCTCGCCGTCCATGCTGCACTACCGCGGCGGTCGCAAGCTCATCAACATGGGCGTTTATCCCGATCTCAACGATTTCTATCACGATCTCGGCGCTGCTTACGGCAAGGCGATATCGGCTTTCGGGGAGGCTGGTTGCACCTATTTGCAGCTCGACGACGTGTCCTTCGCCTATCTCTGCGATCCCGAGCAACGCAAGATGCTGAAAGAACGCGGCGACGATCCGGACAAGCAGCCGCACATCTACGCCGGCATGATCAACCACGCGTTGAAATCGAAGCCGCAGGGCATGACGGTCTCGATGCATCTGTGCCGCGGCAACTTCCGCTCGACCTTCGTCGCCTCGGGCGGCTATGAGCCGATCGCCGATCTTCTCTTCAACGAAGTGGGCGTCGACGCCTATTTCATGGAATGGGACACCGATCGCGCCGGCGGCTTCGAGCCGCTCCGGTTCCTACCGAAGGGCAAGGCCGTCGTGCTCGGCCTCGTCACCTCGAAGACCGGCGTGCTGGAAAAGAAAGACGATCTGAAACGACGCATCGAGGAGGCTGCGAAATTCGCGCCGCTCGACCAATTGTGCCTGTCGGCGCAATGCGGGTTCGCGTCGACGGAAGAAGGAAACACGCTCGCTGAAGACGAACAGTGGCGCAAACTCGAACTGATCGTCGAAACGGCCCGCGAAGTATGGGGCAAGGTCTGATCGACAACGAACGCGCGCGTCATGCGGCGCGCGCGTGCCTTGCCTTGTCTGCGGGCTTCGCCTTGGCGAGGAGCGGCTTTCCGAGCGCCGTTTCCGCCAATTGCCTGGCCTCCTCGAACGAAGCCGCAGGCTTCGATTCCGCGCTGCCGACCGACCAGCGCCATACGCCGTCCAGCCCCCAGACGATGCCGATCCGGTCGCCTGTCTCGTCCTTGATCCAGTAGAGAGAATGCGCATTCAGCGCGCGTTCGATCGTAGCCATTCGTCGCCTCGCTTTGTCGGGAACCGGCGGCCTTCGTACGAACGCAGTTTGTACGTCAGAGATTTCGGACGCCTTTGCACGGCTAGAGCAATATGCGTTAACAACTGTTTGGGTTGACGCATGGTTCCGCGGCAGCGCGAAATTGCGGCCGTCTCCAGCAAAGGGGCATTGATTGAAGATCAGCGACGTATTCGGCTCCGACATTCCCTTCGTCGGCTATTGCGGCATCGAGCCCGTCGAGGCCGCAAACGGACGCTCGCGTCTGGAGGTGACGATCGAGCCCCACCACGGCAACCAGATGGGCGTCGCCCACGGGGGGCTCCTGATGACGTTGCTGGACGTTTGCATGGGCTCGGCCTCCCGAACCGCGGTCGGTTGCAACGTCGTGACCGTGGACATGCAGGTCGCCTTCATGGCCCCCGCGTCCGGCCGCCTCGTCGGGCAGGGCAGGGTGACGCGTGCGGGCAAGTCGCTCGTTTTCGTCGAAGCCGACATCACGAACGCAGCTGGCGATCTCGTTTGTCGGGGAACCGCGGTATTCAAGACAGCCCGCGAGCCCGGCGCCAAAAAAATATGAGGGGCCCGACGATTTCGCCCCGGCCGCGCCTTCCGCTATAAAGCCGACATGACCCAGGCCGCCCTGCGCGCGCAGGACCGATCCGCGAGCGACCTCGCAAATCGGGTCCTTTCCGGCGACCGCGCTTCACTCGCCCGCGCCATCACGCTTATCGAAAGCCGTCGGTCGGACCATCGCGCGCAGGCGGCCGATCTATTGCAAAGGCTGTTGCCCCACACTGGCGCGGCGTTCCGCATCGGCGTGACCGGCGTTCCCGGCGTCGGCAAGTCGACGACGATCGACACGCTCGGCTCCAATCTTACGGCGGCCGGCCACAGGGTGGCGGTGCTCGCCGTCGATCCGTCGTCATCGCGCACCGGCGGATCGATTCTGGGCGACAAGACGCGCATGGCGCGGCTGGCTACGGATCGCAACGCCTTCATACGCCCGTCGCCCTCGTCCGGCACGCTCGGCGGCGTCGCCGCGCGCACGCGCGAGACGATGCTCGTTTGCGAGGCGGCCGGCTACGACGTCGTGCTGGTGGAGACCGTCGGCATTGGCCAGTCCGAGACCGTTGTCGCCGACATGACGGACTTCTTCCTCGTGCTCATGTTGCCGGGCGCCGGCGACGAATTGCAGGGCATCAAGAAAGGGGTGCTCGAAATCGCCGACATGATCGCCGTCAACAAGTCGGACGGGGCGAATCGAACGCGTGCAGAGGCCGCGGCCGCAGAATATCTCGCTGCGCTTCATATTCTCCAGCCCTCGTCCTCGGTGTGGAAGCCGCCGGTCGTGCTCGTCTCCGGCCTCGCGAACGAAGGGCTCGATGATCTCTGGTCCCGGATCGAGGACCATCGCCGCAAGACGACGAAGGCGGGCGAATTCGACGCACGGCGTCGCGCGCAGCAGGTGAAATGGATGTGGTCCATGCTCGAGGAGCGGCTGCTGTCGCGATTGCGCGCGGATCCTGCCGTCAGGAAACGCCTGCCGGCGCTCGAGAACGCCGTCGCCGAGGGCGAGCTTGCCCCCACGCTCGCGGTCGAGGAGATCGCCGCCTTGCTGCACGTCTGACATGATGACCCTCCTCGTCACCGGCTTCGGCGCCTTCCCGGGCGCGCCCCGAAATCCCAGCGCGGACGTAGCTCTGATACTCGCGCGCCGGTTTCGTTCGAGTTTTTCGCGGGCCGGTGTGCGTCTCGCCACCGCTGTCCTGCCCGTCGTCTATGCGATCGAGCCGCATCTCGACGCGATAGCGGCGCGCGAAAAGCCGGATGCGATCGTGCATCTCGGCGTTGCAGGTCAGCGCAGGCGGGTGTCTGTCGAAACGCGCGCGCGCAATCGTAGGTCCATAATCAGGCCCGATGCGCAAAGAAGGTTCAGTGCGCGGCTTGCGCATCCGGGCGCGGCGTCCGAACGCAGAAGCGGATGGAACGCCCGATTGCTGTGCGCAGCGCTCCGCCGCGTACGTATCGACGCGGTGGTCTCGGTCGACGCCGGCGACTACATTTGTAACGCTGCGCTCTGGTCCGCGCTCGCGCAGAACGGTCCGCCGGCGATCTTCATACATGTTCCAGGAGCGCGCCGCCTCGCGCCCGCCAGAATGGCCGAGGCGCTCGCGCGTATATTGCCGGCCGCTATGCTTGCGACGACGCGCCGGCATTGCGTACGCGCGGGTTGGAGATGATGGAATCATTCGGCTACTTCGCTTTCCAGATGCTTCAGATCGCCTGGCTGGATCTGTTGTTGTCGGGCGACAATGCGGTGGTGATCGCGCTCGCCTGCCGCGAGCTGCCCGACGACAAGAAGCGCCTCGGCGTCGCCCTCGGCGCGGGCGCCGCCATAGCTCTGCGCGTCATCTTCACTGTGGCGATCGACCAGATGCTCGCCGTGCCGCTCGTCAAGTTCGTCGGCGGCGTGCTTCTGCTCGGGATAGCGGTCAAGCTGGTCGTCAGCGGCGAGAATCACGGTACGGTCAAGGCGCGCCCGAGCGTCGCCGGCGCTGTGCTGACGATCATGATCGCAGACGGCGTCATGTCGCTCGACAACGTACTTGCGATTCTCGGCGTCGCGCATGGCGACATGCGGCTCGTCGTCTTCGGTCTGCTGCTGTCGATTCCGCTCGTCGTGTTCGGCGCCGGCGCGGTCATGCGCATCATCGAACGCTTTCCATTGCTCGTTTGGGCCGGCGCGGCTTTGCTCGGCTGGGTCGCCGGCGAGATGATGGCGGCCGATCCGATCTTTGCGGCCTGGCTCGACCGGCATGGCGACCCGCCGGATATCGTCGCCAGCATTGTCGGGCTTGTTTTTGTTCTTGCGGCCGCCGCCGCCATCAAAGCCTTCAAACCGGCTCGCGAGCGATAGCTACCGGTCCGCGCGCGGCGCGCCCTGGGCGACCGGCGGCGTCTCGATTGCAAAACAATCGCGCCGGCCGGAATCGACGCAGCGTTGCGTCTTGCGCTGCCTGTCGAGCATGTTGAGGGTGACGATGACGATGATCGCCAGAGCGAGCAGCCCGATCACGGCGACGAGATTCACCGTGTTGCGATGCGCGTAGTCGATCTCCCCGTTGTCGCTCATTTCATGCTCTGGGCGCGTCGATCGTCGCGAACGGGCGCGCCTCTTCAAAGGCGCGCGCCGCTTGCAAGACGCCGAGGTCGCCGCGCATCGGTCCGACGATCTGAAGGCCGATCGGCAAGCCGTCGCGCGTGAAGCCGCAGGGCGCGCTGGCGGCGGGCTGTTGCGTGACATTGAACGGGTAGGTGAATGGCGACCATTCCACCCAGTGCTTGAATCGGCTGGCGGCCGGAACGTCCGCGCCGACCGGAATGGCGCCCGTCGGCATCTGCGGCGTCAGAAGGAGGTCGTAGGTTTCGTGAAAGACGGCCATCTTGTGCGCCAGCGCGCCGCGCGCGAGAAACGCGTCCAGATAGTCGACCGCGGTCAGCCGGCGTCCGGAATCGATTTCGCCCAGCAAGCCCGGGTCGATTTCGGCGCGCTCTTTTTCGCCGACGTGTTTCATCGCGACCGCCGCGCCCGTGTGCCAGAGCGTATCCGTAATGGCGCGCGGATCGGCGATCGGCGGATCTACTTCCTCGACGCTCGCGCCGAGATCCTCGAAGACCTTGACGGCCTTTTCGACGGCCGCTGCGACATCGGGGTCGACGCAATCGACGTAGCCGAGCCGCGGCGAATAGGCGATCCGTCGCCTTTTTACGCCGTTGGAAAGATCGAGCGTGTAGTCGGGGCAGGGCGTGTTCCAGGCCGTATTGTCGCGCGCATCGGGGCGGCCGATCAGCGACAGCATGATCGCGGCGTCCTCTACGCGCCGCGTCAGCGGTCCGAGATGGGCGAGTACGCTCATCGTCGACAGCGGCCAGGCGGGCACGCGGCCGAAACTGGGCTTGAAGCCGAACACGCCGGTGAAGGCGGCGGGGATGCGGATCGAGCCGAGTCCGTCCGTGCCGAGGTGAAAATGCCCGATGCCGAGCGCCGCCGCCGCGGCCGCGCCCGCTGACGAGCCGCCGGTCGTATGTCCCGTTTTCCAGGGATTGCGGGTGACGCCGTAGAGCGGGCTGTCGCCGAGCCCCTTCCATCCGATCTCCGGCAGGGTGGTCTTGCCGAGGATAACCGCTCCGGCCTCGCGCATGCGGGCGCTTGCGGGCGCGTCCTCGTTCGCCGGCGTATCGGCGCTCGTGCGCGTGCCGCGACGGTTTTGCAGGCCGCGCGCCATGACATTGTCCTTGATGGTGCAGATCAACCCGTCCGCGCCGCCGACCGGTTCGCCCCGCGCCCAGCGCGCGGCGCTCGCCTCGGCCGCCTTGCGCGCGCCCGCCCGGTCCACCTGAGCGAAGGCGTTCACCGCCGGTTCGCAGGCGTCCAGCCGCTGCAGCGTCGCTTCCAGAAGGTCGACAGGACTAGCCGTCCTTTTCGAGAACAAATCGATGCACTGGCGTGCAGACAGGGAGAGAAGGTCGGTCATAGGCTCATGATCAGGAGTGCGCCCCAGATTGCTTTGCTCCGCGCCGGGCTTCAAGGGCGCCGTCGCATTTCCCGGCGCAGCCCCATTCCCGCCCGCTTTGCACGGCAAAAGCCGCCGATCGAAACCACGCTTTGTTAACGTACCTGCAAGGGTCCCGACCGTTAGTGGAGGCCGCGCTTTTGCGGCGCCAGAGGATCATCGTGACGCAATCAGTCCGCAAGCCGGTCTTCGGCCGGCAGAAATCCCGCCTGTTGCTCGCGGCGTTCGCGCCGATGCTGGCGCTCGCGCTCGGCGGTTGCAACGGCGCGACGTCGTTCTCTGCGATGGCGAGCGACGTCGGGTCCGTCGGAGGGTATTTCTCGCGCCAGAAAGGCGACCCGCTGCAGGTCGCCATGTTCGTCGCCTCCACGCGCAAGAGCGCCGACGGCGTCGCAGCCTTCTCGCTTCAGACCGTATCGGTGCCGCCTGGCCACAAGCCCGGCGAAATAGAAAGCCCGCATTTCGGCGCGCCAGACCCGCGCAGCGATTTCGCCGTGCTGCGCAGCCGCTCGCTCGATCCTGAAGCCTTCCGCGCGGAACTGGCGTCGCATATTTCCGGACGCGTCGGCAACAGCCGCGACGTTCTGCTCTACGTGCACGGTTTCAACACTTCGCTCGAAGAAGCGCGGTTCCGTCTCGCGCAGATCGTCGCCGACGGCGGCTTCACCGGCGTGCCGGTCCTGTTCGCTTGGAAGTCGAAAGGCGAATTGTTCGCCTACGAATCCGACAAGGAGGCCGCGACCGCGTCCCGCGACGCGCTCGAGCGGCTGATCTCGGACCTTTCGCATACGCCCGGCGTTGGACGCGTGCAGGTGCTCGCCCATTCGATGGGCGCCTGGTTGACGATGGAGGCCTTGCGTGAAAATGCGATCGCCGGCCATCCCGATCTCGATGGCAAGCTCGGTTCGGTGATGCTGGCTGCGCCCGACATCGACCTTTCCGTTTTCCGTCAGCAGGTTGCGCGGCTCGACGCCTCGCATGTCTCGGTGTTCGTCTCGCACGACGACCGCGCATTGTCGCTGTCGAGCCGGATCGCCGGCTCGAGGCAGCGGCTTGGCGCGATGGATCCGTCGAATCCGAAAGACGCCGCCGCGATCGATGCGATGGGCGTGCATGTCTACGATCTTTCGCTGCTCCGTTCCGGCGGATGGGTAGGCCACGACATCTACGCCAATGCGCCGGAGGCGGTGCGCCAGATTGGCGCGACGCTGACGAGAAAGCGTTCCGACGCGGATGTGCAGGCGGTGATTGACGCGGGCGTGACGCCGATCACATCGCCATCGCCTGCAGTCGCTGCGGCGGCGGCGGCGAACACGCCGATCGTCGGCGAGGCCTTGCCGCCGCCGAAGTAAAGCGGTCAGTCGCGCGACGGCCGCTTCGGCGGAAGCGGCGCTCGCTTGAACACGACGGGATCCACGCCCTCCTCGGCTGCCTGGCCCTGCGGGTCGGCGGCGATTTCCTGCGGCGTGGGCGCGGCCGGTTGTGAACGCATGGCCGAAAACAGCGCAGCGAACGGGTTCGACGCCTGCGCGGCGGGCTGTTGCGCAGGTTGCTCGGCGTAGGCGACCGCGTCGACGTCGCCGGACAACGGCTTCGATCGCGCCGTGCGAAGCTTGCCGAGCAGATGCTCGCGTTTGGCGACGTAATAATAGCCGCCGGCGTAGAGCTGCACGGCGCGATCCTCGTTCCTGCCGGCCGCGAGATAGGCGTTGGCGAGATAGGGGACGGCGTAGGTGAGATTCGTTTCGCCGTCGAGGAGGCCGCTCGCGCCGCCTGCATAGCCCATGCCCTTGGCGGTCTCGAGCTTGATCTGCATGAGACCGTAATGGCCGTGGTTCGTCACGTTCGGCGCATACCGGCTTTCGCGCATGATGACGCGGCGGATCAATCTCTCCGGCACGCCGTGCGCGCGCGACAATCGGTCGATCGACCTGTCGAACCGTTCCGCGCCGCGCGCCTCGCGCGAGGCTGCATGCGCTGGCGCGGTAAGCGCCGTCGCCAGCATTGCGGCGACAGCGCACGGAATTCTCCGATTCACCCCGTCAATCCCAGTTCGGGCCGTGCGGGCGATGGCGCCATTGCCGCGGCGGACCGCCGTAACCGTAACCTCCGCCGTAACCATAGCCTCCGCCGTAACCGTAGCCGGGATTGTTGCAGGCGAGACGGCCGTTCATGTTGCCGACGCCGGCCGGACAGGCCGTTGCGTCGATGCTCGAACGATTGATCCCGCCGAACGCATTGTAGCAATCGGCGGTGATGATCGGACCTTGCTGCCACACGTTGGGGCAGGTGCGCCGAAGACCATAGGGATCGGCCGACGCCGGCGCCGCGAAAGCGAGCGCTGCGGCTGCGGCGACGAGGCCGGCAGCAAAATGTCGCTTCATCAAATTCTCCTTCCGATCGCCGCCTGCGGCAAGTTTATCGTCAAGCGACGAACGCTGCAAACGTGCGGGCGTCATAATCCGGCGGCGCGCGTGAACCGCGCCTGAATGCTATTCGGCCGCGTCTTTTTGCACGTAGCCCAGGCGGTTGTTCAACTCGTCCAGCAGGCCTGCGGCGGCATCCGCGATGACCGTGCCCGGCGGGAAGATCGCGCTGGCGCCCGCCGCGCGCAGAGCGTCGAAATCCTGCGGCGGGATCACGCCGCCGACGACGATCATGATGTCGCCGCGGCCTTCCTGCTCCAGCGCCGCGCGCAATTCCGGCACGAGCGTCAGATGGCCGGCCGCGAGCGACGAAATACCGACGATATGGACGTCGTTTTCGACCGCCTGGCGGGCAGCTTCGGCCGGCGTTGCGAACAGCGGCCCGATGTCGACGTCGAAGCCGAGATCGGCGAAGGCCGATGCGATCACCTTCTGCCCGCGATCATGTCCGTCCTGGCCGACCTTGGCGACGAGAATGCGCGGCCTGCGGCCGTCGTTCTCCTCGAAAGCCTCGACCATCTTCTGCACGCGCGTGATAGCGGCGGAATGCACGCCGGCCTCCCTCTTGTAGACGCCGGAGATCGACTTGATCTCGGCGCGATGCCGTCCGAACACTTTTTCGAGCGCGTCTGAAATCTCGCCGACCGTAGCCATCGCGCGCGCCGCGTCGATCGCGAGCGCCAGCAGATTGCCCTTCGCCTTCGCGCCCTCCGTCAGCGCCGACAGCGCAGCCTGACATTTGGCCTCGTCGCGTTCGGCGCGCAATCGCTTCAATTTTTCGATCTGTTGCGCGCGCACCGCGGAATTGTCGACCTTGAGCACGTCGATCGGGGGATCGTTCAACGGCTTGAACTTGTTGACGCCGACGACCGTCTGCTGTCCGGAATCGATGCGCGCCTGCGTCTTGGCGGCGGCTTCCTCGATCCGTAGCTTCGGAATGCCGGCGTCGATCGCCTTCGCCATGCCGCCGAGCTTCTCGATCTCCTGGATGTGCCCCCAGGCCTTCTTCGCGAGTTCGGCGGTCAGCCGCTCCACATAATACGAGCCGCCCCACGGATCGATGATGCGCGTCGTGCCGCTCTCCTGCTGCAGAAAGAGCTGCGTGTTGCGGGCGATGCGCGCGGAAAAATCGGTCGGCAGCGCCAGCGCCTCGTCGAGCGCGTTGGTGTGCAGCGACTGCGTGTGGCCCTGCGTCGCCGCCATCGCCTCGATGCACGTGCGGATCACGTTGTTGTAGACGTCCTGCGCCGTCAGCGACCATCCGCTCGTCTGCGAATGCGTGCGCAACGGCAGGCTCTTTTCCGACTTCGGCCCGAAATCCTTGACGAGCTTCGCCCAGATCAACCGCGCGGCGCGCAGCTTGGCGACCTCCATGAAGAAGTTCATGCCGATCGCCCAGAAGAACGAAAGGCGCGGCGCGAACTGATCCACCGTGAGCCCGGCGCCGATGCCGGCGCGGATATATTCGACGCCGTCGGCGAGCGTGTAGGCGAGTTCGAGATCCTGCGTCGCGCCGGCTTCCTGCATGTGATAGCCGGAGATCGAGATCGAGTTGAACTTCGGCATATGCTGCGACGTGTACGCGAAAATATCCGAGATGATCCGCATCGAGGGTTGCGGCGGATAGATGTAGGTGTTGCGCACCATGAATTCTTTGAGAATGTCGTTCTGGATCGTGCCCGACAATTTCTCCGGCGGCACGCCCTGTTCCTCGGCCGCCACGATGTAGAGCGCGAGCACCGGCAGAACGGCGCCGTTCATCGTCATCGACACGCTCATCTGGTCGAGCGGGATGCCGGAGAAGAGCGTGCGCATGTCGTAGATGGAATCGATGGCCACGCCCGCCATGCCGACGTCGCCGGAGACGCGCGGATGATCGGAATCGTAGCCGCGATGGGTGGCGAGATCGAAGGCGACCGACAGGCCCTTCTGCCCCGCCGCCAGATTGCGCCGGTAGAAGGCGTTCGAATCCTCCGCCGTCGAGAAGCCTGCGTACTGGCGCACGGTCCACGGCTGGTTGACGTACATTGTGGGGTAGGGCCCGCGCAGATAGGGGGCGGCGCCGGGGAAGGAATCGATATAGGCGAGCCCCTCGACGTCGGCCGGGCCGTAGGCCGGCTTCACCTCGATCCCCTCGGGCGTCATCCAGGGGGCGGCGTCGTTGGCCGCCGTCGGGGCGGTTGCGGGCGCGAAGGCGATTTCGGCGAAGTCAGGAATGCGGCTCATAGCTCAAGGGGTCCCGAAGAGCGGCGCGGCGGCCGGGTCGGCAGGCATTATAACCCGGCCGATTGTGCGGCGCCACGTGGGGCGGATCTGCGGCGGGATGCCTGCAGACAGCCCCCTCATGCTGAGGAGCCGGCGCAGCAGGCGTCTCGAAGCATGCGGGCTGGCGCCATCCTTCGAGACGCGCCTTCGGCGCTCCTCAGGATGAGGCGTTTGCGTCGTGCGACCTGTGTCTGCGGCAGGTCGGCCATTGCCGATGTCCTCTGCGCCGGGACCGGACGGACGGCTGGCTCTCGAGCGCGTGAGAATGACAGCCGGGAGCGCTCGGCTATATCGTCACGGGCGCGTCGGCCCGCCAATGCGGGCGACGCCTCCGCGGAGGACCAATGACTCTTTCTGTCGATCTCTTCTTTTCCTTCCGCAGCCCCTATTCCTATCTCGCTCTGCCGAAGACCAAGCTGATCGTCGAAAAATACGATCTCGTCGTGAACGCCAGGCCGGTCTACCCGCTCGCCGTGCGCGTGCCGGACTTCTTCAAAAAAACCAATCCGAAATTCGCGGCCTACGTCGTGCGCGATTCGATGCGCGTCGCGCAGAGCGAGAACATTCCCTTCCGATTCCCGCGCCCCGATCCGATCGTGCAGAACATGACGACTCTCGAGGTCGCGCCAGAGCAGCCGCGCATCCGCCGCCTCACGCGGCTCGGCGCGGCGGCGCAGGAGCAGGGTGCAGGCCTCGCCTTCATCACCGAAGTCGCGACCATGATGTGGAGCGGGACGGTCGACAATTGGCACGAGGGCGACCATCTCGCCCACGCCGCGACGCGCGCCGGCTTCGATCTCGCAAAGCTCGACGCGACGGTTGCGGCCGATCCCGATCATTTTGAAAAGATCATCGCGCAGAACGAGGCCGACCACGCGGCGTCCGGCCATTGGGGCGTGCCGACCTTCGTCTTCGAGGGCGAGCCCTTCTTCGGGCAGGACCGGATCGACCTGCTGGTCTGGCGCCTGAAGCAGAAGGGATTGAAGGAGCGGTGAGGGCATCGTTCCTGCTGCAGATTGTCAGTTACGCTCTGGTGGCCATGGTGCGCCGGCCGCAGCCGCCGGACGATGCGCCGGTGCGCCAATCTGTTGCGCGCCACGAACGACGGCTCGGGCGGATGAAAGCGTAATTTCTCTGCTCATGTGTAAGCTGGCTCACACGAGCGCGTGCAATTGCGGGCCCATTGTCTCGGGGTTGGCCGCACGAAGGAACGATCGTCGGCTGGAGCCCCGCGGGGGCTGGGGCGGAGGCGGCCCCCGTCGACCTTCCCGGCGGGGGCCGTCTTAGCGTTAACAAAAGGTTTCCGTCGACCTTCAAATGCCGTGCGCGCACCATGGCGCCAGCGGGGGCGTTCGTTCCCCCTGAACGGCCAATATGAATCGGCAAACCTCGCTCTTCGTCGATGCGGCCCGCGGCCTTGCCGCGCTTGCCGTCCTGTTCACGCATGTCGAAGCGTCCGCACTCGTGACGCTGGCGGACATTCCGGCGGAGCATCGCGGCGCGCTCGCCTATCTCGCGTGGTTCTTCTACGGCTTCGCGCATCAGGCCGTGGTCGTCTTCTTCGTTCTTTCCGGTTTTCTCATCGGCGGCGCGGTGCTTGCCCAGGCCGAACGCGGGCGTTGCTTTTTCCGACGTTATCTCGTCGATCGAACGATCCGCATCTATCTCGTTCTCGTCCCCGCGCTGGCGCTGACGATCGTGCTCGACACGCTCGGGCGCCGCTGGTTCGGCGCTGCGGGCGTCTACGATCTGCCGATCTACGCAGACCGTTCGAGCCTCGGCGTGCTCGCCGCAAATCTTCTCAATCTGCAAGACATTTTCGCGCGCTATTTCGGCACGGATTCCGCACTTTGGACGCTCTCGCACGAATATTGGTACTACGTCGCTTTCGGTCTCGTCGGCGTCGGTTTCTCGTCCGGCTACCAGAAGCCGTTGCGCGTCGCGGCCCTTGCCGGCGCGCTGGCGGTGACGGCGATCATGTCGCTCACGCTCAGCTACCATCTCTTCGGCTTTGCGCTGTGGTTGTCGGGCGCTTGCGCCGCACGGATTTCGCGGCCCATCGTCGCGTCGCGCATCGCGCTCGCAACTTTCGTCCTCGTCGCCGTCGGGCTGCGCGTCGGCTTGCGGTATTCGCTCGTCGAAATCTGGTGGATCGGCGGCTTGGCGGACGCGGCCGTCGCGTTCGCTTTCGCCAACCTGCTATTGTCGCTTCGTTTCGACGACGGCGAAATCTGGCGCTTCTCGCTCTGGCGCGGACACAGATTTCTGTCGGAATTCTCGTTTTCGCTCTACGCGACCCATCTGCCTGTCGTCGTCTTCCTGTGCGCCGCCGCGCAGGATCGCCTCGGCTTCGGCTGGCGTAGCGCGCCCGTCGCATGGTCGCGTTGGGCGCTGATGGCGGGGGTGCTGCTGGCTGCGATGGCGGCGGCGCGTCTGTTCTGGCGCGCGACCGAGGCGAATACGCAGGCGCTGCGCGCCTTTTTCCGCGGCTGGCTAAGCGATCCGCCTGCGCGAAACTATTTCTCGCGCCGCGCGCTCCAGACGCCGCCGCAATAATTGGTGTTGGAGGACCAGGCGCCTCCTGCGGCCGCGGCTCTCGCCTTCCCGCTGGCGCGAAGAACGGCCTGGCCCTGGGTGAAGCGCGCGCTCACATCGCCGCTGTCTTCGACATACCCCCAGACCGCGATGTCTGCGCCGCTCGAAGCGACGACGCGTCCGCCCTCGATCGTCACGGCGCCTTCGATTTCCGGCTGGCAATCGCCGACAGTGGTGCGCACGTCGACTGTCCAGACGCCATCGAACTTGTTCGAGAACGCTGATGCGGGCTGAGCGCCGGCGACCAGCGCCGCCGCGAACAAAAATCCGCGCATCAGCCGATCGCCTGCCAGGCGCGGCTCAGCGCGACGAGCGCATCGCAGCCTGCGAAAACGAAATCGTCGACGCCGGCCTGCCTGTAGGCGGGCTCCTTGTCGCCGCCGCGTCCGGCCAGCGCGACCAGCTTCGCCCCCCTGGCCTTCAATGCGCGTGCGGCCGCTTCCGCATGCTCCGCATAGAGTGCGTCCGAGGAACAAATGCAGGCGAGTTCCGCCCCGGATTTCGCATAGGCTTCGGCGGCCGCTTCCGCCGATGTAAAACCATCGTTGGTCAGCGCCTCGACGCCGCCGGCTTCGAAGAAATTCTTGGCGAAGGTCGCACGCGCCGTGAAGGCTGCGATCGGACCGAGGCTCGCGAGGAAGATCGTCGGCCGCTTGCCTTTCGCGGCCAGCGCGTCGGAACGGTCGCGCAGCGCCTCGAAGGGCTCGGCGATCCTGTGCGCGCCGAGCGCGCCGGCCGGCGTCGGCGCGGCGGTCGATGCGGGCGCGAGAACATCGACCGGCTTTTCGGCGATGTTGGGAAACTCGCTCAGCCCGGTCAGCGGATCCTTGCGGCGGGCGACGTTCTTCTCGCGTTCGCTCGCGGCGGAGGCGACGGCCTTTTGCAGCGCGCCCGAGGCGATTTCGGCGGCGACGCCGCCGGCCTTTTCCGACTGTTGCACAAGGCTCCAGGCCTTTTCGCAGAGCGCGTCCGTCAAGGTCTCGAACCCGCCCGCGCCGGCGGAGGGATCGGCGACCTTGTCGAGGTTCGATTCCTCCAGGAGCACGAGTTGCGTATTGCGCGCGATGCGTCGCGCGAATTCGTCCGGCAGGCCGCAAGCCTGCGTATAGGGCAGAACGGAAATGCGATCCGCGCCGCCGACCGCAGCCGAAAACACGGCGAGCGTCGCGCGCAGCATGTTCACCTGGGGATCGCGTCGCGTCATCATGCGCCACGCCGTCTCCGCGTGAACGATAGCGGGTGTTGCGCGAAGGCCGCAGGCTTCCTGCACGCGCGCCCAGAGCCGGCGCAGCGCGCGCAGTTTGGCGACGCCGAGAAATTCGTCGGCGTCGACGGCGATGCGGAAGGAAATGGCGTCGCGCGCGGCTTCGAGCGAAAGGCCGCCGGCTTCCAGCGCGCGCAGATAGGACAGCGCCGCGCCGATCGCGAAAGCGAGCTCCTGCGCTTCCGCGCCGCCGGCCGCATGCACGCGCCGGCTGTCTGCGACGCAGAACGGACCCGCATATCCGGCGGCGGCGAGCGTCTTCGTCGTCTCCACGAGATGCGGAACGATGTCGGCATAGCGCGCCTGCACGGCCCCGCGCAGGATCGCGCCGAGCGGATCGAGGCCGAAGGAAATGGCGGTCGTCTTCGGATCGACCTTGCGGGCTTCGAGAAGCTTGGCGAGCGCCAGCGCCGCATCGCGGCCGTGGCCCGGCGCGTCGATTTCGATGGCGATGCCGGCGTCGAGCCAGACGTTGTCGAGCGCCTTGGCGAGCGCCGCTTCTGTTGCGGACAGCCCGAAACCGTAAGCGCCCTCGGCGCCGGAAAAGGCGATCTGCAGCCCCGTCGCGCCGTTCTCCAGATCGGCGAGCGCCAGCGCATTGGCGAGCGCCGGATCGGCGGCGTCCATGCGGCCGAGGATCGCCCAGGGTCCGGCATGCGCCCGGCCGGGCTGGCGGGTTGCGGATTTGGCGCGCGGATAGAGCGGCTGAACGCCGAGGCCGTCGTAAGTCTTGGCCGTGAGCTTCTCGAAAGGCGCGCCCTTCAGCGCGGCGGTCGCCAGCTCGCGCCAGCGCGCCTCCTCGACCGGCGGAAAGGCGGCGGCGAAGGGCAGGTCGGAAACGGGCATGGCGAGGATCCCAGCGGTCTTTCCGCGCCTTTTTGCATACGCGAAGGGGAGGGGGAAGGGGGGCGCTTAAACGCGATGCATCTATCGCCAAAGACCGGGCCGCCGCGATCTATTCCGCCAGATAGAAAGAGTCAGAACGTCACACTATCGCGCGCGATATCAGTTCAGCGCGCGCCATAGCACTGGGCAGGAGAAGTCGGAGGGGCAGTCATAAATCACGACATTCGCCTCGTCTGCCTTTAGAAAACCGCGAGCCTGCGGGTGATTGGCAGTGCCCGTCTGCCAAAGCGCCTTTTTGTTGGCGTAAATGACAAAATTCCCATCCGGCTGGAAGATCAAACCCGTAGCTGATTTGCCGGCAGTTTGTGAACTCCACAATGCTTTGTTGGGGTTGCCGATCATGTACAGGACCAAATTGCCGTCTTTTTGAAACTCTAACGTATGAGAAATATCGGTCGAGCCTCCGTGGCAAACAGCGATTTTATAAGTACCAGGAGTATACATTTTAAAATCGCCATCAATCCACATGTTATTTCGACAAATTTTCATTTTATCTTTAAATTCATCGGGTCGCGGTCTATTTGTTTGACAAAAACATGTCGATGAAAAAATTATAAGTAGCAAAGTCGACGCAGTGAATCTTGAAAGAATGCCTGATCGCAAAGACATTTGGAATGCTCACTTTCGGATCAAAACAAGCTTACCGCAGGAAGACAAATTTTACATCATCCCCACAACCGCTCCGCTCATCAGCGTCGCCAGCGTGCCCGAGATCAATGCGCGCGGCGCGAGCGACACGATGTCGTGCCTGCGCTCCGGCGCCATGGTCGTCATGCCGCCGATCATGACGCCGAGCGAGCCGAAATTGGCGAAGCCGCAGAGCGCATAGGTCATGATGAGGCGGCTACGGTCGCTCAATGCGTCCTTTGGCAGATTGGCGAGATCGAGATAGGCGACGAATTCGTTGAGCGCCGTCTTTGTCGCCATGAGATGCGCGGCGGCATCGCTTTCCTCCCACGGCACGCCGATGAGCCAGACCAGCGGCCGAAACAGAAGCGCGAAGAGGCCGCGCAAGGTGACGGGCGCGCCGCCGATGGCCGGCAGCAGCGACAGGGCGGCGTCGGCGAGATGAACGAGCGCGACGAGCACGATGAGAAGCGCGACGATGCCCGCGAGAATCTTCACGCCGTCCATCGTGCCGCGAACGATCGCCTCCATCGCGTTCGCCGGCGGATCGCCGAGAAGGATGGCGGCGGGCTTCGGATCGGGCGCGAAGGGAACCATGATCGCCGCGAGCGCGAGGGCCGCCGGCGTCGAAATGATTGCGGCGGTGACGATGTTGGGCAGGGCGTCGGGCACATGGCCGCCGAGGATTGCGCCATAGATCGCCATGACCGTGCCGGCTATGCCGGCGAGCCCGCAGCTCATCAGCGCGAAGAGTTCGCCGCGCGACATGGTGACAAGCCACGGCCTGACGATGAGCGGCGCCTCCACCATGCCCAGGAAAATATGTGCGGCGGCGCCGATCCCGAGCGGGCCGCCAATGCCGAGCGAACGCCGCAGCACGAAGGCGAGCCCGGCGACGATCGTTTGCATCACGCCCCAATGGAAGAGCAGGGCGGAGAGCGCCGCAATGGTCAACACCATCGGAAAGGCGCGGAAGGCGAGAATGAAGGACGAGCCATTCTTGTTCTCGACGAAAGGCAGTTCGCCGCCGCCGAGATAACCGAAGACGAGCGTGGTTCCCGCGTCGGTCGCGCGTTGCAAGGCCTCGACGGCCTGCGTCAGTTTCTGAACGGCGACGACGGCCGGCGGAAATTTGATCAGGAGCGTCGCGAGCGCGATCTGCAGGAGTACGCCCGCGATCACGACGCGTTTTGGGAGCGATCTTCGATCTTCGCTGAAGACGAAGGCGACGCCGAGAAGCAGCGCCAGCGCGACGAGGCCGCGAAAGACGGTCACGAACCAACCGCCCGATGCGCGCCGGAAGGCCTCACGCCGCCAGCGCCGCGAGAATGCGCGCCCAGCTGCGCGCGCCCTTCTGGAACGAGGACAATTCGTATTTCTCGTTCGGCGAATGCACGCGGTCGTCGTCGAGGCCGAAGCCGACCATCAGCGCGTCCATTTTGAGATCGCGCTTGAAAGCGCCGACGATCGGGATCGACCCGCCGGACGCCGCCATAACGGGCTCCTTGCCCCATTCTGCCTGAAGCGCGCGTCTGGCGCGCGAGAGCGTCTCCGAGCCGAATGGCAATTGCAGCGCCGGGCTCGCGCCGTGCGAAACGAATTCCGCGCGGCAATCCTCCGGCAGCCGCGCGCGGACAAATTCGCGAAAGGCGTTCGCGATTTCCTCGGGTTTCTGCTTGCTGACGAGGCGAAACGAGAATTTCGCCGTCGCTTCGGCAGGCAGCACGGTCTTCGAGCCTTTGAGCGTGTAGCCGCCGAATACGCCGTTCACGTCGCAGGTCGGACGCGACCAGATCTGCTCGAGCACGCTGCGGTCGGCTTCGCCGGCAGGGACAGAGAGGCCCACGTCGCCGAGAAAGGCGTGCTCGTCGAAATCGAGATTGCGCCATTGTTCGGCCACGTCTTCCGGGAGGTCGGCCACGTCGTCGTAGAAGCCTGGAAGCGTGACGCGTCCCTTGCTGTCGTGCAGATCGGCGATGATTCCGGCCAGCACGCGGATCGGATTGATCGCCGCGCCGCCGTAGAGACCGGAATGCAGGTCGCGATCGGCGGCGCGGATCGTCACTTCCTCGAGCACGAGCCCGCGCAGCATGGTCGTGATCGCCGGCGTCGTGCGGTCCCACATGCCGGTATCGCAGACCAGCATCAGATCGGCCGATAATTCCTTCTTGTTTGCTGCGAGAAACGCCGGCAGCGAGGGCGAACCGGTTTCCTCCTCGCCTTCGAGCAGAACGGTGACGTCGCAAGGCAGTCCGCCGCAATCGCGCCAGGCGCGGCAGGCCTCGATGAAGGTCATGAGCTGCCCTTTGTCGTCGGCGGCGCCGCGGCCGAAGATCTGCTTGCCCGTAGGCGCATCGACGATCTTCGCGCCGAACGGATCGCTCTCCCAGAGGTCGAGCGGATCGACCGGCTGCACGTCGTAATGGCCGTAAAACAGCAGATGCGGCGCATCGCGGTTGGTCGCCTTGGCGTGGCCGACGACCATCGGATGGCCGGTCGTGGGCCGCACGTCCGCATTGAAGCCGATATCGCGCAATTGCGCGGCCATCCATTCGGCCGCTTTCGCGCAGTCTACCGCATAGGCCGGATCGGTCGAGACCGACTTGATGCCGATCAGCGCGAACAACCGCTGCAGCGCTGCGTCGCGGTTGGCGTCGAGCTTCTCGAGAACTGATTCGATGGTCGCCATGTCTGTCCGACTCCTTGCGGCGTCAGACTATCCCGCCTCGTTTTCGGGGCAAAGCGTCAGCCAACGGCCCCGATCACGATGCCCTGGATCAACAGCACGCCGAGCCAGTGCAAGCTGTCGATGATCGTCAGCGACGGTTTGGCCTGCTGATAGCCGTAGTTCGTCGCGAGAACGGTGACGACGAAGCCGAGCCAGCAGGGGCCGCCGGTCAGCAGGCCAGCCTTGATCGTCGGCGCGCCGCCGGCAATGTGTCCGACCAGCCCGGCGAGCATGAAGGCCATTACGAGTTCGGCGACGAAGGAAATGACCATGGGACCGACCGGCACGACCTTCTTCGCGCGTCGCGCGGCGATGTCTGCTTGGCTGCGCCCGAGCGCGATCATCCACCGTTCGCCGAGCACGCCGTAATAGACGGCGCCGAATATCCAGGCGGCGACGGTCGCCGCGAGCACGCCCCAGTAATTGATCGCCATTCGCGCGCTCCGTAGTCGTTCGTCAGCGCGACATGCCGCCGAGGACGCCGCGCAGGATCGCGCGTGTGAGCGTCGTGCCGACCGAGCGCGCAGCCGATTGCGCCGCCGAGCGCACGATCATTTCGCCAGTCGACATGCGCTGTCGCTTGCCTGTGGCGCTTGTCGATCCGCCGCCCAGGATCCCGCCGAGCATGCCGCCGATCTCGCCGAGGATGCCGCCGCCGGCCGAAGCTTCCTGCGGTTGTTGCCCCGGCGCCGTCGGCGCGCCGGCGTTCAGGCTGCGGTCGCCCGAACGTTTCTGCAGGATTTCGAAAGCCGATTCGCGATCGATCGCCGTGTCGTATTTGCCTTTCAGCGCGGATGCGTCGATCGTCGCCTGGCGTTCCTGCGGCGTGATCGGCCCGACGCGCGATTGCGGCGGCGCGATCAGCGTGCGCTCCACCATGTTGGGCGATCCCTTGTCGTCGAGCATGGAGACGAGCGCCTCGCCGACGCCGAG